>JAILPJ010000010.1 GCA_024699605.1 Desulfovibrio sp. | reverse complement strand
ACAAGTCATCCTGCCTACCTCCTTGCAGGTTTTACCCTACATTTACCCTACAAAGGGTAGAAAGGCAAGATGAAAGTTTACTAACTTATTGCACTGTAGAGATTTCTTGTTTGTAGGTTAAAAAAACAGCGGATTTTAGGTAATCAGATATCGTTTCCAGCATTCCAACCACGGATTCACCAAGAGCGGCTTCTTGACCAAAGCCCGCTTTTTCCCTACTCTCATTCCTCTTTTTGCGCACAAAAGCCCGCAAGACATACCCTTTCAGGCTTTTGACGATTATCCCAAACCCTCGACACCTAAGAAGCCAAAGGAGGCGGCGTGTTCTCCTCTGCCTCAGGGGCCACGCTGGATACTGATGAAAACCATCAAAAAAATCGTACTCGCCTATTCCGGAGGTCTCGATACCTCCGTCATTCTCAAATGGCTCATAGAAGCCTATCACTGCGAAGTCATCACTGTCACCGCCGACCTCGGACAGCCTGAAGATCTCTCCGGTGTGGAAGAAAAAGCGCTGAAAACAGGCGCCTCCAAGGCCTTTGTGCTTGATCTGAAAGAAGAAATGGCCAAGGATTTTGTCTTCCCCATGCTGCGCGGCGCAGCCATCTATGAGGGACGCTATCTTTTGGGCACCTCCATCGCCAGGCCCATCATCGCCAAAGCGCTGGTGGATGTGGCGCGCCAGGAAGGCGCCGATGCCGTAGCCCACGGTGCCACGGGCAAAGGCAATGATCAGGTACGCTTTGAACTTTCCGTCAATGCCCTGGCTCCGGACATTCAAGTGGTAGCACCCTGGCGGGAATGGGATCTGATGAGCCGTACGGCCCTCACCGCTTTTGCCGAAAAACACGGCATCTACATTCCCCAAGAGGCCAAGCGCTACAGCATGGACGCCAATATGCTGCATACAAGCTTTGAGGGCAGTGAACTGGAAGACCCGGGCCAAGAACCCGATGCTTCCTGCCATCAGCGCTGTGTGCCCATGGAAGAGGCACCGAATACGCCTGAGCGCATCAGCGTGGAATTTGAAGCCGGCAATCCCGTAGCCGTCAATGGTCAGCGCCTTTCCCCCTATCAAGTGATCAAAACCCTGACGGATATCGCCGGTCGTCATGGCATTGGCCGTCTGGACATGGTGGAAAACCGTTTTGTGGGCATGAAATGCCGCGGCGTCTATGAAGATCCCGCCGGTGCCCTCCTCTACGCTCTGCACCGCGATCTGGAAGGCATCTGCATGGACCGCGAAGTGCTCGGCATCCGCGATATGCTCGCTGTGCGTTATGCCCAGTGCATCTATAATGGGTTCTGGTACGCGCCTGAGCGTGAAGCGTTGCAGGCCTTTATGGATAAAAGTCAGGAAACGGTCACAGGCAAGGTCACAGCCAAGCTCTACAAAGGCGGTGTCTGGCCCCTCTGCCGCACCTCGCCCTATTCCCTGTTCTCGGCCGATCTTGCGACCTTTGAGGGCGGCAACTACGATCACCATGACGCCCAGGGCTTTATCCGCCTAAACAGCCTGCGCCTCAAACTCGCTTCGACCATTAAACAGCAACTGGCCAAAGAGGCTCAACACTAACTCAGAGCCCCGGAAGTCAAAAGACCTTCCGGGGCTTTGCCAAATTCAGGGAGGCTGGAAAGCCTTTGGGCTTTCCTGTGAGCAATGGGAACCAATCAAAGCTGGGGCGGACGCTTCTCTCAGGGACCTGCGCAAATGGTGGCCGACTACACCGATTCGCAGAGCTATGACCGCCATCTCTACGCGCAGGATATCCGTGCCTCACAGGCACATGCCCGCATGCTCGGCCGTCAGGGCATTCTCACTGAGGCTGAGGCGGCGGAACTGGTGGACGGCCTGGAAACAGTTCGTCGGGAAATCGAAGAGGGACGCTTTGTCTGGAAGCGTGAGCTCGAAGATGTGCACATGAATATTGAAGCCAGGCTCACGGAACTGATCGGGGAGACGGGCAAAAAACTGCACACAGGCCGCAGCCGCAACGATCAGGTCGGCCTGACCTTCAGACTCTATGTGGCCGATGCCCTCAAAGCCTGGCAAAAAGACCTCTCAGGCCTCATCGAGGCCCTGGCAGGACAGGCTGCCTCCCATCAGGAGACCCTTTTGCCAGGTCTCACCCATCTGCAGCCGGCCCAGCCCATCAGTCTGGCCCATCAGCTTCTGGCCTATTGCTGGATGTTCATCAGAGACAGCGCACGCCTCAGCGACTGCCTCAAACGCGTCCAGACCTCACCCCTGGGGGCGGCAGCACTGGCCGGCACAACCTATCCTCTGGATCCGCTCTCTGTGGCCAAGGATGTGGGTTTCAAGGCCATCTATGACAATTCGCTGGATGCGGTTTCCGACCGCGATTTTGTGGTGGAAGCGCAAAGCTGTGCGGCTTTGATCATGGTGCATCTCTCACGCCTCTGCGAAGAATTGATCCTTTTTGCCAATCCCAATTTTGGCTACCTGCGCCTGCCCGATGCCTATTCTACAGGCTCATCCATCATGCCGCAGAAAAAAAATCCCGATGTCTGCGAGCTCATGCGCGGCAAAAGCGGCCGTGTCTTCGGCCATCTGCTCAGTATCTTGACCGTGCTCAAAGGTCTGCCCCTGGCCTACAACCGCGATCTGCAGGAAGACAAGGAAGGCTTTCTGGACAGCCATACGACCATCACAAGCTCCCTTACGGTCATGGCAGGGCTTATGCGCGAACTGGTCTTTGTGCCGGAGCGCATGGCCAGTGCCTGCAAAAGTGGTTTCTTAAACGCCACGGAGCTTGCCGACTACCTGGTGAGCCTGGGTCACCCCTTCCGCGAAGCCCATCACATCACAGGCAAAGCCGTGGCCATGGCCGAGGCCTTGGGGCTGAGACTGGAAGAGTTATCCCTTGTCCAGCTGCAAAGCCTCTCAGCTGATATCACCGAGTCGGTCTATCCGGTTCTCGACGCGGCATGCGCCGTACGTCGGCGCGAAACCCCCGGCGGCACGGGACCAAAATCCGTAGAGCGCCAACTGGCCAAGGTCAGACAATGGCTTGCCGAAAACTAGGCCTGGAAAGCCCAGCCCTTGCCTGGCTTGAAGACCAGCGTCTGCCAGACACACTCAGCGAAGAGGCCTATGAGCAGACCTCACAGGATCTGCGGGCGCGCCTGAAAGCCGGCATGGCCTACGCCCAAAGCGTTTTTGGTCAGGTTGAGAGCAGCCTTGAGCGTCAGCTGCTCCAGGCAGGCCACAGCCCCGTAAGCCGGGAGCGGATCAAAAAACCCGTGGACTGGGTGATGCTTTATGTGAGCTGTGATTTTGCAGCAGCGGCCAGAGTCCTGGCCTGCGCTGTTTTGCCACGGCTCTGTGCGGTGCGCGATGTTTTTGCCGTCTTTTCAGGTCCCAGGCCTGCAAGGGCTGCTCTCGTCAGCCTTGAACTGGCCGGAGTGCAGGATCTGTTCTCTCTCAAGGAAGAACAGACCTGCGACTGCCTGAAGATGCTTGCCGGCTCAGGACGCCTCCTCAATCTCGGCCATAGCCTCCCCAAGGCTCTGGCGGACAATCCCCACCTCTGTCTCAATGAAATAAGCCCTCCGCCCATAGGCAACCTTGACCCAGACTGTTTCTCCCAAGAGCTTCTCAGTTTTATGCACGCTTCCCCCCCTCAAAAGGCAGAGCCCTCTCAGAAGCTCTCGGAATACCGCGCCCTCTTTGTCTCAGAGCGTCGGGCCAAGGATCTTGTGGCAAACGATGAACTTTGCGACTGTCTGCTTTTGACGCCTGGCAGCGAAGGCTGTTGGCGCTATCCGAATCTGAACCGCTCAGTCTTTGTCAACGAGACAGAACGGATTGCCTGCTAAATGCCGAAAAACCGCCTCTCTGAAGCTTTTTTGGGCAAGTCACCCCACGTCTCTAAAGAACACTTGGCCAAGGCCGATATGGCATTGTGTGCATGACACGATGCCATCAAATAGCCCAAGCAACGGCAGAAGAGACGCAAAGAGGAAGGGTGGATTATGCAGCTTTTTCATAAAATCAAAGAGATTAGCGATCTGTTTGAAGCTGGCAGCAACGAGCAGGCCAGACATCTGCTTCGCGAAATCCTTTCCAACTATGTTGCTCTGCATGATGAAACCGAAAGGCAGCATCTGCGCATTGAAACCATGGAAAAGATTCTTGAACCTGAGAAGAATCTTTTTTACGCCCAGGGTTTTTTCTGGCTGACGTCAGACGCCAAAAAAGTCCATGGTCCCTTTTGTCCAAAATGCATGAATACCGAAGGTGATCTTATTCTGCTGGAAAAAGACGTTCACGGTTTTCTTTGCCCCTACTGCAATTGCCGCTACCCCGCTCTGCGCGAAGCTGTCGGGGCCCCCGCCGATGCTACGCAGCCGGCACGGCAGGCTCATATCATCAATTTCAATCCGTAGTGTCTTCCCTTTTCCAGTCAAAAATCCTCCTCTCGCAGGAGGATTTTTTTTTGCCGAACGCTCCCCCGCAACACTTTGTCGACAGTCCAAGCCTGCTGTTTCTCCATGGGCCATTTGACTTTTTTCTCCGTCCTGGAACAATGCACAAAATATTATAAATCTTTATATTTTATTCTCATCTCTCAACGTTCACGACCGCTTTTTCCGTAGCTCCTTTCCCTTGGTGTACGCACCGAAAACGTACATTCTCCATAGGAAGAAAATTTTCTTCATGCCAGCATACGCTTATGCTGGCCTAACGTACGGCCACTGCTGTCAAATGCGCTATCAACAGATTCTTTATTTCAAGAAATTTTTAAAAATTTTTAACGTTTAAAGAGACAGGATGAGCCCCCTCTCTGCTTCTTGCCCTCGGGTATTCCTTTACCGCCCTCTATCACAACACTTTCTTCTCCTAGTGACAACTATCCTAACACATGGGGA
>JAILPJ010000003.1 GCA_024699605.1 Desulfovibrio sp. | reverse complement strand
CCAATCAAGATACTGAGAATAAGCACCGCTGTGCATTTAAACATGACAGATTGTCGCATTTCTTCCTCCTTGCCAGGCACGACGGCGGATAAATGAAAAAAAGTAAGCGCGCTGGTAGCAACGGCTTGAAAAAGCCAACTACGAAGAAAAAAAGTTGAAAAATTGGCTTCAGTAAGCCAAATCGGACAAAATTGTTTTTGTTATAGCCCAAAATCTGTTTTTGTGAAGCCTCACATGACTAACGTCATGTGCTTCCTCATGCCGCAAATGGGCCGGAGTCTGTTTCGGTCGCCCTTGAGAGACGTCAGGGTGTCTATCGATCTCTACGGGACAGACTTGAGAAACTCTCGGCCTATGCCGCGAGCAACGCATTCATGCTAATGAGATCGATCCAGGTGCAAGGGTTTCTCATAACAGCTTTCGGAGGAGCTTTTGAATCCTTTGCCAAGTTCGCCGTTACCGGCAGAGATCTCGGAATCTTACTTACGAAATATCGCGCGCCTATATTGCACGTTGCATTGAGATCGCAGTTCTTCACCCGCTCTATTCTGGTCTCCAAACGGCGTGACCTATCCAGCCCTTCGACTGCACGTAGCGGGCTTTCTAGAGATGTAGCCGCTGCTTTTTTCTTCCTAGACAACTTCAGATGTTCGAACAATTCCCTGTCTATGACCGAGCCCTTTAATTCATAGGGTTTGACCAAGCCGCGCAGTTGATGCCAAGGTCGCAAGCGAGTATCTTCTGCCAGGAAATAGGTCTATCGGACAACCCAACCTTTTCCTCAAAAGGAAAGTCAGGAAGCCATTCCTTGCCTCTCCTGCATACTATCGGGATATATTCCTTTCTGCCAGCGCAGTGATGTAAAAGATACTCGGCATCGGACTTCCGAAGTCATATGGTCAGCCATCTCGTATTCTAGCGGATAAACACCTTGATCCTTGCGGTCATCCAGGCGCACGGAGGATGGTCTCTGTACAGCGCCGAAAACGTCCTACCCGCTTTCCGCAGCTTGCGTTGGCTTTAGTCCATCTGCGAAGATTGGGCAGGTATGCTGACATACCTTCGAAAGCGTCCATGATCGCCGATCTCCAAAGCTTGCTCGGAAATTTGTCAAATTTTACACTACAACTTTCCCAGGAGAGTTGTACTATACAAAACCCTTGATTTAAGCTGATTCCAAGAAAAACAGTCAATTTTTTGAAGATTTTTTTCGACTCACTCGGAGAAAAACGGGTCAAATTTTTGCTCAAAACTGCTGCTTTTTGTCATGAAATACTCCTTGTGTATAGTCTAATTATGTGCTATAGCTGTACTATACAAATCAGAAGGAGAATGGCCATGGCAGTACCTGAAGAAATCCGGGCAGTAGAAAGACCAAAGAATACGATAGTAGCACCTTATGGCAAAAATGGTAATCTTTATGCCGTTCGCGAGCGAGTTGGCTGTCGCTATGTGCAAGGACGACGTATTCCCGTTACAGGAAAAACCATTGGACACATAATTGAGGGAAAGTTCGTTCCAAGTGATGCAAGTGAGGCACCCAAACCAGTCTCTCAGGCGCCAGTTGATTTGAAGGACTGGGCAAACGTCACTTTGTGTTGTAATATTTCTACCAATCTATTAGAAGAACTGCTTGCTATATATGACAAAGATGATGCTTATAAATTATATTGTTCATCAATACTTAGAGTCTGTTATCCAGGTGTAAAAGATAGTGAGCTTAAAGATGTATATGAAGAGTGCTTTTTGTCTGAAAAATTTACTAATGTTGCATTATCTAAAAATACAATATCAAAATTTTGGAACGATTTAGGAAGAGCTTATTCAAGAATTTGTAAATTTATGGATACTAGAGTTTTAAAAGTTGAAAAAAATCATCATTTAATAATAGATGGTACTTTAAAAACAAATAAATCAAGTGTAAATACTCTATCAGATTATTCAAGAAAATCAAAACTTAAGGGATCAAAAGATATTTCTATTTTATATGCTTATGATTTAGAAGCTGAAGAGCCTATTTGTTCAAAATGCTATCCTGGAAATATGATTGACGCAACATCATATGAAAGTTTTATTGATGAAAACAATATAACAAAAGGAATAATAGTAGCTGATAGAGGATTCCCATCATCGTGTGCTAAAGAAAAGTTTTCGAGCAACAAAGATCTTCATTTTGTAAATGCCCTAAG
>JAILPJ010000049.1 GCA_024699605.1 Desulfovibrio sp. | reverse complement strand
AAGGAGTATTTCATGACAAAAAGCAGCAGTTTTGAGTAAAAATTTGACCCGTTTTTCTCCGAGTGAGTCGAAAAAAATCTTCAAAAAATTGACTGTTTTTCTTGGAATCAGCTTAAATCAAGGGTTTTGTATAGTGCAACTCTCCTGGGAAAGTTGTAGTGTATACAAGGACAACACTCAGTGGGCGGTCAAAACATGGGCAAAAAAAGAGGAGGAAAAACCTCCTCTTTTTTATTCTTGACCTAATAGCCTAAGACTCAGTTATGATGCGGTCTATGCCCGGCAGGACCATGATGCGGGCCAGGACCTCTGTGATAGCCAGGACCCCTATGATGTGGCCCAGGACCTGCGTGAAAACCCGGATGAAAAGGTCGGCCGGGACCTCTGTGATAGATAGGTCCCCTATGATGTGGTCTTGGGCCTACATGAAAGCCCGGATGCAAAGGTCGGCCAGGACCTCTATGATAGCCAGGCCTATGGGGAGATGGATAATTGTGACCAACATAGCCTACGTCTGGATAGGAGCTGGAATAGTTCTGCTGACTGAACTGAAAGCTATTACCTTCGCTTCCCAGACTGATTCCCCAGCTTGTGCCGGAAGAAGAATCTGCCAAGACCAATGTGGGCATTCCATAAAGGAGAGCTGCTGCAAGAAAAAGCGTGCAGAGAGAACGGTATCGCATGACTGACTCCTTCAACAAAGGGAGCTGATTTTTTGCGAACTTGGCCGTGCCTTTCACGGCCTCCTACAGCTCTAGAGCAAAGGCTGTGCCAACGCCAAAAGCCGTATTCTGCGGGCTTTTCTGCTCTTTCTGAATCTCTCCTTGATCAGTTTTTATACAGTCCTACCCACGTTCTGTTCAGAAAATGAGCAGACGCTGCTTCTGCCTGATCCTCAATTGTAGGGATTGGTCATATCCTTTTGGATATTGATATTGTCGATTTTGCACATTGTCCCGTCGTTGTAGACAATGGCGATGTCATTCAGGATGGTGTCCGTGTAGAGATTGAGCTCCAGATTCCGATCACTTCTGCGCTTCCACTGCGGCAGATCTTTGGAATACCGCTTGATACGGCGAATCTCATAGTTGTTCACCATCAGACTTGAGATGCGACGAGCTTTTTTGACATTGAGATTGAAGGTCACAAAGGGCCTGGGCACATAGTGACCGTAATACAGACGCGTAGAAATGCTAAACGTATCACAAAGATCTACTGAGGGTTTGGCAGCGGACTGATTGCTTTGCCTGGCTTCCTTAAGCGTAGGCAAAAGCGCCTGTTTTCCCGGATTTGCCGCAGCCACTTGCTCAGTTGTCTGGTGCGTCGCTGAGAGACTTTCAGATTCCTGCCTGGCAACCTGTCGGGACTGGTCTTCTCTGTTCACGAAGGCTTCGATACTGGCTGTACGATCGCGCGTAATGCGAGCATAAGCCTGACCGGCCGGCAGATTCTGAGCGATGAGTTTTGCTGCCAGACCATCGCGTTCTTTCAACCACAGACGCTGATCGTTGCGCAGAGAAAAAAACTTGTCACGAGCAAGGTTTTTCCTCGCTTTTGCCCAGACAGCATTGAGCTCACTGTCAGCAGCCTGGTATTCAGGTGAGGCTTGCAGGAGTTTGAGATACTCAGCATAGGGCATGGCCCGACTCAAACCTGGTAGACAACAGACACAGAGCAAGGCCGAAATCGTGAAAAAAAGACGAAAGAACGTGTTCATCGAAAATTTTCAGCGGAGCTTTCTGCACACACAGAAAGAACTCTGCTGCCTCCTCTGATTGCGAACGTTACAAGCAAAAAGTCCGGTAAGCAATCCGCTTCACGCTTTTTGCCAAGGGTTAAGATCTTCTTCGGCAAAAACTTTCAGAGAATTAGATGAAGTTCAAGCTTTCACGGCATTTTTTCAAAGCCTTTGGCTTTCGTTGGCAAGCTCTCTTGAAAAGAGGTCGCACGCAAAGAGAAAAAGGGCCGAAAAATGCTGGCGAAAACACACTCAGTGTTTTGGCAAAAAAGGCAAATCCCTGTGAAAGACGCTCTGCATGTCACCAGCAAGCTTAGCCCGAAAGACACTGGCCCGGGCAGTATCAAGCATAATGGTATCGGACTGGCGACTGTGGATCAAAAGATAGCCCAGAAGGCAGGTCCTGCGCAGGGTATTTTCATGGGAAAAGCCCTCAGCAACAGCAAACAGCGCATCTTCACGCACATCCACACGAAACTGAAACTCTTCGAGCAAACTGGCCAGCATCCGCACACGCAGCATCCGCCGCTCACGGTCAGCGGCCCCACCCTTGAACTGAAAAGTCACCAAATTCTCACTGCGATGCTCGCAGGCTCGGCATTCCACGGTGCAAAAATGGTAGCCATAACGCGCCTGCAAAATCATGTAGTCGGCATCCAGAATAAAGAAATTGCGCTCGGTCATGGTGGTGGGCGCTGTACTCTCCAATTCAGGATTCATGGTACTTTCCAGCACAACGCTCATAAAACCGGCCGCTCCTGCCGAAGGCGGGCCATCCCAGCGGATGGCCACCATACCATCCCAAAGCGCCAGCATAGGCAAGGAGGCAATTTCCGTAATATCCACCACGGACCCTTCCACAGGCCTGGTAAAAGCCCGGCCCATGTCCACCACCCAGTACTGCAGCTTGGCTCCGCACTTGAGCTGTTTGCCAATCCTGGCACCCTGCGTATCCTGCATGTCAAAAAGCACGCTGACGGCCTTTTCATGGCAAAAACGCGTAATATCGTGCAGAGTCGTACAATTCTCGGGTCGAAAAGCCTGCGACTGCGGATCCAGAAGATGCAGGGGCGTAACGTGTTCCGCCAGCTTGACGAGTTCCTGGTAGGCGCTGCTGGCCTTGACGCTGTCAAGCGCTGCGCTGACCTTGGGCACCAATTCCTCATGGCGACCTTCGATGACACGGCCATGGGTGGCGTCAAGCGTGATCTGGCTATGACCGGCAAGATCCTTGCAAGCGCCTTTGAGACTAAAGAGCGCAGGGATACCGTATTCACGGGCAACCGAAGCCAAATGTCCGGCAGCGCCTCCGGTCTCGCTGATCAGACCAGAAGCCCTGGGCAAAAGCGCGGCCCAACGGGGAAAAGCCCGTTCAACCACCATAATGCCGCCGCCCGGAAAGGCAAACATATCCGCTTCTCTGCGCAAAATACAGGGCGGTCCCATGCCCACCCCAGGGCTTGCAGGAATGCCGCCACTGGCGAGAATGGTAGCGTCATCGGGGAGATTTTGATCACTCTCGCAGGCTTCATCTGTCGCAAGCTCAGACAAGAGTTGCAGGGGCCGGCTCTGCAAAATGACAAGCTCCCCCTTCTGGTCTATGGCCCACTCCACATCCTGAGGCTGGGTATAAAAGCTTTCCAGAGCCAGAGCGACTGTCGCCAGATTGATGATCTGGCCATCGTCAAGGATATCGTCCAAAACGTCAGCACCCATGGTCTTTTGCAAAAGCTGGGGGGGATTGGCATGGCGTAAAAAATAGACACAGGGGATAGTTGCCCCGTCAACAACACCCTGAGGCAAGCCCTTGACGGCATTGATCACCACACAATCCTCAGACAAACTGCGGGCCACGGGATTGCGGCTGTAAGCCACCCCACCACATCTGGCATCGACCATAACCAGAACACCCACACTCATTGGAGCGGCTTCGTCGGCAATTCCCTTCTGCAAACGGTAACTTAAGGCCGACAGAGAATATTTGCTGGCGATAATCTCCTTCCAGACATGGCAGGCTTCCTCGGGCGGCACATTGAGTTCCGAACGATACTGGCCGGCAAAGGTGGTATTGCTCTCATCCTCACCCACAGCACTGCTGCGCAAAGCGAGCAGCACGCCCTGGCCACTTTGGGCCACAAGGGCTTCCGTAGCCGCAAGAATGGCAGTTTCAAGATCAGCGGGCAAGGGAGCCTGCAAAATAGCCGCCTGCAATTCCTGAGAAAGCCGCATGGCCTCGTCAAGACTCGTCATATCGCAGGCCTGCATTTTCGTGTGTACCAGCTCAAAAAGTCCGTTGCTCCGCATGAAATGCTCATAGGCCGTAACGGTAATGGCAAACCCCGCTGGTACGGCTAATCCCACATTAGCCCTGATTTCGCCAAGATTGGCCATTTTGCCGCCAACCACCTGGGCATGATCAAGACGAATCTCAGCAAGCGGCAGAATCAGAGGCGCATTGGGCCGCACACTGGGCTCTTCGCCATTGGAGAAAAGGCCATTGATCGTATCCCTGATGCGCTGAAAGGCCGGGACCAGCTCAGCATAGGCTCCTCCCGAAAGAGCCACCAAGGAGTCCACCATCTGCCCCACGGCCATGCAGGTTTTCTGACCCTGCGCGCGCACATAGTCCGAGGCAAAAGGCCTTTTGCCCTGCAGATGCACCTCAAGATCGCTCATCAGCTCAAGAGCGGTCTTATTGATGGAAAGCAGCCGGCGAAACATGGTGCAGCGCTGCACGATCTTCTGGCGCAAGGCTTCTTCACGTGCTCTGCTTCTGGCCTCCTCTTCAGGATCGCGTCCCTTGAAGAGAGAAAAAATGCGTCCGACGATGCCCATGCTATTCGGCCGACCCGATGGCTTCTTCCATCTTGACAATGAGTTCTGCAATGGGCACGGGCTTCAGCATATAATCAAAAGCTCCCAGTTCCAGCCCTTCCATGGCCACACCCACCGCTGCATGGCCTGTGAGCAGAATCACCGGCAGGTCAGGCGCCATTTTCTTCATATTGCGCAGGGTTTCAAGACCGTCCATACCCGGCATGCGTACATCCATAACCACCACTTTGAAGGGAGTATTTGCGGCAATGGAGGCTTCCACCTGCTGCAGGGCCGACTGGCCGTCGCTGGCCGTGACCACTTCAAGCCCCCGGCGCGACAAGCGTTTTTCCATAAGCTCCAAAAATTCTACTTCATCATCCACGATCAGCACACGCATTATCGTGCTCCTTTAGAGGATTTCCCAAGAAACCCTCTCCCTTCAGAGGTTGAGGCATTGCCCTGCTCATTTCTCCTATGGCTTGCAAGTCCGACAATGCCTGCGAAATTGGTCATGCCGCGAGCAAGGGAACCATCACCTGGTCCCCTTCGAATCAATCAAGCCATGGTCTCAACGTAGGCAATCTGATGGCAAAAACGTCCTGCAGAAAACAGCGTTACGCTGAGGCTTGCCCAGAAAAATCCGTCTCCAGCGGCACCACAGGTGGCTCATGAGGCAAAATAATGGTGAAGACCGTCCCTTTGCCCGGCGTACTTTCCACACCGATATGACCACCGAGCTTTTCCAAAATGGAAAAACAGATAGCCAATCCCAGACCTGTGCCTTCCCCCACTTTCTTGGTGGTAAAAAACGGATCAAAAATACGCTGACGCGTGGCCTCGTCCATGCCTGGACCGTTGTCGGCAATGACAATGGCCGCCCCGTCATTTTCCTTACGCGTTGAGATCGTCACCTCGCCGTTGCGGCCAATGGCGTCAAGGGCATTGTCAATGATATTGATCAGAACCTGCTCAAGCTGCGAGGGATCGCTGTAAATCACAGGCAGAGCCGCATCAAAATTGCGGTTCAGGGCAATATTGCGGTTTGTGGCCTCGGCTCTGAGCATTTCACAGGCATCATCCGCCAGAGAATTGAGCAGAACTTCTGTACGACCAGGATTCATGCGACGGCCAAAGCCCAGCATACGCTGGGTGATGCCTTTGGCGCGTTTGACATGATCTTCGATCTTCATACAGCTCTGCAGAATCTCCTGATAATTCTTCACTGTCTCGGGTGATTCCTCATCCAGAAGATCACGAATCCAACCGGCGTTTTCCTGTATGAGCATCAGCGGATTGTTCACTTCATGTGCCACACCAGCGGCCATTTTACCCAGCGCGGCCATCTTACTGGACTGCAGCATACGAGCGTCGATCTGTTTCTTCTGGGCATCGGAGAGCTGCAAATGCCCGATAATGCGACGTGTGCAGAAAAAGGCACCGGCGATGATCACAAGCGAGCCGACGACCAGAAAGAGCATGATCAGCGTCTGCAGCTGATGCAGACTGGTCAGGCTCTCATAGGCGTCATCGACCACCACTAAAAACCAGGGCATGGTCGCAAGCCGCATCATAGCCCCTTGCAGCCAGCGATCCTTGTGGGCGATATCTTGAATGGGAAAGAGCAAAATGCGCTGGGAGGAACGCTGATAGTCAGGCAGGGTGAAGGTCTCCATCATCTTGCCATGATAGAGGGAATCGGTCTGCAAAATGCCCTGCTGATTGACGAGAAAAGCCTCAGAATGCCGTCCTGAATACTCGCGCTGCAACAGCGCCTGCAACACCTCCATATCGATGGTGGCTCTCAGGATAAAGCTCTGTCCTTCCGCATGCCGAAGCACGGCGATGATAAAGTGCGGGATTTTCCTCAAACCCAGAAAGACATCTGTCACCACAAGGCCTTTGCGCTGCACTTCCGCAAACCATTCCGCCTTGGCATAATTGGCCGATTTGAGATCAAAGGGTCCCACATAGGCAATATGCTGTCCGTCCATGCCGATGATCCCCATGTCCACAAATGAGGCACTGTTGTTCTGCATAACACTAAACAACTGGCTCAAACGTCCGGCATCGGTCAATTCCTCAAATGAATGCGTAAAGGCCAATGTCTTGATCTGGGCGATACGTTCGGTCAGAAACGTATCCAGGGCACGCCGTTTACTGCTGGTCACGGCCTCAAGACCGGCACTAATCTTCTCTCCATAAATGGCATCGATGTGTCTGAGGGAAAAAACGCCTAAGACAATCAGGGGCGTCAGAGAAAGCAGAAGAAAGGTGAAGAGCATGCGCCAGAAGAAGCCGCGATAGACGGGGGCATGATCGGAAGACATACACGTAATTCCCGCGTTAAAGGTTGTGACCTGTCCCTGTGAAGAGGCTGCGGCAGTCGCGGATCATGGCATCGTGCCGCTGCTGCACTTGCGTTCGGTCTTGCATGATCATATCCAGCTGACGGGTGTGAATGGTCAGATAGCCGCAGACAATCAAGAACTGCGAGCCCTCTTCCTGGCTTACGCCATCAAGGCGCGCCACCAGAGAGTCGTTGGTCAGCTGCGAGGCAAAACCAAATTCCCAGAGGATTTCTGCCACAAAACGCACGCGCAGCATCCGCCGTTCAATGTCTGCTGCGCCGCCGCGCAACTGAAAGACAATGGAATTCTCACGGTTGCGTTCACCCAAGGTGGCTTCCACAGAGACAAAATGAAAGCCAAAACGCGAATGGAGACTAGCATAATCGCGGCTGATGAGAAAATAATTTTTCTCGGAAAAATAATTCGTCTGCGCAGAAGGTTCGAGATTGGGATTGGCCGTGGCTTCAAAGAGCACCGACAAAAAGCCCTTGCCGTCCACAGGTGGCGGCCCTTCCCAGGGGAAGGCGTTCATTCCCTGCCACAAGGCCAGCATGGGCGTTGAGCAGATCTCGCTGATATCAATGAGCGGCCCCTTGGGGTTCGTGGCAAAACCATTGCTTAAATTGACCACCCAGAATTGCTTGGGCACCTGATCCACAAGCTGTTTGACACGGGTCGGGGCGTATTTTTTGGCCGCGCCCAGCGAAAACATGGCCGAAACCGCCCGCTCGTGACAAAAACGCGCTATATCGTGATAGGTTTTGCAGTTTTTACTGCGAAAATCCACACTGTCCACATCCATGGTAAAAGGCAGAATGTGTTCAGCGGCATGCTGCAAAAGATGCCAGACTGGACTGCCGACCATATGGTCAAGAGGCTTGGGCACACCTTCCATCAACTCTTTGCAGTGACCGGCATAGACCGCCTTCTGATCCACACAGAGGGTCACGGTCTGCCCCTGCGTAAGCTTTGTCGTGGCCGCCTGAAGACCAAAGAGAGCCGGTTTGCCAAATTCCCTGGCCAGGGAGCCCAAACGGGAGCCGAGCACCCCATTTTCGACAATAAGGCCTGCGGCCCGGTCAATAACCGAAACCCAGGTGTACTGATCATCAGGTATGACCAAGATTCCGCCGGACGGAAAATGCCGCACATCCTCCCAGGAGCGGGCAATGGTCACCCGTCCGCTGACGCGCCCGAGACTGACGGCCATGCCACCTGAAAGCAAAAGCTCTGATTCCGTGTGATGGTGCGGATAGCGGACAGGTTCTTCAATGAAAAGAGGACGCGCCAGAAGAATCATCAGCTCTTCTTTGCGCGTCATCACAAAAGTCAGAGAAAGCGGCCAGTGGCGGTCCAGTTCCAGCTTACGGGCAAAGTCTGCGATCTTCACAGCCCGCTTCTGGTTGAGCAAAATCCGTTCTTCAGTCCTCTCAAGGGAAGTATCAGCCGGACACGGTGAAAGGTCCTCTGCGTTTAAAACCAGCGTTTCAACCGGTAAGGTCGAATACTCCATTTCCTGCGGTAGCCCGGCACAGGCGTAGAGGGTCAGTGTATGACCTTCGGGATCAAGAGGCGCGCCCGTATGCGCCAGCCCGCCGATCATGGGATCTTCCACTGCCAGACAGGTCACACAATAGCCGGCATCGGCGTCCGTAAGGCCCCTGGCTCTGCGGTAGATGAGAGCCTGAGCCCGGTATTTGCGGGCCAGAGTGACCACCAGGGCATGCAAGATCTCTTCATCTGAAGCGGCCAGAGACACCGCCGGCCCCCAAAGCACAAGCCCCGGATCCCGCATTTCGCCGGCTGGACTGTTTTTGGACAAAAGCGGCCAGAGACGGCCTCGCAACAGCAGGCGCCAGTTGCCCGAAGGCAAACGGGAGCGTAAGGCATGGATTTCGCCAAGCACACTTTCCCGAACCTCGTCGGGCAGCTCACGGCTTTCAATGAAACTCCCCAAGGTTTCCGAAAGCTTGGCCAGATGCAACGGCGCATACCCGCCGGCAGCCTGAGTCCGCCTGGCCAGTTCCTTGAGCAGATCACCCTGTCCGAAAAATCGCTGGCAGGCCGTTGCCGTGAGCACAAAACCCTGAGGCACGTTCTCAGGAAAATGCACACGCAGCTTTTCCAGGCGTGCTGTGGCCGGGTCGATCAGGTTGTGAAGTGACTCTTCCAGAAAACCTTTGCCCAGCGGCAGGGAGAGTCTGCCTAAGGGGCAGGCCGCTTCAGGATAAACACAGCCTGAAACCACCTTCTGCAGGGCATCAAAACGCTCCCTGAGATTGGCCGCCGGTTCCGGGTCAAGACGCTCGAGATGATGGATACACTGAAAAACCTGCGTAGCGACAGAACAGCAGAGCTCATGGACCCGGTACAGACCAAAGGGATGATCACAGCACAGGGTGTATTCCACATCTGTCATGGTTTCCTGAAACTTATTCCAGGATTTGAGAAAGAGTTTGAAGCTGTGATGGCGCAAGGCGAAAACGCGTTCAGCGTCATCTCCGCTCGACTCTTCGTTCTTCTTGCGAAAACGCTGCAAAAGGCCTGAAAAAATCATAGGCTTCAGCGCCCTCCTCTCCGGGCATGACCAGGGAAATGCCGCCTCAAGATAAAGGAAACGACAGAGTTATGTACTGAAAGGCATTCGGTTTTGCAAGCCTATTAGTGGATATGCGATAGAGCCTGAAGTCGGCCTGAATTGCTTGCAAGTCATTTTCGTTGGGAAAAAAGCTATGGCAGGTCATATCGTATTGTCTGATATGCCAGCATTGCCCCATGGCATTGAGATACAGGGAATCGGAAGGTTAGGCGTTCAATCATCTCACAACTATCACTGTATTGCGTACGTGCCATTCCAAAAAGCGTTTCAAAGATGATCGCCCGTTATCTTTTACTCTCCCCGTTTTCTCATTTCTGAGCGTCGGTTTTTTCACAGCGACTTGCGTTTGCTAGGAACGCTCAAGAGACAACAATGCCCACACACAATACTTTTGTCGGCGTGCCCAGAAACCGTTATATGACCTAAGACTACGGTTAGTCTATACAGGAGTAATGACTAGTTGAACAAGATGGTTCACGTCAGAGCGCTCAAGATTGCGTGAAGGCTGAAAATTGCTCGCCATTGGCCGCCAAAAAGGGATTGCCAAAAGGCCTGAATCATCAATCAACGCGCAGCCACCTTGGGAGCCACCTTGCCCTGAGGCATCTGGGCTTTGGGCGCCTGTCTGGGCTTGGCTTCAGGGGGCTCGGGCAGATGGGCCAGGGCACGCATTTTTTCCATGCTCTCTTCCACACTTTGCGGATCCCCCACATCCTGACAGAGGAAGGCGTTGATGGCCGGCATATTTTCAATGGCCTCATCGATTTCGGGATTACTGCCCTTGCTGTAGGCCCCGATATTGACCATATCCTCCACCTTGCGAAAGGTGCTCATCTGTCTCGTCAGCACACGCCCGGCCATGATATCGTTTCTCTCACAGATTTCCGAACGCAGACGGCTGATGGAGCGCAACACGTCAATGGCCGGAAAATGTCCCTGATCCGCCAGATCACGTGTCAGCACAATATGTCCATCCAAAATGGAGCGAACAGCATCGGCTATGGGCTCATTGAAATCATCGCCGTCCACGAGGACCGTATAGATTCCCGTGATGGTGCCTTTTTCAGAACGGCCGGCGCGTTCCAAAAGCTTGGGCAGCTGTGAAAACACCGATGGCGTATAGCCCTTGGTGGTCGGAGGCTCACCCACAGCCAGACCGATTTCGCGACTGGCCATGGCAAAACGCGTGACTGAATCCATCATCAAAAGCACATCCATGCCCTTGTCTCGAAAATATTCAGCCACAGAGGTCGCGGCATAGGCCGCACGCATACGCACCAGAGGGGACTGATCCGATGTGGCAATGACCAGGACACTGCGCGCCATGCCCTCGGGGCCAAGATCCCGCTCCATAAATTCCACGACCTCACGCCCGCGTTCGCCGATCAGGGCAATAACATTGACATCGGCCCGGGTGTAACGGGCCATCATACCCATCAGGGTGGACTTGCCTACGCCACTGCCGGCCATAATGCCCACACGCTGCCCTTTACCCAGGGTAATCAGGCTATTGATGGCTCGTACGCCCACATCGAGGATATCCGTAATACGCGGACGCTGTAGAGGACTGGGGGGATCGGTATAGAGGGGGGCGAGTTCAGGATGCCACTGCTCACGGGCACGCATGGCCCAGGCGGGCACAAATGGTTTTTGCGCCTCCATCTGGGCGGCATAACTGGTCTGACTGGAAGAGGAAGCTGTCAGAGGGGAAGTGCAGATTTCAGCACTCACGGGAGGACCGGCGTCCAGGGGACTGCCGAAGGCATCGAAAGCCCGGCCCAAAAGTTCAGGACCTACGGGAAAAACCGGGGGAAGGCTGGTGTTGCGGATACGGCTGCCCGGACGGATTCCACGCATATCGCCATAGGGCATGAAGAGAAGATTGCCATCACGAAAACCCACCACTTCTGCGGCGATGCCTTCGTCGCTGGTGTCAGGCAACATATGACAGACGGCACCCAGGGGCGCACGCAATCCCGTGCCTTCAGCCACCAGGCCCACGACCTTGTTCACCTTGCCATAGAGTTTGGCGGGATTGCTGTTTGCCAGGATATTGCAGCAGGTTCGAGGATCAAGTTGCATGCTCTCCTCCCTCACGATGCCTACTTGTCGGAGAGAAAGCCTCCATGCTCAAGCACTTGGTGTTCTTCGTCGTGGCTGACCGGAAAAAGCTCTTCCTCAAGTTCAGCAAGGCTTGGGAGATCCTCGGCAGAAACTTCAAGACCAGCGGGTGCCTCTGCCTGGGTAGGGGGCAAAAGATCGTCTTCAAGAGCCGTAAGATCAGGCTGGTCTGCTTTGGCAGGCGCCTCAGCCCTGGCTTGAGCAGGGGGTGGGGCCTGGGGCTTGTCAGGCTGCGCAGCCAACGTCTCGGTTGGCGTAGCTTGCGTTGGCGGCTGGCTTTGGGGGGCTGTCTGCTTGGGCGCCTGCGCTTTGGGGACCTCGACCTTGGCCTCGGGCTTGGCCTGGGCAGGCTGAGGCATTTCCTGCTCCTGGACAGCCTCTGGCGCTGCTTTGGGTTCTTCCTCGCGATCGGAGAAGGCCTGAGCTCTGGCCTCGACCTCGACGTGCAGGGCGGCCTGCGCTTCTTTTTCCACTTCTCGTTCGGGCAAAGCCAAATGCTCCATGATGGAGTTGACCAGCTCCTGAAAGTTCTGTCTGCGCAAATCCACGCTGCCGCTGCCGCTCTCAGCCACTAAACCGCCGCGCTCAATGCTCTCGTCGCCGTTGACAATCCACTGTTTGAGTTCAGGCGCTTTTTCCCGTGCGGCTCTGAACATGTCACTGACAATGGACTCGTCTTCCGGATTGACCTTGAGGGAGACCACCTCCCGCTCTTCAAGCAGATTGACGGCCTCAAGCACAAGACCTGTCAGAATACGCTCATGCTCCTGCTGCAGAAAAAAGCCTGTGCCCGCCTGGACTGCCACACGGACCAGCTCAGCCAGGTCGTCACGCCAAAAGGCCGTGATCTTGGTCAGCTCTCCTTCCACGGCTCGCAACAGCTGGGCCAGCTCATTGCCCATGTCAGCCCGAAATTCCTTAAGCTCAGCGCCCGCCTGATCCATGCCCACCTGAAAGCCTTCATCGTGAGCCTGATTCTTGATCCGATCGGCTTCTTCACGCTCAGCCTTGGCCTTGGAGAGTTCCAAAGCCGCCTGCTTGTGGAAGCTCTCGGCCTCAGCGCGAATGGCTTCGATTTCTTTGAGCATCTGGGCACGTGAGGCCGCGATTTCGGCTTCCGCTTCGGCAAGCAGCTTCTGTCGCTCGGCATAGGCTTCGCCCAGAATTTCCCGCGCCCGATCGGCAGCCCGTTTGCGCACGCGTTCCACGTACTCCGCCTGCAGATCCTTCTGCTGACGTTCCCTGAGTACCGGTTCCTGCATGGCATCCAGCTGCTCCATGGTGGCCTCACGGTCCCCCATGAAGATGGTGCCCCATTTTTTGCGCAATTGTTCCGATGCCATCTTTGCTACAATCCAGCGACGTCATTGCCAGAACCTTGCCACACCGACCAAGATTCAAGCAGGCCAAAGCGTTGAAAAAAACGGCCTTCTGCCCGGGCTCGTGCCCTGAACGCACAGCGTTTCCAGAAGCCCGCTAAACAAAGACCTCCCCGGCGCCCCGGCTGACGACCAGCTTATTCTCACCTTCCAGCTTGCGCACGATTTTGACGATATTCTGCTGCGCCGTCTCCACGTCGCTCAACTTCGTCGGCCCCATGAATTCCAATTCTTCACGGATCATATTGCCAGCGCGCTCACTCATATTGGACAGGAACTTTTCTTTGAGCTCATCGCTGGCGCCCTTCAGAGCGAGCGTGAGATCTTCATTGGAAACGCTCTTGAGCAGTTCGCGGACGCCCTTATCGTCAATATGCTTGCAGTCTTCAAAGACAAACATCAGATTGCGGATATCTTCAGCCATCTGCGTGGAGTCTTCTTCGATTTCCGTGAGAATCTCCTCGCCCGTAGCCCGATCCACAGCGTTGAGGATTTCGGCCACCGACTGCACACCGCCAACCTTTTTGCCTTCCTTGCCACCCATGGCGATCAGCTGGCTTGTCAAAACCTTGTCTACTTCCAAAAGCATGTCTTCCGGCACACTTTCGAGCTTGGCCAGACGTGTCAGAACCTCGGCCCGCACACTGGCCGGCAGATTGGAAAGCAAACTGGCGGCCTGATCCGAGGAGAGATGGCCCATAATCAGGGCGAGTGTCTGTGGATGCTCATTGCGCAAAATCTGGGACAGCAGACGGGGACTGGCCTGGGAAAGCTCCCGGAACGGTTCCTGACCAGTTTCCAGACTCAGGGAGTCCATGACATATTTGGCAGTCTCGGGATCGAGATTCTTGACCAGCATGCGCTTGGCCGTTTCACTGCCGCCTGAAATCATATCCACGCCTTCGGTCAAGGATTCGTGGAATTCCCGCAAGACTTCTTCCACGGTTTCCCGCGGCACGGGTTCAAGCTCGACAATAGCCTTGGAAACTTCAGCGATTTCCTGCCGTTCCATGCGTTTGAAGACATCAGCCGTAAATTTGTCGCCCATGGCCAGAAGGAGAACAGCTGTACGTTGATGGCCAGTAAGCTCCATGCCCCACTCCTTAATCGTCGTTAACGCCCAGGCTCAGACCTCAGTCTTCAGCCCTCAGCCAACGTCTGATCAAACGCACCGCCTGATCCATATGCTGTTCGGTCATACGCAAAAGGCGAAGTTTCAAATCTTCCACGCGCCGATTGGTTTCCACCCGTTCTCTGCGCTGTGCCCGCAATTCCTCAAGAGAAGGCGCATCGTTCTCCGCCTGACCCACTGACGGTTTAGGCTTTTGCTGTACCATCTTCTTTCATCCATCCCCGCAAAAGCAGGACGACTTGCTCCATATGATTGTCGGAAAGCGTAAAGATATGCGCTTTCAGCGACTCAATGTCCTTGAAATAGAGTTCTTCCATACCGTCTTCAGCGTCGCCATCAACTTCTCCTTGCTCCTCGCCTTCAGGCTTGGTGGCCGCTTCTTCCAGAGCCTCGTAGAGGGCCAGCTGCTCTTCGGCAGCGGGAAGACCTTCAAGGCCTTCCACCATTTCCCCGGCTTCCACCTTGGGACGGATCAGCGCAAGAATCACAGGACGCACAATGAGCATGAGAAAGAGAAAGGCCAGGAGGGCGTTGAGCAGAGGCTTACCCAGACGTTCCGCGTAATCGGCCAGAACGTCGGCGGCATTGGGTTCCGCTGGCGGCTCAGAATCCGTAAAGGGCGCAGAACTTACTTCCAGAGCATCGCCGCGCTTCTCGTCAATGCCCACGGCATTGGAGACCAGCTGACGCACCTGCTTCAATTCCTCATCCTTACGTGGCACAAATTGCCAGACGCCATCGACCTTGTTGTACGTGCCGTCGATGATAACAGCAACTGTCAGGCGGCGCAAATCACCGACATTGGAGACAATATGCTGCTCTTCCTTATTGACTTCATAGTTGGTGGTTCGCGTTTCCCGTGAACCATTCTGATCGGAAACCGAACCGGTGATGCCGTCGCCGCGGAAATTGGCGTCGGGAGCCCCGGCTTCAAGATTGGCCCGACCCTGCTGACTTTCTTCGCTGCGCTGCTCACTGCGCACAGCGGTCTTTTCGGGATCAAAAAGTTCACGGTGGATCGTCTTCTGACTGTAATCCATCTCCACATTGACCTTGGCAATAACCCGGCCAGGGCCAAAAATGGGCTGCAAGAGCTCTTCAATACGCCGCTCCAGATGGCGCTGCATCTGCAGCCGACGTTCCATCTGCGTCTGGCTGGTACCTGAAAGATCGTCTTCCTCGGGCTTATAGAGCACCTTGCCGGAATTGTCGCTCATCGAAACGTGCTGCTTGTCCAAGCCTTCCACAGACATGATCATCAGATTGAGGATGGCCTGAATTTCTTTGGCATCAAGATTGCTGCCCGCGTTGGTCAGATTGAGCACCACAGAGGCCGAAGGCAATTGACGGTCTTCAATGAACAATGAGCGCTGGGGAATGACCAGATGCACCCTGGCACTCTCAATCCCCGGAAATTCGCTGATGGTACGCGCCAATTCCCCCTGCAGGGCACGCGTATAATTGATTTTCTGGACGAAATCGGTTTGTCCGACCTTGACCTTGTCAAAAATTTCAAAGCCAATGCCCTGCCCCACGAGGCCGCCCTCGCCGGCGATTTTGATGCGCTGATCGTAAACCACTTCCTTGGGCACAAGCACCGTGGCCCCATTATCCACCAGCTGATAAGGCACCTTGTCGGATTGCAGCGCCTTGACCACGCGGCTGGCGTCTTCAGGCCCCAAATTGGTGTAGAGCACCTTGTATTCAGTCCGGCCCATCCAGACAGACAGCCCGATCACGAGAGCGAGCAGGAGCGCAGCGCCTCCGGCGATGGCAATACGCTGCCACATTTTTAAGGAGCTGTAGACGCCCTTACACTTGTCGACAAGATTCTGAACAAGCGGATGCATAAAAATCCCTCTGAAGCTTGGCTTTACAATAAAATATCCAATGCAGAGTGAAAAAGCAAATTGTATACCACAAAAGCCCAAAGCCAGTAGGAGCGGCGTAGAACCCGCCGACCTCTTCGTGACAGGGCAGGACTGTCAGTTTTCTGACAAAAAAAACCTCGTATGATGGAGGGCATACGAGGCTTTGTCTGTGCACAGAGGTGACAGAGGTACATCAGAAGTTCATTTTGGAAATTTCTTTGTACGCTTCAAGGACTTTACTCCGCACGGCGCTGGTCATTTTCATGGCAAGGCTGGACTTCTGCATGGTAATCATCAGTTCGTGCACGTTCTGGGTGCGGCCTGAAGCGAAATCATCAATGGCCTGGGCTTTGGCTTTCTGCAGTTCATTGACCCGGTTCAAAGAATCGCTGACCGTTTCCAAAAAACCGTTGCGTGGCACCACAGGCACATGCAGCTGATCAGGATAGCGAATAAAATCGGCCTGCGCCCCAAAACCCTCACCTTTGTCCACGCTGTCCCGCAACAGCGTCTGATCAAGGGTTTTGGCGAAAAGATTTTGCCGCGACACCGCATTGCCCTGCTTCAGGCTGTTATCTACGCGGTTGAAATGCTGCAGTGCTTCGCTATATGCCTTGTAGCCTACGGATTGAATACTCATGGCCTTGCTCCTCGTCCTTGCTCAACACGATCTGCAAGGTAAAAAGCAAAGTCTGTGCCAAGATCCGCAAAGCCTTGTCCTATAGGCGTATTTGCGGGGAAGCCTCCTCTTGGAGCGCTCTCTCCCCCCTTGTTTTGTCAAAAAAATTGGGGCCCACACACTGTGCGCCCCAAACGCTTCCAGACTGATGTCATTTTTTTGACTATTTGCCGATTTCCAGCGCCTTGGTGTACATGCCCTTAATACATTCCACGGTCGTCACATTGGCTTCGTAATTGCGCTGGGCCGTCATCAAATTGGCCATTTCCTCCACGACGTTGATGTCCGGATAAAAGACATAGCCTTCCTTATTGGCATCGGGATGACTGGGCTCATAGACGCCGCGCAAAGGCCGTTTGTCCTGCAATATCCCCATGATGCGCACGCCCTGCACTTCACGGTCAAGGGCCGAACGCATATGGACAGAAAAAGGATCATCGACAGGTGTGGCCGCCTGCACCACGGTTCTGCGCCGATAGGGGCCGCCGTGTGGCGTGCGCGTGGTCTTGGCATTGGCCAGATTCATAGCAATGGTATTGATGCGCGTTCTGTCGGCACTCAGACCTGAAGCACTGATATCAAGAGCTGTCATGAAGTCCATAGTCCGCCTCCTAGGCCTGCTTGCCATCCATAATCACGTTACTAATGCCCTCAAACGACTTGGTCATAACCTGCGTCAGAGCCGAATACTGCAAATTGACCTTGGCCAGCTTGGCCATTTCCTTGTCCAGATTGACCCGGTCTTCGCCATGAATTTGACGCGGCTTAAACTGCTTTTCCCATTCCGGACCAAAGGTCTCGGGATTGAAGCTGACCGGCATATGCCCCTGCTGCGTGATGGACATACGGCCGCGCACATCCAGGCCCATGGCTGCCTGCAGTTCTTTTTCAAATTCCAGTTCGCGCGGCTTGTAGTTGGGAGTTTCAATATTGGCCAGATTGCCGGTGATGACATTCTGGCGCTGCAACTGCATATCCAAGACGCGACCCACAAGGCCGATCTGACTGGTAAACAGCGTTTTCATACTCCACTCCTTTGTTTCCGTTTCTCTTGAGGCCTTATATGCAAGTTGCATACCAAGGACTAAAGAGTCTGACAGCGTAGCCATAAACGCAGAACAAAGGCGGATGAGGAAACTCTCCACAAGACAGCCTATGCGGCGAAAAGGCAGGGGAAAAATCCCAAGCGGCAAGGGAATGGACGGGAGGGAAAAAACAGGGAAAGGCGCAGGACAAAAGCCCTAGCCCAAAACACGCGGAGCCGATCAGCAAGAGGATTCAGTGGACGAGCATCTGGGCTTCGCTGATCCCCAGTTCCTTCAAACGCAGATAAATCTGGGCACAGGCCATGGCATCGGAGGCCGCATGGTGGTGCCTGAGGGGAATGGAAAAATGCCGGCAGACAGCGTCCAGTGAGCGTGAGGGGATGCTGCGCAAGGCTTTGCGGGCCCCTTTGAGCGTGCACAGAAACGGAACCTCACAAGCGGGAAGATCCGCATAAGCGAGACAAGCCGCAAGCACCCTGCGGTCAAAGGGGGCGTTGTGAGCCAGAAAGAAGTCCACACCGGCACAAAAGCTGGCCATTTCGTCCCACTTTTGCGCAAAAGTCGGGGCGTCTTTGAGATCCGCCCAGGTCAAACCGTGGATGTCAGAAAACAGCACACGACTGGATGGCGGACGCAACAGCGTATAAAACGATTGCTGAAGCTGGCCGTTTTGAATACGCGTCAGCCCTACGGCGCAGGCGCTATACCCCTCTCGGCCGGACGTTTCAAAATCAATGGCCACACAGACAGGCGCATGAGCCGTGTTTTCAAGCTTTGGCATGGTCCAGGGCCTCACGCAGCCGCTCAGCAATATAGGCCTGCATCTTGGGATTGTCGTCCTCAAGGTTGAAACAGCAGGCATCCTCACCAAGCAGACCCTTGGGAACAAAATCCGCCAGCTCATCGGGATCGCTGACCATATCGGCATAAAAACAGACCGAAAGCCAGCGGTTTTCCGGCTCATCGTCAATGACATCAATGAGCACAAAGAGCTCGCGCTTTTGCTGTGCTTTGTGTCTGGCGCGCAGAGAATAACTGATAGACGGACGCGCCTTGAAATCAAAGGTCACGTCAGGCACGCTCAACAGCTTTTGAAAAGCCAACAAAGCCTCTTTGGCGTGATTGGGATCCACGCTCCAGCCGGCCAAAAAACTTTCCCAGGTTTCAGCCATATTCTTGCCTCTCTCAGCGTGACCACTGCCAGGGGGGAGTTTCCATCTGCAGACTCCAGATTCCCTTCTGTTGTGTCACGGCACGGTGTTCAACAATATACCAGCGGCGGCAATACGTGCTCAGACAGCTCTGCCTGTCCACCCAGGCCAGCCCCTCGTCCACCAGGGCGTAGTTCAGGGCGTGGCCATCCACCTGCAGGAGCACTTCTTCCAGACCTTCTTCATTTCTGTCGCCCACAGGTGAAATCTCCACCTCTTCACCTTTGCGCAGATACTTGAGCAGAAAAGCTCTGGCTTCCTTGCCAAAAGGCTGGCGCAGCGACGGCATATTAATGCCGTACATGCGCACCACGGCATCGGCCTTTTCCGCCTTGGGCCAGTTGCTGACGGCAATCAGGCCATCGTCCTCGACCTTGAAGACAAAACCCGTACGGGCAGAGGCTGGCACCAAGCTGACAAACAACAAAGCAGTGCAAGCCAGAAAGGACAAAAGGCTTCTCATGGCTCATCCCTAATCAGCCGTATGCGGCGATCAAATGTTCTCAGACGCAAGGCAAGACGCTCCCAAAACATGCAACTACCCACGTTAGCTTACAAGCGCTGCTTTTTCAAGCAAGAGGCTGGACGCCACCCACTTTGGCACAAAAAAAAGGGTTCGAGCCAAATTTCGAACCCTTCTCCTGGCAAACGCAGAAGACAAGAAGCTTATTCAAGGCATTCACGCAGGGAGGAGACTCCGCAGGAATGCACCATACGCAAAGGGATATGCCTGGCCCGCGCCACCTGCACGGCTTTACGCTTGGCCTCATGGGAAATCTTATTGGTAAAAACAATCATGGCATCCGGGTTGCCGATCTTGTCCACAAAATTGCGCTCATTGCGGCTGATACAGCGCAAATGAAAGCCACGCTCTTTCGCCGCCGCAATATAGTCTGAACGCAGTCTGTCCATGCCACCGATTAATGTCACGCACATAGAACTCTCCAAACGGCGTTGTAGGTGAAAGTATCGATGGCTGCATATTATTTGAAAAAGACTTTCAAAGTCAAGACCTTTTTTCCCGATTTCTTACTTTTCTCCTCTGTTCACTCCCAGCTATTTCCAGACCGACAAAAATTCCTGAACCGAATGCCCCTCGGAGAGTGAGCGTAAAAAGGCACTGCCAAAAATCACGGCATCAGGCTTGCTCTCCGCAGGCAAGCCGGAAAGCTGAGCAGGTTCCTTGAGACCGAAACCCAGGGCAATGGGCAGGGAAAAACAGGACCTGGCCCGTTTGAGCGTTTCGCAAAGCTCTGCCGGCAGTTCCTTGCGCGCCCCGGTAACCCCCAGAACGGAGACCACATACACATAGCCCTCGCTTTCGCTGGCATACTGCCGCATGCGCTCACTGGTCGTATTGGGTCCCACAAGATTGATCAGGGCCAGGCCCTCGGCTCGCAAGCACGCACGCAAGGGCTGCGATTCCTCAAGGGGCAGATCCGGAACAATCACGCCGTGGACCCCAGCCTGCTTGGCATCACGGGCAAAAGCCTCCAGGCCGTACTGCAGAAAAGGATTATAATAGCCCATCAGCACAAGACCTGCCCGCACAAGGCCTCGACGCTCTTTGAGCTCCTGCAGAATCTCCCGCAAATTCACCCCTTCACTCAGGGCCTGCTTGGATGCGGCCTCAACCACCGGGCCATCGGCCACAGGATCGGAAAACGGCACACCGATTTCAATGATGTCGGCACCGTTCTCGTCAAGCTCCATCAATGTCGGCCAAAAGGTACTGCGATCCGGAAAACCGGCCGTTAAAAAGGGAATCAGGGCCAAGCGCCCCTGACTGTTTGCGCTACGTATTTTCTCTTCAAGGATATGCATCTTAGCCCTCATTGAGTACTTTTTGAATAATCCCAAGGTCCTTGTCGCCACGCCCGGAAAGATTGACTAACACTGTTGAGCCCTTGGCAAAGCTCTCGGCATGATCAAAGACCCAGGCCAGAGCATGCGACGATTCCAGAGCTGGCAAAATGCCCTCGCTGGCTGAAAGACGCAAAAAAGCCGAAACCACGTTGCTGTCTCGGACCAGACCATAGCTGACCCGCCCTGTTTGCTGCAGATAGCTGTGTTCAGGTCCAACGCCCGGATAGTCGAGACCGGCTGAAATCGAATGCGAGGGTTCAATCTGCCCATCCAGATTTTGCAAGAGCATGGAATAGCTGCCATGTAACACACCGGGAGAGCCCAAATTGAGCGGTGCGGAATTGAAGCAGCCGGGTTCACCTGAACCGGCGGCCTCTACGCCCACAAGACGCACGCTTGGCTCGTCAAGATATTCGGCAAAGGCCCCGATGGCGTTGGAACCGCCACCCACACAGGCCACAATGGCGTCAGGCAGTTTCCCGGTCGCTTTCAGCATCTGTTCTTTGGATTCTTTACTGATCACGCGCTGAAATTCTTTGACCAGGGTCGGAAAAGGATGCGGGCCCGCAGCCGTGCCAAAACAGTAATGACAGGTGCTCTGATGACTGATCCAGTAACGCAGCGTTTCATTAATGGCATCCTTCAATGTCCGGCTGCCACTTTCCACGGCCACAACGTCAGCGTGCAAAAGACGCATTCTCGCCACATTGGTCGCCTGCCGTTCGACATCTTCGGCGCCCATAAAGATCTGGCAAGAAAGCCCGAGTCTGGCCGCTGCCGCCGCTGTGGCCACTCCGTGCTGGCCGGCACCGGTCTCGGCAATCAAGCTGGTCTTGCCCATATGTTTGGCAAGCAGACCCTGGCCCAGCGCATTGTTGATCTTATGAGCGCCTGTGTGCAGAAGGTCTTCCCGTTTCAGCCAGAGATCAAATCCCAATTCTCGCGACAGTGTGGGGCAGAAAGTCACAGGCGTGGGCCGGCCGGCATAAGAAGCCAGAAGATCGGACAATTCCGTCTGAAAGGCCTGCGTGGGCAGGATCTCCTCCATTGCCCGTTCCACTTCTGTCAGCGGCGGGATCAAAAGCTCAGGCACAAAGCAACCACCGAATTCACCAAAATAGCCTTTTTTCATCAAATCTTTCAGCGCAGCTTCCCGAGGATTCGAAAAACCGCCCTGCCTCCCTCGCAAATAAAAAGGTTGCTAAAAACTGGACAAAACTTCAGCCAGCATAGTGGGCACGGACAACGCTAATGGCCGCCCGCATTTTCTTTTCGTCTTTTCTGCCGGGTTCGCTTTCTATACCGGAATTGATATCCAGTCCAAAGGCCCCGCTCTCCAGCGCGGCATGGAGAACATTGCCCGGATGCAGACCGCCCGCCAGAAACCATGGATGTGGGCCCTCAAGGCCGGAAAAATCCGACCATTCAAGGCACTGACCATGACCTCCACCAGTCAGCCCCGCATCAAAAAGATAGTAGGCACAACTTGTAGCATAGCTTTGCATGGCAGCATAGAGCTGGGCCTTATGATGATAGCGTCCAGGCCAGAGAACACGGATGACACGCTCTGGCCCTATCTCCCGGGCACAGGCTTCAGACTGTGCGCCATGCAGCTGGGCATAGTCAAGACGTGCCTCCTGCATAATCGCCTTGATAGCCTTGGCGTCCTGCTCGACGAAAACGCCAACGCGCCGCAATGGTCCGCTGTCCACGCTGGCAACCCAGGCCGGATCAACCGCGCGCGGACTTTTGGCGTGAAAAATAAAACCGCAAAAATCCGCACCCAAGGCGATGGCCTTTTGGACATCCTCGTTGCGTGTGATACCACAGATTTTAATCAGCACGGTGATATCCTCCAAGCAGGGTAGACAGGGCCTGACCGGGTTGGCCATCACGCATCAGGGAGGTGCCGACCAGACAGGCGCAGAAGCCGACCTCGGCACAGGCCTGAAGGTGCTCAGGCTCGGAAATGCCACTGGCACAAATCCAGCGCTCAGCGTTTTCTGGCGGATTGGCCTCGGCCAGACGCAGACAGGCTTGACGATCCACAGTGAGCGTGTCCAGATCACGGGCATTGACCTGCAAAATCTTCGCTCCGCTTTCTCGAGCCAGAGCCAAGTCCTGCGCATCAAAGACCTCAACCACGGCACTGAGCCCAAAACTCTCCGCAAGTTCACGCAGCTTGCGCAGTGCGCGCACATCGGGAAGCAGGCGGACAATCAGCAAAAGGGCTGAGGCGGCAGTTTGCGCCGTAGCGTAGACCTGCACGGGATCAAAGAGAAAATCCTTGCGCAAAAGCGGCAGTTGAACGCCATGCTTGCGCAAGGCATCCCTCGCGCGCTCAAGATAGGTGATCTGGCCGTCAAAGAAACGTTCTTCAGTCAAAATCGACAGCGCCGAGGCGCCGGCATCGGCGTACTGCACAGCCACCTCTTCCACGCTCAAAGACTGGCAAATGATCCCCCGCGAAGGCGAAGCGCGTTTATACTCGGCAATCACGTTGGGCAAGGCCTGCTTGTCCAAAGTCAAGGCCGCCAGAAAATCGACACGTTGCCCTGCTTCAGGCGGCACAAGCTCTCCCGCATCCAACGCCTTACGCAGAGTCGCGATTTCTGCCGCCTTGGCCTCTTTAAAACGCTCAAGCTGCATTGAGGATCCTCCTCCCGACACCATCGCGCACAGCTTCGCCTGCGCGCACCATAGCCGCTGCCAAATCCAGATCGTCTTCGAGCAAATAAATGGCCAGGCCCACATTGAGCACAATCATGTCCAGCATTGGCGCAGGTCCCTGCCCTGCCAAGAGTTCACGCAAAACCGCGACGGCTTCACGCTTGGAATGCACTTCAAGATCCGCCGGCGTGCAGGGCTTAATGCCATAGTTGGCGGGATCCAGCTCCAGCTTTGCGGCCTTACCGTCCCTGATTTCCATAATATTGGCCGGTCCCAGAGGCGTCACCTCGTCATACACACCGGCTCCGCAGACAACAGCGGCACGCTGCTGTCCAAGTTCCAGAAGGGTTTCCGTAACCAGGGGCAAGAGGTCAGGATGGCCCACGCCCAGAAGCAAATGGGTGGGTTTAGCCGGATTGATCAGAGGACCAAGGATATTGAAGAGCGTGCGGATGCCCAGTTCCTTGCGTATGGGCCCGATATTCTTAAAGGCAGGATGAAAATTGGGCGCAAAGAGGAAGGAAAAATGGTATTGGGCACAGTGTTTGCGCACTTCTTCGGCTTCCTTGACCAGGGGAAGCCCCAGGCCTTCAATGGCATCGGCACTGCCGCAGGTGGAAGAGACCGCCCGGTTGCCGTGCTTGGTCACACAGTAGCCCATGCCGGCCAAAATGAGGGAAGTGGCCGTGGAACAGTTAAACGAATGACGACCGTCACCACCGGTTCCGACCACATCGATATGCGGGCCCTCGATTTCAATGCTCACAGCACGAGCCAGAGCCTGGCGTGTGGCCTCTGCCAGTTCAAGAGCCGACTCTCCCTTGCTGCGCAGGCCAAAGAGCAGACTTGCGGCTTGTGCGGGACTCAAGCTGCCGTCCATGAGTTCGGAAAAAGCCTTGGTGGCCATCTGGCGGGTGAGATTATGACCTTGCGCCAGTTCTTCCAGGATATCCGAGATCGTCATTTCCTTTTTCGGCTTCTGAACGAGCCTCTGCGGGAAATTGGCCAAAAGCTGCATGCCCTCGGGCGTCAAGACCGATTCAGGATGGAACTGCACGCCAGCCCAGGGTCTGTCCTTGTACTGCAAGGCCATGATCTCGCCGTGGGGACCGCGGGCGTTGACCTCAAAGGCCAGCTCCTCTGTTTCAGCTTTGACCAGCAGAGAATGGTAGCGGCCCACTTTCAAAAGCGGCGGCAGGTCTGTAAACAACCCATCGCTTGTATGGGTGATTTCCGACTGTTTGCCGTGCATGATCTCTTCCGCCACTTCCACGCGGCCACCGCCATAAAGGCCCAGGATCTGATGACCGAGACAGACGCCAAGCACCGGCACTGACGGGGGCAGGCGTCGCAAAAACTCCAGACAGAGACCGGCATTCTCCGGTCTGCTCGGTCCAGGCGAAAGGCAGACCATCTCAAGCTCAGCGGAGGTGGCTAAATCGAGCAGGCGTTCGTCGTCGTTGTACAGCACATACGGTTCTCTGCCCAAGGCATAAAAGGCCTGTACCAAATTGTAGGTAAACGAATCATAATTATCGATGAGCAGAAACATGGCTTTCTTCCTTTGGCTGAAGAACAAGACGCATAATCGCCGACTTATTGCAGACTTCCTTCCACTCCAGTTCGGGATCTGAATCGTGGACAATACCACCGCCCGCCTGCCAGAAAAGCTGACCTTCGCGATGCCACATGCTGCGGATGGTAATGCCCATATCGAGATTAACGGCTCCCTGATCCAGTCCGATCCAGCCTATACAACCAGCATAGGGGCCACGGGCCTGTCCTTCGATCTCGCGGATAATCTCCATGGCTCGAATCTTGGGAGCGCCTGAAACCGTTCCGGCAGGAAAGGTTGCGGCCAGCACATCAAGGGCATCCAACTCGTTCTTCAGCTTCGCCGTCACTGAACTTGTGAGATGCATAACGTGGGAAAAACGCTGAATCTGCATGTAGCGATCCACATGCACACTGCCCGCCTGAGCGATCCGTCCAAGATCATTGCGCCCAAGATCCACAAGCATGACGTGCTCGGCACGTTCCTTAGGATCATTCAACAGTTCACTGGCCAAGAACTGATCCTCCCGCTCATCGCGACCGCGCCTGCGCGTACCGGCAATGGGCGAAAGTGTCAGCTGCCCGGCACTGCAGCGCACCATGACTTCAGGCGATGAGCCAAAAAGCACCAGCTGCGGCAGATTCATGTAAAACATGTACGGAGAGGCATTCAATCGACGCATGCGCCGATACAGCTCAAAGGGATCGCCTTGATAGGGGCAGCCAAAACGCACGCTCGGCACCACCTGAATGGCTTCACCAGCCCCCAGCATTGCTCTGATGCGCCGCACCCAGTCCTTATAGCCCTCGGCATCGGGAAGGGATTGACAGAAGCCATCTTCCATGCTGGCCGCACCGGTCTGTGTTTCCTGCGCCACAGGCACATCCCGGCCACTGACCAGTGTTCTGTGCCCATTGAGACTGATCTGGCAAAGACGATTATAAAGATGATCAAAGACCAGACAGGTGCCAGGCAGGCAAAGGGTACATTCTGCTTCATCCACAGGCATGGTCCTGCTCAGCCTTTTGTTGAACAAACTCGCCATGCCAAATCCGAGATATCCGTAAAGGGCCCTTGTGATCGGAGGCAGGTCGGGAATATTTTGGGGCGCCTGCAGGCTCAGACTGGCCATGAGCTTGCGCAAAGCCGGTACAAAATCCTGACCGTCGAGCTCCTTCAGCGCTTCCAGGCGATGATCGTTGATCTCAAGCTTGAGCTTGCCATGGAGACAGGTCAAAATCAGCACCATGTCGCAAACCAGCACGCTATATCGTCCCCAGCGCCCATCCACTTCAGCGCTTTCCAACAAAATGCCATAGCCTCCGCTCATGCCCTTATACAGGCTGATGGGCGTATCCATGTCCGCCGGAAGCCATCTGGCGGTCTGCTGCAATTGTATCGGCTGCATTTCCATAACACCCCTCGCTGCCAAGCATCCTCATGCCTGTTGAAGAATCACAAAAAAAGCCGCCTCGGGAGGAGACGGCTTCGACGTATCACAAAAACGTGATGACTTTTCTTACGGATGCACATCCCCCCGACGCAGTTTTCTGCGCCACCAAGCAAAAGCAAAAAAGGAAAATGTGCAGTTTGTCTTCATGGGGACTCTATAGGCGAAGCGAGGTCACACTGTCAAGAGAAAAAAAATTTTTTTTTGCAACATTTGCCAGGTAAAGACGCAGCCCTTTTGCTGTGATACCTTTCCCGACAGGTTTGGCAAATTTTCGATCAAGGCCTCTGGGGCAAAAGCGCTGTGTTTGCGGCCCTCTTTCCAGGCCGATCACACCCAGGGCTTCTTTTGGCTGATCTTGACATCACAGCTAAAGGTCACTAACCTCCGCACCATCAAAATCTTTCAATGTCATCAGATGGATCTCCCGCATCTCCGCTTTGTTCGGGGAAAAACACGTTATCCAGATGTTTGGCGTGGGTTGGCGCACTCACGTGTCATACTCCGAGCCACATGGATGAAACAATCTCGAGGTAGCGCATGCCTGATAGCATTATCAAACGTGATGGAACCATTGTCCCTTTTGATTCCACCAAAATTCTCAACGCCATCACTAAGGCCAGCCAGGCAGTCAAAAACGAAGATATGTCTCCCACAGAGCTCGGCTTTGTCACCGAACGCGTCTGTCGTGCTCTGGATGCGCAGAACTTACGCAATGTGGAAGAAATTCAGGACGTTGTTGAAAAAACGCTGATGCAGTTTGGCTACACGGAAACAGCCAAAGCCTACATTATCTACCGCTCAGAGCATACCAAACTGCGTAACGCCGAATCCTACCTCATGGATATCTACAAAACGCTGACTTTTGCGCCAGCCATCGAAGAGGATATCAAACGGGAAAACGCCAATATCGACGGCGACACGGCCATGGGAACCATGCTCAAATACGGCTCCGAAGGTTCCAAATTCTTCATCGATAACTATATCCTGCCCAAGGACGCCTCCTCGGCCCACATCAACGGCGATATCCATATTCACGACAAAGACTTTTACATGCTCACGGAAACCTGCTGTCAGATTGACCTGCTCAAGCTCTTCAAGGACGGCTTTTCCACAGGTCACGGTTTTCTGCGTGAGCCCAATTCCATAGAAAGTTACGCAGCCCTCGCCTGTATTGCTATTCAGGCCAATCAGAACGAGATGCACGGCGGCCAGAGCGTTCCGCATTTCGATTTCGCCATGGCGCCAGGTGTGCAGAAAACCTTCAATAAAGAATATCGCCACGCCTTTGCCGCCTGTCTGCAACTGAGCCGTGGCATAAGCCGTGAGGACGCCAGGACAAAAACCAACGAACTCCTGATCACCTGCATGGTCACACCGACCATGAGCAATGGCGATGCCGTACGCCGCGGCCTGGACAAAAACGTCTCTCAAGAAGATCACGACATTTCCCTCAAATGCCACGACTACGCCTACGATGAAGCCATTGCCAGCACTGACCGCCATGTCTATCAAGCCATGGAAGCGCTCATTCACAATCTCAACACCATGAATTCCCGCGCAGGCGCTCAGGTGCCCTTCAGCTCCATCAACTACGGCACCGACACCTCGCCCGAAGGCCGCATGGTCATGAAAAATCTCATGCTGGCCACCCAGGCCGGCCTTGGCAACGGCGAGACCTCCATTTTTCCCGTCCAGATCTTCAAGGTTAAAGAAGGTGTCAACTACAATCCCGAGGATCCCAACTACGATCTCTTTCAACTGGCCATGGTCACCTCGGCCAAACGCCTCTTTCCCAACTTCAGCTTCCTGGATGCCCCCTTCAACAAAGAGTTCTACAAAAAGGGCGACGTCAATTCTGAAGTGGCCTATATGGGCTGCCGGACACGTGTGCTCGGCAATGTCTACGACCCCACACGCAAAGTCACCTGCGGACGCGGCAATCTGAGTTTCACATCCATCAATCTGCCACGTCTTGGCATTGAAGCCCACGGTAATGTGGACAGATTTTTCGAACTGCTCGACGAAAAAATCGACCTGGTCTTTCGCCAGCTGCTGCACCGTTTCAAAATCCAAAGCAATCGCAAGGTTCGCAACTATCCCTTCCTGATGGGCAACGGGATCTGGATCGACTCGGAAAAGCTCGACTGGGACGACAATATCGGTGAAATTCTCAAGCACGGCACCCTGACCACAGGTTTCATTGGCCTGGCTGAAGCGCTCAAAGTTCTGATTGGGGCTCACCATGGCGAAAGCGAGGAAGCCCAAAAGCTCGGATTACGCATCGTGCAGCATATGCGTGACCGTTGCGATCAGGAAAGCCTTGCCCATAAGCTCAATTTCTCCCTGATCGGAACGCCGGCAGAAAGCCTCAGTGGGCGTTTTGTCCCGCTTGACCGCGCTCGCTATGGTGTCATTGCCGGTGTGACGGACAGAGATTACTACACCAATTCCTTCCACGTTCCGGTCTACTATCCCATCAAGGCCTTTAAAAAAATCGCCATTGAAGCGCCCTATCACACTATGACCAATGGCGGACACATCACCTATGTGGAACTCGATGGTGATACGAGCAAAAACATTCAAGCCTTTGAGAAAATCATCCGCTATATGCATGATCAGGGCGTAGGCTATGGCTCCATCAACCACCCTCTGGATCGTGATCCCATCTGCGGCTACACGGGGGTGATCAACGATGTTTGTCCTCGCTGCGGCCGTCATGAAGGTGAAGGCGTGAGCGAGGAAAAACTCCGTCTGCTGCGCCGCAAATACCCCCATACACCGCAAACACGCTAATGTCAGAGCCAATCTTAACTCTTGCCGGCATCGAAGAAGAGTCCATTGTCGATGGGCCCGGCTTGCGCTTTGTGGTCTTCACCCAAGGCTGTCCTCATCACTGCAAAGGCTGTCAGAACCCCCAGACCCACCCTTTTGAGGGCGGAAAAGCCTATAGCATTGAGGATCTGCTCTCGTGCTATGACGAAAATCCCCTGCTCGACGGCATGACCTTTTCCGGGGGAGAGCCTTTTGCTCAGGCAGAGGCCTTGGCAGTCCTGGCCGAAGGTGTGCACAAACGTGGCGGTACCATTGTCACCTATACCGGCTACACCTACGAGACCCTGCGTCAACGCATTCACCATGACGGAGATTGCCATCACTGGCAGCATCTGCTCGATGAAACGGATCTGCTCATAGACGGTCCGTACGTAGAAAAGCTGCGAGATCTGGACCTCCTCTTTCGTGGCAGTTCCAATCAGCGCCTGCTCGACAAAAAAAGCCGCGCTCTGCTGGATGCACAGAACGCGGCCAAAAATGCCCAGGGCAGCTCTTAATCCTTGAACGGTGATAACTTGCGCAAGGTTGCAATCACTGGTGGCAATTCTTTCAGGACATAATCGATTTCCGCAGCCGTCGAATAGCGTGAAAGGGACAGTCTGACCGATCCGTGGGCATAATTGAAGGGAACCTGCATGGCCCGCAACACATGTGAGGGCTCAAGGCTGCCCGAGGTACAAGCCGAGCCAGAACTTGCGCAGATGCCAAGCCGGTCAAGCATCAACAAAATGGCTTCGCCTTCCACATTTTTAAAGGAAATATTGGTCGTATTGGGGAGTCTGTGCTCTGGGTCGCCATTGACCCGGCTTTGCGGAATACTCGCCAAGAGACCTGATTCCAAACGATCTCGCAACGCCGCAACGCGCGTTTGCTCCTCCCCCATGTTCCTTACCGCAGAATCTGCGGCAACTCCCATGCCCACAATGTACGGCACATTTTCTGTACCAGCTCGTCTGCCGCGCTCCTGATGCCCTCCCCGCAAAAAAGGCCGAAAAATTATGCCCTTACGGATATAGAGCACCCCGATCCCCTTTGGGGCATGTAATTTATGTCCTGACACAGAGAGCATATCAATAGGCAGACGCGTGAGATCAATATCGATTTTGCCCGCTGCCTGGACGGCATCTGTATGGAAGAGAATGCCCTTTTCCTTGGCCATCTCTGCCATCCTGGCTATGGGAAAAAGATTGCCGGTCTCGTTATTGGCAAACATCACAGACACCAAGGCCGTATCAGCTGTCAAGGCCGCCGCATAGGCGTCAAGGTCCATACGCCCCAGATCGTCCACAGGTACGCGAGTCACGCGATAGCCCTGATGTTCCCAGTACTCAACAACATTCAGAATAGCGGGATGCTCCACACAGCTTGTGACAATATGCCGCTTTTCCGGCTGCGTCATGATGGCGGACCAGATGGCCGTATTGTCGGATTCTGAACCACACGAGGTAAACAGAATTTCCGAGGCATCGGCATGAAAAAGCGAGGCGACCTGCTCCCTGGCCTCAGCGACTTTTTTCCCGACAATGCCGCCAAACGTATACATGCTGGAGGGATTGCCATAGAACTCGGAAAAATACGGCAACATGGCCTCGCGAACTTCCGGCGCAATGGCGGATGTCGCGTTATTGTCGAGATATACCGTCTGCATTACCTGGCCTCCACCACAATGCCGTCTTCGATCTTTTCCCTGAAAAGCGCCTCAATCTTTTGACGGAGCGCTTCTTGCTTTTGGCTCGTAATCGCCAATGTCACCCGCAAGCCATCCACATCAACGAGTTCGACAGCTTCACCAGTTGAGAGGTCTGCTGTCACGTCTTGGGCGATGACCCGCATCACGGCCTGCATACGCTGCACATTGGTCAGGGCCGGTTTTGCCGTTGCCTGTACAGCACGCTCCGCCTTTTTCTTGCCCAATTCCGTGGCCAAAATCTCGGCAATCTTATCCAAGCATTCCCCACAGCCACCGCCTGCCTTGGTGTAGTCTGTGACCTCTTCCACTGTCGTAAGATTATTCTCGCGGATGGTGCGGATAATCTGCGCATCAGTCACACCAAAGCATTTGCAGACCAGCTTGCCAATTTCCTGCGCATGTGGCACGGGTGGCTCTCCGCGCCAATTGCGTATGGCAGCCTCCAAGGCCTCCTGTCCCATCACCGAGCAGTGCATCTTTTCCTTGGGAAGCCCACCCAAACGTTCGACAATATCCTTATTGGTCAACTTCAAGGCCTCGTCCACAGGCATACCAATGACAATGTCTGTCAAAACAGAACTTGAGGCAATAGCGCTGGCACAACCAAACGTCTCAAAGCCGGCCTTTTCAATGACTCCGGCATCGCTGATCTTCAAGTAGAGACGCAGGGCATCTCCACACGCTAAACTCCCCACCTCGCCCACGGCATTGGCGTCTTTGAGAGGACCGGCATTGTGGGGATGGAGAAAATGATCATGAACAGCTTGGGTGTACTCCCACATAGTAATCTCCTGGATCCTTGGGATCTAAACGGATGAACGGCTGCACTGAGGAATGGCGTTCAGACTAAACGGTGTCTCCTGATAAACATAAAAGTTCAGCCAGTTACTGAAAAAGAGATGCGCATGGGCCCGCCAGCACATCGTCGGCACAGCATCCACATCATCGTCGGGATAGTAGTGCTTGGGGATATTGGGATTGAGGCCCTTACCGAGATCCCGATGATACTCCATATCCAGAGTATCTCGATCATACTCCAAGTGACCGGTCATGAAGACTTGACTGAGGTCTCTGTTTTCCACCATGGCCAGGCCCGCCTCCCGAGAGGCTGCTAAGATGCGCAAGGCGGGCACGCGCAAGACATCCTCTGCTCTGATCTCTGTCTTACGAGAATGCGGTGCCGCAAAGATATCGTCAAACCCTCGAAATAAACGGCATTCCGGGTGCAAAACCTGATGCGTAAAGATCCCGCTGATCTTTTCCTTCAAGAGATATTTTGGCACTCGAAAGAAGTGGTAGAGAGCGGCCTGTGCTGCCCAACAGAGAAAGAGTGTCGAATACACATGTCGCTTGGAATATTCCATGATCGTCTTCAATTCATCCCAGTAGTCCACCTCCTCAAACGGCAAATGCTCCACAGGCGCACCGGTCACAATCATGCCGTCAAAGCTGCTTTCAGCAATTTCATCAAAGGTCTTGTAAAAACGCTCCAAGTGCTTTGCCGGCGTGTTTTTGGACTCGTGGGCCGCTGTACGCAATAAGGTAATATTCACCTGAATGGGAGTATTGCCTAGGAGACGCAAAAGTTGCGTCTCTGTGGCAATTTTCGTGGGCATGAGATTCACTATGGCAATTTCCAAGGGCCGTATATCTTGGGCCATGGCCCGGTCAGCGGTCATGACAAAGATATTCTCATTTTCCAGAGCAAGGCGAGCTGGCAAATCTGTAGGGATTTTTATTGGCATGAGAGTCCTTAGCGTTTCACAATATCATAGTAATTCAGTAGGATTTGTCAAGGTGAGAGCATTGCCCTGACTACTTGTCGAAGAGGATTTCTTCATAATTAGGCAGTGCCCACAGGTCATCCGGCACTCTCAGCTCCAGTGCGTCTGCCGCCTCTCGGATTTTCTGCATCAGCGGCAAAACCTCATGGCAATAACGAGTGGCAATCTCCATTCTGTCGGCGAGTTGCTCCACAGCATTGACTGTGGATTCCAACGCAGACACTCCATCCTGTAGCGTGCGCAAATATTCTGTAACTTCTTCCAAAGTCACAGTCTTATACTCCATCTTGATGTCATGCATTCGGGCTGCAGTAAGCGCCAGTTCACCCTGATAACGCATTGCTGCCGGGAAAATGACGGTGCGGGCAAGACGAATGACGAGCAAGGCCTCCGTGTGCACCGTTTTGCAGTACTGATCAAGATAAATATCCTGTCGCGCAGTCAGTTCTGCTTTGCGCAAAATCCCCTGGCTTTCATAGAGGTGCACGACCTCTGGACGTGTCAATTCCGGCAGTGCCTCTGGAGTATTGCGTAAATCAGGCAGGCCCCGCCGATGGGCCTCTTTGTGCCAAATCTCAGAATAGCCGTCTCCATTAAAAATCACAGCACTGTGTTCATCGATGACATGTCGGATAAACGACTGCACAGCCTCATTAAAGGGTGTGCCCTCTCCGAGTTCACGTTCAATCCAATCGGCTGCAAATCCCAGAGAATCTGCCATCATGGCATTGAGCGCTGTGACCGAGCTCGCCGCTGACTGGCTGGATCCCAGAGCACGGAACTCGAAACGATTGCCCGTAAAGGCCATGGGGCTCGTACGATTGCGGTCACCAGGGTCCGTTGGCAAGGGAGGCAACGTATCTACGCCAACATTAATTCGTCGGCGGGACATATCTCCTGTGTCTCCTGAGCGGCCAGCCCGAAAGGCCTCAAAGACCTCCGTGAGCTGATCTCCCAAGAAGATAGACATAATGGCCGGCGGGGCCTCATGCGCCCCCAAACGATGATCATTGCTGGCGCTGGCAACAGTTGCCCGTAACAGCCCTCCGAATTTGTGCACAGCACGTATCATGGCAGCACAAAAAACCAAGAATTTCGCATTGGCATGCGGTGTTTCGCCGGGATCAAACAAACTCCCCAGCTCCGCATTCCCCAGCGAGTAGTTCACATGCTTGCCACTGCCATTGATGCCGGCAAAGGGTTTTTCGTGCAAGAGGCACTTCAGGCCATAGCGTTTAGCCACATTGCGCAGCGTTGCCATAATTAAATGATTGTGATCAATGGCGAGATTACTCGGTTCATAGAGTGGCGCAATCTCATATTGACTGGGTGCAACTTCATTATGACGAGTTCGTACTGGTACCGCTAATTTATACAGCTCGCGCTCGACCTCCATCATGCACGATAAGACACGCTGCGGTATAACACCAAAATATTGGTCACTAAACTCCTGTCCCTTGGACGGTTGTGCACCAAAGAGGGTACGCCCGGCTATCTGCAAGTCTGGACGGGCGAAGTTAAAATTGTGGTCCACGAGAAAGTATTCCTGCTCGAGACCGGCATAGGAAATAATAGGCAAATCGGTATGCACATTAAAGAGTGCCAGCACTCGCTGAGCCTCACGATTCACAGCCTGTCCTGAACGCAAAAGCGGAGTTTTCTTATCAAGCGCCACACCTGTCCATGAGAGAAACATGGTCGGTATACACAGAAAGGTACCGTTGGGATTTTCCATGATATAGGCCGGACTTGTCACATCCCAGGCCGTATAACCACGTGCCTCAAAGGTTGAACGTAAGCCACCTGAGGGAAACGACGATGCATCGGGCTCCCCTCTGATCAGCATGGAACCTGAAAACTCGGCAATAACACCACCTCGCCCATCGGGCATAATAAAACTGTCATGTTTTTCTGCCGTCTGACCGGTCAATGGATAAAAGACATGGGTAAAATGCGTTGCCCCTTTTTCAATGGCCCAGTCTTTCATCACCGCCGCGACCGTATCCGCAATGGATGAATCCATGCGCTCACCCAAGGTAATGGTCTTGTGCAGCGATTGGTAAACCGCTTTAGGAAGCCGCTCTCGCATCACTCGATCACTGAAGACATTTCGACCAAAAATATCCGCGGGGCTCGTCTCTGAAAAGTTAAATGATGGCTCTCCGGCCTTATACGTTGTGATGGCCTGGATGGCGGCACGACGCGCACTGTTGCTATTCATAAAAACCTCATTGCAAAATAATCAACGAAAGAGATATCCCCACAAAAGTGGGGAACACACATCAGAGTCAAGACAATCCGTCATCCCAGCACATCCCCACAGATGTGAGGAACTCTTCCAAGGTGCCCGTCATGCCTGCTCCTGCGTCGGCACAGCCCCACGCATGTGGGGAACACCTTACTAAAAAATGATCATTTTATATAGTTCATTGAGGACCCTATCGAGAGGGAAAAAAACTCTACGCATGCAAATGCCCATCGTGGCACGAGGGGTGTTGCCCTACACCTACGAGGGAGGAAGTTCAAAGCTAGAGAAAAACACAACTCTCTGCTCTTTTTCTAAGATACTGAAAGTATTTCAATCTCAAAGGTTAATGTTTTTCCAGCTAATTCATGATTTCCATCCAGAACTATCTCCTCATCATTGATTTCACTGATTGTCACATATAATACCCCTTTCTCACTCGATAATTGCAATTTCGTGCCAATTTCGAGAGGAATGGAATCGGGCACCTGAGCCTTCGCTACGGAAAATAGTTGCGCTGGATCATATTCACCATAGGCCTCAGCAGGCGGTATCGTCACGGTAACGGTCTCGCCTGCAGTCCGTCCCTCCACGGCTTTCTCAAAACCCTTGATGAGCATCCCCTTGCCTTGCTCAAACTCAAGAGGTTCACGCTCACGCGACGAGTCAAAGACTGTTCCATCCTCCAGAGTGCCAGTATAATGTACAGTGACTCGGCTTCCATTTCGTATCACGTTACCCATGTTATTCTCCCTCTTGCTAAACAACGTGTCCTTATAAGCAGTCGGAAAAAGCCCGTGCGCACGAGCGCTATCTAGAACTGCATGCCTATGGAAAAAAAACAAAATCCTTGACAGATCGCATGCCTAAAAAGATAATCTTTGCTCGACTTTTTTTTGCCATGGAGGACTCTATGACGTTTTCCCCATATACAGACTCTGTCCAATTTTTCGGCAAAACCAATCCGCACACTCTGGCAAAAGCGTTCGGCACCCCTCTCTACGTCTATAACGAAACAATTCTCAGAAATAATTGCCGAGCCTTACGCAAGCTCTCCTCCCTGCCGGGTTTTGCCGTCAATTACTCGGTCAAGGCCAACGCCAATCCACTGCTCTTGCGCATCTTACACGAAGAGGGCCTTGTGGTCGACGCCATGAGTCCTGGCGAACTGTATCTGGATCTGCTCGCAGGCTTTACGCCAGAGGAAATCCTCTACATTTCCAACAACAATTCCGTCACAGAAATGGCAAATGCGCTGGCTCACGGCCTGCTTATCAGTGTGGACTCGCTTTCGCAGCTGGAACAGCTCGGCCGTCTCAATCCAGGTGGTCGTGTCATGGTCCGCTTCAATCCCGGCATTGGAGCAGGCCACAGCGAAAAAGTGATCACCGCTGGCAAAGCCACCAAATTCGGCATCATCCCGGAAAAACTCAATGACGTGCTGGCCATCCTCAAAAAATATCAGCTCACGCTTGCCGGTATCAATCAGCACATCGGCTCTCTCTTCATGCAACCCGATGGCTATCTTGCTGCTGTTTCCGTGCTCCTCAATCTGGCAGATCGCTTACCTGCCGATATTCGCAAACAACTCACAGTCATTGATTTTGGCGGAGGTTTCGGTATTCCCTATCACAAGCACGCCGGTGAAGCACCGCTCCATATGCAGGCTCTTGGCCACGCATTACATGATCAGCTCTCGCATTGGGCTAATGAACACGACTATCAAGGGCGTTTTCTCGTAGAGCCTGGCAGATACGTCATGGCTGAAGCCTGTGTTCTTTTAGGACAAGTTACCGCCATCAAAGACAATGGCGAAAAACACTTCACAGGCACAGATCTCGGTTTCAATGTCCTGATGCGCCCAGTGCTCTATGATTCCTATCACGAAATTGAACTCTACCCCTCAGATGACCGCCCGCGCCCACAGCTCACGCAGACTGTCACAGGCAATATCTGCGAAAGTGGTGATATCTTAGCCAAGGAGCGGGATCTCCCCACCATGTATGAGGGCGATCTCATAGCTGCCCTTGATGCCGGAGCCTACGGCTTCAGCATGGCCTCAACCTACAATCAGCGCCAGCGACCCTGTGAAGTGCTCATCAAGGAAGACGGTTCAGCCAAGCTCATCAGGCGCAGAGAGAGCCTCGAGGACCTCACCCGTACCATTGAAGGGCTGCTCTAACGAAACGCGCCACAGAAAAACCATGTCAGCAACCATCCATCAAGATTTCCGGATGCGCAGCATCTGGAATCTGATCTGGCCGCAAATGCTCACCATGTATTCTGTGGTCCTGACCGGTCTCACGGCGGTCTGGACCGCAGGGCAGATCAATGCCGATACCCAGGGTGCCCTCGGCATGATCAATCAATGCGGCTTTTTTCTGATGGTTGTGATTATGGCCCTTTCCAGCGGCGCCACAGCCGCTGTCAGTCAATCTCTGGGAGCCGGCAAACTTTTGCGTGCCCAGAACTATATCTCAGTCACTGTTCTAGGCAGTTTCGCTCTTGGTCTGCTCCTGGCCCTTGTTGGTTACGGTCACGGCAATGGCCTTCTCCGCATACTGCAGGTTCCCGATGCCATTTTGCCTCTCGCAGAAAAGATGTGGGATCTTTCCATGTATGCCCTGCCTGCGCAACACATCTATGCTGCCACAGGCGTCATGTTTCGCGCAACCCGCCATGTCATTCCACCGCTCTGGATTGCTCTCATTATCAACATCATCAATCCCCTGCTCTGCCTTGGGCTGGGACTTGGCTACTTTGATCTGCCCAATCTCGGCTATGCCGGGCTGATTATTGCCACAATCATCGCCCAAACCGTTGGCGCAATCCTCAACTGCCTCTTGCTGTTGCGCACAGGCTACCTATCTTTTCACAAGATTCCCGGTCTTCGCTGGCTTGCCAAAGGGCTTCCCTACCTTATCAAGGTTGCCCTGCCAGCAGGTTTAGCCAGTCTTGTCTGGCAAAGCGGCTACCTTTTGCTCTTTGTACTTGTGGCCTCACTGCCTGTCCATGGTGTCACAGCACTGGCAGGGCTAACAGCAGGACTGCGCATTGAGTCACTGCTCTTTTTACCGGGCATGGCTGTAAACTCAAGTATTGCCGTGATTGTCGGCAATTGCCTGGGGGCCGGCAAAGAACATGCTGCGCGTCGTCTCTCTCTGATCATCACCGCCATCACCACGCTGGCTCTCAGCCTTGTTGCCCTCGCCATCTGGCCCTTCAGATCGGATATTGCAGCCTGTTTTGCCTCAGACCACGAGACCCAACGGCAAATCATCTCATACCTGACCTATAATCTTCTCTCAACGCCCTTTTCCATTGCCAGCACCGTCATGGGCGGCGTTATGGTGGGGGCAGGCGCAACACAGTACAATCTCGCAGTCTACGGAGGCTGCTCCTGGTTGATCAGACTGCCCCTCGGCTGGTTTCTGGGCCATTATCTCGCACGCTCGGCCGACGGTATCTTTTGTGCCATGCTCATTTCTCAATGCGTACAGGCAAGCATCATGATCCTTGTTATCAAGTACGCGCATTGGACAAAATATACCTTAAAAAAGCTGTCTGACGCACAATAGCTGTCGACTTTCGACACAAGACACCAATGCTGTGTCACAAAAGGATGTTCTATGGTCTTTTCCCCAGTTAAACTCTCAGAACATGACCTCTACTACACGTTTTGGCAAAAAACGCCCTGCCACTCTATAGACTATACGCTGGCCAATCTCTGGGGCTGGCAACAATATTTTGGCCTCACCTGGTCTCAAACGGAATCGCTCTGCTGGCTACAACAGACATTACCATCCCCCATCTACTGGGCCCCTCTGGGCGACTGGGAACATGTGGACTGGGAAAAAGCCCTCTCAGAGCTCTCCAACACAGCCAAAAGCTTCATCAGAGTCCCTGAAGCGCTGGTCACGATCTGGAAAGAGCAAATTCCCGAGCGCATCACGGTTTCCGAAGATCGGGGACAATGGGAATACCTCTATCAGCAGAGTGATCTCGCCAATCTTCCAGGCAAAAAGTATCACAAAAAAAAGAATCACTGTTCGAGCTATGTACGGGAATATGGTGAACCTGACTATAAGGAATTGAACGATACGATCGTTGAAGACGTCCTCGGTCTGCAGGACGAATGGTGCCAATGGCACGAGTGTGAGGATTCCACATCGCTCAAAGCCGAGAATCATGCCATCAATCAGGTGCTCTCGCACTGGAACTATTTCAAGGAGATGTCAGGTGGAGCGCTTTATATTGATGGACGGATTGCGGCCTTCAGCATTGGTGAGCGCCTTGATGCGCAAAACCTCGGCGTGCACTATGAAAAAGGCCTGTTAGGCTACAAAGGCATTTATCAGACCATCAACCGGGAATTTGCCCGCCACGCCGGTCAAGGCTTCTCCTTGCTCAACCGCGCTCAAGATCTCGATGAGGAAGGTTTGCGTTTAGCCAAAACAAGTTATCATCCGGTAGCTTTTCTCAAAAAATACCGCGTTAGCATTCAATAATATTGACTGTTCTAAAAATAGTGAAAGCCCTGCAAAAAGAAGAATCCTCACAGCCAGACTGTGGGGATTCTTATTTTGTCGAGAGGATCTTCAGCGTTCGCACTGAGGTTCGATTTTTTTCATCACAAACCAAAAGATGATAGATCCCTGGCGCAAGTTGTACTGATAGGATCCCACCAGGTGCCGTCTCGCCCCTGTACTGCCCATTGACAAACCAGCGCAAGTGCTCAACGCCGGCGTCAGCCTGTGCCGAAAGCACAAGGGAAGCCACTCCGCCTGTTCCTAAACTGGCATAATACGTCAGTCCCAGCTTGGGACTGGTAATCCTCGGAGGCAGCCCTGGCTCCTCACGCGCACACTTCGGTTCAAAGGGCGGTGGTGGTACTTTATGCACTCCTGCTCTCTGAAACATCAGGGCAAGATCACTTGGCCAGAATTCCCAGACAGTCTCCTGCCCTTCTTCTGGCACACAGGCCTGATAGCCCTCGGCGGTTACAGAGATTCGGCGTAATATTCCCGAGCTCTTAACCGGTGAGACACCAGGAATGAACCATGTTTCCACCTGGTCGGTGCAGAGGCTGATATCGAGATCGCCTGTTGAACGACAGACGGGAATCTTCTCTATTCCAAGCCCAGGCCATGGTTTGGCCAGATAGTCGTGCAGAGGCTCAGACCATGCCAGAGCCTGCGCAAGCTCAAAGAAAAAGGGTTGGGCAATACGTCCGCCAACTAAAAGGGGATTGGCACGATTATCACAGTTTCCGAACCAGACAACGAGAACATAGGGTCCAATCACCCCACAGGTCCAGGCATCACGAAAACCGTTGGAGGTTCCGGTTTTCCAGCGCACAGAGACCGTCCCGCCACCTTGCGTTGAAAGATTATGTCCGCCTGTTTTGTCCTCAAGCATCGAAAGGGTGACATAGGCCGCTTCAGGCGTAAGCAGACTGACTCCTTGTCCCACCTCCTTTCCTTCAAACAGCAAAGGCTTCCAAACGCCACGATTAGCCAACATGGCGTAGAGACTAGCCAGCTCCCGCATGGTCACTTCAGCGCCACCCAAGACCAGAGCCAGACCATAGTATTCGCGGCTTTTGGCAAAGGCCACATGCGCCTTTTGCAAAAGCTCATAGAGATCGGGATTTTTCAATTTCTGCGCCAGAGCGATAGCCGGCACATTACGGCTGGAGGCAAGAGCCTCTCTGGCCGAAACCGGTCCGCGAAAGGTGTGGTCGAAATTTTCCGGATCATAGCCCTGAAAACTCCTGGGCGTATCGTATAAAAGCGTCATGGGGTGTATCAGCCCCTGTTCCAGGGCCAAGGCATAGATCAGAGGCTTCAGGGTGGAGCCGGGGGAACGCCGCACGCGCGTGGCATCGATCTGCCCGTGAATATCCAAAGCCCGAAAATTTGCTGATCCCACGCAGGCTCGCACTTCCATAGTCGGCCAGTGTACAAGGAGCAAAGCACCATTATGAATGCCAAAGGCGGCATTGCGCGCAATATAGCGCTCAAGCTGCGCCTCCAAAAGCTGCTGCCGACCGAGATCAAGTGTTGTGAGGCGTTTCTCCCAAGGGCCTTGCTCGTCTTTTTGCTGTAGCAGTTCCTGACAGAGATGCGGCGCCAAAAACGGCAAATCTTCCACGCCATAGATTCGCAAACTCGCCACTTCCTCGCCATCAGACAAGATCCGTCGCAGAGCCTCCAAAAAATGAGGATTTTTCATAGAAGGTCTGCGTAACACAGGATTCTGTGGCACGAGCATCAGGGCTTCAGCCTCAAGACGTGAGAGCTGCTGCGGATTTTTGTGAAAATAGATCTGAGCGGCACTGGCTAAGCCTTCAACATTGCCCCCGTAAGGAGCCAGATTGAAATAGGCCTCAAGAATTTCCGCTTTTGAGTATTGTCGCTCAAGACAGAGCGCCAAAAAAATCTGCTGACATTTTCCCGGTATGGTATTGGTCACAAGCCCATAGGCGAGACGGGCGGTTTGCATGGTGAGCGTTGAGCCGCCCATACGCCGTCCGCCCAGAAGCATGCTGCCGACAGAACGCAGCAGAGCAAAGATATTGACGCCCGGATGCCTCCAAAACCAGCGATCCTCATAGGCAATAATCTTCTCAAGCGCCCAGGTCGGCAGGGCCGAAAGCGGCATGCGCATGCGATATTTCTCATCACCGGTCAAGGCGATGCGCAAGATTTTTCCATGACGATCACAGATCACCTGGGAAAAATCACGATGAGCCAGTGGAGCTGGCAGGGTATAGAGACCTGTGACAAGCCACAGGCCGAAACCGAGGAGGAAAAACAGGCAAAGGCCTGCAGAAAGCTTTCGTTGCAAAAGCTTTCTGCAGGCCAAAACAAGGAACACAAAGACACGCTTCATGCAGGGCCCAGGTTACTGAACCTCAATCACGCCACTCTGACTTGTCCCGTTCAAAGCCGGTTCATACATGGCTGAAGCATCTGCGGCCGGAGCCACAAAACGCCCCTTGGTCGCAGCCCGCAAGCGATAGCTGAAGCAACGCTCTTCAGGCACAAGGGACACAAAGAAGAGTCCTCGGTCTTCCCTGCGCTCGTAGCGCAGGAGACCTTCAGCGGAAGGCCCATCACCCTTCTCCAGAATCGGCTCAAGGCCGCCTGGTACCAGATCGACGATCACAGCGTCGTGAACAGGCTTGCCTGGCGAGCGAACACAGATTTTGGCTGTGACCACATCCCCAAGGGAAATGGCCTTGACAGGCTGATCATGGTCATCACGTAATGTCTTCGTCACTTCAAGCTTGCCCTTGGCAGACACGGGCTTGCGATCAAAACCGTCTTCTGTCAGCAAGACAGAAAGTGAAGAGGCCTCCGCAGGCTTGCTGATGGCAAATCGACGGCAACCGGGCGCGTCAAAGACCAAGAGGCCCTCAAAACGCGCGTTGTTCTCTTGGCCGCCAAAACCCTTGGCATATTCCTGACAGTTTGCCGACATTTCAGAAAAGGCATTGTTCTTCTGCCTGGCAAGCTCCACAAGGGCCCGGCTGCTCATGGCCAGATCAATCGTTGTGGCGTTCTCGGAAAAGGCGGCGTCTTTGACCAAGTCAATGATCTGGGCCTTTTCTTCACCCATGCCAAAGGTTCTCAAAAGCACAAGGGCATGCAGGGCACGACTCATGGCCGTCGAGAAGAAGGGGTCACTCGTCGTGTTCACCTGTCCCTGAGGCAGTCTGGCCTGGGCACGCTTCTTCAAACGCAGCGTCACAAAACTGTCCGCGAGCAGGCTTGAAAGCACATCGGTTTCCCAGCCATTGGTATTCTGCTTGAACCATTCCTCAAGACTACTCAGCGCACTTGTCATAATGCGACCATCGCGCTGCAGAATCCAGGCCTCGTAGATCTTCAGACGCCCATCATCCACAGACTCAGGTGTGCGCGAGACATTGCTTTCCAGGATATTCAAAATCCTCTCAGCCAGATCGCCCGGGGTCTGCAAACCATGTTCGTGCATGCTCACCAGAAAATCCGCGGCATAGGCTGTCACAAAGCTTGAAGAGGAATGGGGGCCTGGCCAGACAGAGATGCCGTCATACTGCAAAGACGCCCAGATGGCAGCTATGGCCTCAGCGATGGTCTTTTCGCCAAACTTCTGTTGCTCCTGCAAGGAGCGCTTGGGATTGGACAAAACCAGCTTGCGCAGGGCAGGGGCATCAAAAAGCACCACATAGGGCATGGCCTTACTGATTTTCTGTTCCGTGCAGCCATAGGGATAGCTGTCAAGACGATCCAGCAGGGCCCGCAAAGCCAGCAGAGGCGCATCGGCTACCGTGATGCGGCTCTTAGCCTCGTAGGGATAGAGATCCCGCTCTGAAGGCACAAGAACCGATCCGCCTTCCTCAGTCAGTTCGCCGAAACTAAAGGCGGTTTCCGAAAGTGTTCTTTGGGCCGCCGGGCGTACCGAGAGGCTCTGACTGCGCACAACAGGAGTCTTGGCGTTTTTCAGCTTTGCGCTAAAGCGTATGCTGTTCTCACCCAGGTCATCCTGCACAGCCAGTCTGATGGGGACAACTCTTTCGCCATTTTCCGGCACAAGCAAAGTCAGATCCGTCTTTCCCTGAACCAGACGCAACGCCTCTGGCAGATCCAGGTGCACAGACACTTCTGCTTTGTCGCCGCTGCCTTTGACAGTATTGGCAATGACCAAAGCACCTTCAAAGGTATCGCCAGGGGTCACCACAAGCGGCAGCTGCGGCTTGAGAATCAAATTGCCCCGCACTTCCGCTCTGGCCTTGGCTGAGCCGGCCGCAAGCTGACCATTCTGCAGGGAACTGCCCACAGCCATAATGCGGAAGGCGCCGTTGAAATATTCAGGCACCTTGACCTGAATCTCGCAACCATCAGGACCGACACTTTGCAGCGGTGCCCAATAGGCAAAGGGCGGCTCGCTCTTACGCCTGAAAGGATTGAGGAAGCGGCCTCCGCCATTGCCCATACCGCCGCCAAAGCCTGGGATGCGCCCACGCAGACGTTCATGGTCGGGCATCAAAAGATGAAAAGCCTGACGGGTCACCACATCCAGGGCACGGTCAGTCAAAAGATCGCGCAGAGGATCTGGCACGGCAAAATCCGTCAGCTGCAAAACCCCTTCATCCACGAGAAAGAGCTGCACCTGACCGGCTTTTTTCGCCGAAAGCTTGATTTTGACCTCATCGCCCGGGGCCACGGTGGCCGGCGCGGCAATAGAGATCCCCATATCGCGGGTCGTGATGCCTGAGGTAAAAGGAACCACCCCATAGACGTGGGGATTCATATAAATAGCGGGTGAATCAACGTCCCGGACAAAGGAGACGTTGAGATAGCCGCGACCTTCAAAATCACGGGGGATGGTGATCTCATGCACGCTTTCACCGGCCTTGGCTGTAAACCAGGCATGAGCCACCACCTGATCGCGTTCAAGACTGACAAGACCTGTGCCAGCAAAAGGCGCTGACATCTGGAAATGAATTGTCTCGCCGGGAGCATAGTGCTCCTTATCCAGCGTCAGACGCAAAGAACCATTGGCAAGCACCGGTTCCTGGCCAGGGGCAGCCAGGCGGGTTCCTGCGACCGTAAAGGGAATCTGACCCAATTCCTCACCCTTGGCATTGCGCACGGTGAGAAGGAATTCACCGGCATGATCTGTAGGCAGCACATACTGCGTGCCTTTGGCCTCAAGGGTCAGATCCTGAGAACTGAGTTCGGTATCGGCCGGCGTTGCGTCGTAACGATAATTGCCGGCGCTGTCGCTGACCAGACTGGTCACAAAACGTCTGGCCGAGAGGGTCAGACGAACCGCTTCACCCTGAACCGGATCGAGATTGGCGTTGAGCAAAAGCAAGCGCAGGGCCGCTTTGCTGCCTTCAGGCAGATAATTCAGATTATTGGCTCCGTCTTCAGGCTTGTAGCCGAGCACCGAGCTTCTGGGGGAGAAAACATGCGTCAAGGAGCGCGAAACCGCTCGCCCGCCGCTCTTTTCAAAACCTTCCACCAGCAAGGTTCCAAACTGCGTGCCAAGGCCCAGGCTCTCAAGCGGCAAATCAACGAGTACCTGGCCTTTTTCATCAGTGACGAACTCAGGCAAGGACACTTCGTGATTTTCACCGGCGCTTTCCTTGTCGCAGAAGGTAAAATCCTTATAGGCTGAGAAGTTCAGCTTTCTTGGTTCAGACAAGAAACGGGCACGCACGCGGTTGCCCACAGCTGGCTCGCCATAGAGATTTTTCAGGACAACCTGCACACGGGCCTTATCCTGCGTACGAATCCAGCCCTTGGGATTGTCTCCCGCAAAATTCAGGGACAAGGCCAAGGTATCTGGCTGAAATTCCTCCACACGTGTGGTCACAGAACCCAGAACCGTATGCTCGTTCTTGCCCTTAGCCAGACAAATATCCAGACGGTAGAGACCGGCCGGACAATCTGGCTCTGTGGTGTAATCAAGAGAACCGAGACCTTCTGCGCCCAAAACCAGGGTTTGCTGCAAAAGTTTATTGCCGGCAGGGCCATAGAGCACAGCAATAACCGGTAATTTTTCGCCCAAAGGCTGCCAGGCCTGATTGCGCAAGATGGCCCCAAAATGCAGGGTTTCGCCGGGCATGTAGACACCGCGCTCGGTAAACACGCTGGCCATCAAACCCTGTTCACTGACATGACGGCCATTCACAGGAAAGTCGCTGAATTCCACAACGGCCGCGTAATCGTCCAACGACAACCAGCCGAACTCGGCGTCTTTTACGCAGACCAAGGCTGTGGGTTTTTTCTCACGGTTCAAGCCATAGGTGGACGGCAAGGCAGCCCGACCATCCTTGGAAGTTTGGGCTGCCACACAAGGCAGGCCATTGGCTCCAAGCAGACGTATCTCGGCATTGTCCACAGGTTCTCCCGTGGAAATACGACGCACAAAAGCCACATGGGTGCCATCCGCCTGCGTTTTCAGCATCAATCCGAGATCGGAAACTAAAATCAGGCGTGTGGCAGTGCTGACCGGCTCAGAAGCTTTGCCGGCAAAACCTTTGAGCGTCAGACGCATCAGACTGCTCTTGGCATTGCCGCCTTCAAGCTCGGCCAAATCAAGAGCGGTGAAACTCGCCTGGCCTTGCGCATGTTCGGGTATGGCCACGCTTCCTTTGCGCACCTGGCTCATAACCGCAAAATCGATCTCATTGTCGTCGTCTTCGTCTTTTTTAAAGCCAGTGCGGGCCGCGGCCAAGGCCAAGAAAGGATCTCTGACCTCGCTGACTTCCCATTCCAGACGGTCCACTCCCACGCTGTGGATATCGATTTTCTGACCGTTGCGCAGGGGCAGCACATTGCCTGGCTGCAAAAAATTGACTTCAGCACGCATGCTGGGCGCTGTGAGCACAAAACGCTTGACACGATTCAAGGTATGACCGGCAAGGGAACGCAAGCCAGTTTTCATGGCACACATCACACCGCGCTTTTCCTCAACACCGGGAAGCCGCAGACGGATTTCTGTTGCGGCTTCATCTCCGGGCTGCAAAAGGATCGGCGTGATCTTGGTGCTGTTCTGAATGTCTTCAGCGGAAAGCGCGGGCATCAAAGACCAGTTGCAATCCTGACTCTGACCTGCAGCTGCTTTCTTGGGCAAAAGCAGAAGATCGAGCTTGCTCAGCACATCTGCGGGTTTGGTTTGCAGGCTTGTTGTCACAACGAGCTGATACTCGCGACTGAGATTATTGTCGTAGACAGGCTCAATAACAATGCTTTTCACGTCCATCAGCCGGTCCGTCCCGGTGATGGCAAAGGAAACCTGAGTCTGAGGAGTTTTTCCCTTGCTCTGCGCGTCAAAGACCCTGTTGCCACGCTCATAGTGCCAGCCAGGCAAGCCCTGCACACTCATCAGGCACGTGCAGTTTTTCTCGGGCAAGGACAAGATGGGCACATTGACCACAACCTCGTCGTGAGCATCGTTCCAGACAAAACGCATGGGCCCAAAACGCAGTTTCCGCTCACCGGTCGGAGGCGTGAGGCGGACCATTTTTTCAAATTGCGCCGTGTCATAAGGCCAGATCAACTTCATGGGCAGAGAAAGCACATGCTGCCCTTTGGCCGAAGGGTCGATCCACAAGGTCTCCTTTTCAAGATGCACGGCCTGCGGCGGGGTACGATAGAGAATATTTTTGTTCAAGGTGTAGCGCTGAGGCAACGTCACCTGTTCCAGAGAGATCGTATATAAGGTATTGGCAGCCAAATGCGTCTTGGGGAAGAACTTCAATTCGGTATCCGAGATCCACCGCCAGACACCCTCGGCTCTTGGCGTCATGCGCACGCTATCCACACGCTGACCGACCTTGCCAGGAACCGGAGCCTGACACTGATAAAACCAGTTGTTGCCATAGGCTTTTTTGCAGGCCTGCTCATCCATATGGATGGAAAGCACAAGGCCATCACGCCAGGACTGATTGGCGGCATTATTGGTCACAAGACGCCGATAAGCCGGCCCAGCTTCAGCCGGAACAAACATGGCAAGCAGCAGACAGGCAAAAGCACTGAGCACAACAAGTGGTTTCAGTTTTTGCAAAAGACTTCTGCTTGCGAAAAACCAGGTACTGCTCATAACTTCTCCTTGGCATGCCTTCCGTAAAGAGCTGAAAAAGAAAAACACGCTCTTTATATACCAAAAACGCACTGGATCAATGCTTTTTCTCCAATTTGGCCCAGCTATCGCGCAGGGTCGCCGTCCGGTTAAAAACGGGAAGAAGCGGCGTACTGTCTTTATCCTTACAAAAATAGCCGACGCGTTCAAACTGCACGCATTCACCGACCTTACGCTCAGCCAAGGCCGGCTCAAGAAAGCCCTTAACCTTGGTCAGAGAATTGGGTGCAATATTGTCTAAAAAGGTCTTGCCCTCAGGCACATTCTCTGGATCTGGTACGGAAAAAAGCTGATCGTAGAGACGCACTTCACAGGCTTTGGCATGTCGTGCCGAAACCCAGTGAATGGTCCCCTTGACCTTGCGGCCATCCGGGGACTGTCCGCCGCGACTTTGCGAGTCAATGGTACAGCGCAGCTCCAACAGCTCTCCCCGTTCATCGTAAACCACTTCCCGGCATGTCAAAAGATAGGCATAGCGCAGGCGCACTTCATTGCCGGGATAGAGTCTGTGGAATTTCTTGGGAGGATCAGCCCTGAAATCGTCGCGCTCAATCCACAATTCGCGACAAAATGGCACCTTGCGCGTGCCGAAAGACTCGTCTTCCGGGTAGAGCGGCAGATCAAAGATCTCGGTCTGATCTTCCGGATAGTTTTCAATGACCACGCGGATGGGATCGAGAACGGCCATCAGACGCGGAGCATGGGCATTTAAGTATTCGCGCACGCAAAATTCCAAAAGCGCGTACTCCACGGTGGAATCGGCCCGAGCCAGGCCGATCCGTTTGCAGAATTCGTGCAAAGCCTCAGGCGGAACACCGCGGCGTCTCAGCCCGCAGAGGGTGGGCATACGCGGATCATCCCAACCCTGCACATAGCCTTCCTTGACGAGCTGGATCAGCTTGCGCTTGGATAACACCGTATAGGTCAGATTCAGTCTTGCAAATTCAATCTGCTGCGGATGATAGACGTCTAGGGTCTCCAGCACCCAATCGTAGAGCTCACGATTGTTGACAAACTCAAGCGTGCAGAGGGAATGGGTAATGCCTTCGAGAGAATCAGAAAGACAGTGGGCAAAATCGTAAAGAGGATAAATGCACCAGGTATCGCCGGTGCGCTGATGCGTCGTGTGGCGAATACGATAGAGGGTGGGATCACGCATGACAATATTGGGGCTGGCCATATCAATCTTGGCCCGCAACACACGTGCTCCGTCCGGGAACTCCCCGTTGCGCATGCGCCGGAAAAGATCCAGATTCTCTTCAACACTGCGTGTCCGGTAAGGGCTTTCTTTGCCCGGCTCAGTCAACGTGCCGCGCATGGCCCGAATTTCGTCCGCGGAAAGATCATCCACATAAGCCGCGCCTTTTTTGATCAAGGCTTCAGCATAGTTATAGAGTGCCTCAAAATAATTCGAGGCATAGAATTCCCGGTCTTCCCAGTCACCGCCAAGCCAGCGTACGTCTTCGCGAATGGCGTTGACGTACTCCATATCTTCTTTGACGGGATTGGTATCGTCAAAGCGCAGATTGCACTTGCCCGAAAATTCCCTGGCAACGCCAAAGTTGAGACAAATGGACTTGGCGTGTCCTAAATGCAGATAGCCATTGGGTTCCGGAGGGAAACGGGTATGCACCAGTCCGTGAAAACGCCCGCTCTTCTGATCTTCAAGAATACGGGTGCGGATGAAATCTGTCTGTTCGCCGCTTTTGGCGGTCTTTTCTAAAGATTGACCAAGCCCTGTGGCCGCTTCTTTTGCCATCTCTGATTGTGTCCTGTCCATGGTCTTCCTCAAAACGTAAGCGTGTGAGCCTCGAGCGATGGCCCGTTCTCTCCAATTACTGTCCTTTCTTCTGTTCCCAGGCCCAGGCTGTACTGAGTATGGTCTCAATATCCGAATAGCGTGTTTGCCAGCCTAAGACTTCCTTGGCCTTGGTAGGATCGGCCACCAAACGGGCAGGATCTCCGTCTCTGCGGGCTTTCATCACATAAGGCACTTTCTGCCCGGTGACCTTTTCTGCCGCATTGACGATTTCGCGCACAGAAAATCCGTGGCCAGTTCCTAAATTGATGCTCTGGGAGGCCTTGCCCTGCAAAAGATGTTCGCAGGCCAAAACATGGGCGCTGGCCAGATCCATGACGTGAATATAATCGCGGATGCAGGTTCCGTCAGGCGTTGGATAATCGTCCCCAAAAAGGGAAACTTGCCGCTCTTTGGGAAAACGCACGGCTTTGAGGACATTGGGAATCAGATGAGTCTCAGGGTCATGACTTTCGCCGGTCTCACCGTCGGGATCTGCACCGGCGGCATTAAAATAGCGCAAAACCATCCAGGGCAGAGCGTGAGCGCGGGCAAAATCCTCAAGCATCCATTCCATGACGAGCTTGGTGCGTCCATAGGGATTGATGGGTGCGGTTTTTGCCGTCTCAGCCACGGGCACCTGGTCAGGCAGACCATAGACCGCCGCAGAGCCCGAAGCGACCAGAGGGCGCACGCCTTCCTGTGCCAGAACCTGCATGATGCGTAGGGAACCAAGCACGTTATTTTCGTAATAGGCACCAGGATCAAGGACCGATTCACCCACGGAAATGGAACTGGCAAAGTGAATCAGCCCATCGGGTTTGTGCTTGCGCAGGACACAGCGCAGACGGGCATCGTCACGCACGTCTCCGTGTTCAAAAGCCCCCCAACGGACCATTTCTCTGTGGCCTGTGGAAAGATTGTCGTAGACCACGACTTCGTAGCCATGGGCCGCAAGATATTTGCAGACATGACTGCCAATATAGCCGGCACCGCCGGTGACCAAAATTTTCGCCATGTTGTGCTCCCATAAGAATCAACGAAAAAAGTCAGTTGCGATTTGAAAAAAAAGGCAAGGAATCGTCAAGCAAAAAAAGAGAATTTTTTAGACTTCCTCAAACTCAAGTTTGTAGTCTGCCCTGTTCAGCATCGGTAAGGCCCTCTCCAAGAGCACGCCGTCCCTGGGATCGATCTTCTCGCCATACGTCAGGCTAATGCCTAACTCCACAAAAGCAGAGGCACGGGCTATGGCCTTAGGGAGAGTCTCTCCCAGAAGAAGCGCGCCGCAAACGACACTGGAAAAGGTGTCGCCAGTACCGGGATAAAAAACAGGATAGCGCTTGTTTTCGACTTTCCAAAAACGGCCACTGGCACGCTCATAGGCGACCACAGCGCAATTTGCCGGATTTTCACTGGGAGCACTGGTAATCACAACCATTTCCGGACCAAGCGCAGAAAGCGCCACCAGTTCTTCTTTAAGCGCCTGCAAGGGAAGATCTTCGCGGTAGGGCTCATTGAGGAGAAAGGCGGCTTCTGTGAGATTCGGGGCGATAATCTGGGCATGACTGACCAATTGGCGCTGGGCTGCGACCATCTCAGGGGTCTGTGTGGGATCAAGCTGGCCGTTATCGCCAAGCACAGGATCCACAAAAGCAAAGCCTGTGGGCAAAAGAAATTTTTGCATACAGGTTTCGGCCATTTCAATCTGTACGGGGTTTCCCAAAAAACCGCTGTAGACACAATCAAAAGCAAGATTCAGCGTGGCCCAGTGTTCCAGAAAGCGCGGCATCTCATCGGTCAGATCACAAAAGGAAAAGCCTTGCATGCCTGAAGTCTGAGAAGAAAGAACAGCGGTTGGCAGCGGACAAACCTGGATACCCAGAGCAGAAAGAATCGGAATGACAAGCGTCAACGAAGCCCGTCCGAATCCGGAAAGATCATGGATAGCGCAAACACGCTTGACAGGATAGGAGGTGGGAGGTGTTTGACTGGACAAGTGAGATCCTTCAAAAAAAGGAGGAAAAGGGCGCGAAAGACCGTAAGACACAAAAAAAGCCCCAAACAGGGGCTTAAAAAAATTTGGCAGCGACCTACTTTCCCACATGACGTTATGCAGTATCATCGGCGATGAAGAGCTTAACTGCCGAGTTCGGTATGGGATCGGGTGTACCCTCTTCTCTATGGCTGCCAAAAAATATGAATTGTCAGGGAAGAAAGAAGTCTTTCTCTTTAGTAAAAACAAGACACTCGGGCTATTAGTACTGGTCAGCTCCACGTCTCACAACGCTTCCACCTCCAGCCTATCAACGAGGTAGTCTTCCTCTGCCCTTACCGAATTGCTTCGGGGAGAACTTATCTCGAGGCAGGCTTCCCGCTTAGATGCTTTCAGCGGTTATCCCTTCCGCACATAGCTACTCTGCTATGCCGCTGGCGCGACAACAGATCCACCAGGGGTGCGTCCATCCCGGTCCTCTCGTACTAGGGACAGACCCT
>JAILPJ010000028.1 GCA_024699605.1 Desulfovibrio sp. | reverse complement strand
ACGAATTGACAGTTTGGAAAAAATGCGAACAAAGGTGGCTGCATGGGTTGACGCAACCAATAAAGGTGCAAAAAAAATTGACTGGCAGTTCACCACTGAAGACGCCAGAGTCAAGCTAAAGAGATTGTATCCTGTTTTTTTGTAAAGAATTAAGTGTTACAAGGTACTAGGAACACTCCATTACCGGCTCTCGCGCGTTTTTGTCTCGTGGTAAACACGGGGAACCATATACATCAGACTCAGCTGTTTCTGATCGGGCACATACTGCGTTGCGACGACCACTGTTCCCATATTCCAAAGGCTTGAGGCATCACTTTCACTGGCCTGAGGCTTACCAAAACGGCCTTCAACCATACCATGTATTTTTTTGGCCATTTCTTGATTTGGTGCCAGATAATCAATTTTCAAAAAACCAAGAGGCTGATTTTTTCCTGCGCCGTAACAAATGGTCATCTGGCCGGCCCCTGGGACAGTGCGCTTGACATCATACAGATCACAAATGAATTCATCACTCATGCGCACAGCCGGAACATTGGCCTTTTTGAGCACATCACGCATTGTCTGACGATTGGTCTGATCCATGCGCTGACCAAAAAGCGCAATACCTCGCGAGGAAGCATCCTTAGGTGCCAATTCCTCCAGCTCCTTGATGGCCGGCTGACTCCCGTTCATGCTGGCGGCATAAAGCAAGAGGGCCGCCTTGCTTTCGTCCTTGGGCACGCCTTCGCCAGTACGGTAAAGATGTCCAAGTCGAGCTAAGGCTTCGGTCTGCTGCTGGAGAGCAGCCCGGCTATACCAGGCCGCTGCGCTGGCAAGATCTTTTGGCACACCGCGACCACGCTCATACATCAATCCAAGATTATATTGCGCTTCTGCCTGACCGGCTCTGGCCGATTTATCATACCAGCGGGCAGCTTCTTCTGGTCTTGCCTCCATGCCCCGACCTTGATCCAACATCCAACCATAATTGCTCATACCCTGAGGATTGCCGGCCTTCGCCGAAAGCCCAAACCAGTGCAGCGCTCGTCCGAGATCGACGGCAACGCCCTGACCGCGGTCATAAAGGATGCCGAGATTATTCATAGCATAGGCATCTCCGGCTGCAGCTAGCTTTTCCCAGAGTTCACGAGCTTTGCCGTAATCGCCAGCCCGATAAGCGGCAACAGCAAGCTCTGCGTCGCTTTGCGGCACTTTTTTTTCTGTTTGCGCTGTATCCTTGGCCAGACTTTCGTGTGCTGCAAAAATCAAAACCAAGAAAAAGAAGCTAAGCCCCCATAAGCGCAAGAAAGAGCCTATTTTCTTTGACCAAAAGCCGTCTCTCACCACCAGCTATCTCCCCAAAGCTCTTTTTCTCCATCCGTGCCAGCGTTTGTCCAAAAACCGACCGTACGCTTACGCAAAATGGCTCAAAAAACAAGAGCACAACGCAGACTTGAGTTAGCCAAAAGCACTCTTGCTTATTGGTTTGGAAGGCGTTTTTTACAACCCAAGGACATAAAATCTGTTTCCCACAGGCTGCTGACTCTCGTATCTCGCATCAAAACATGCCCTTTCCACTGCGCAATGGCCGCATTGACCTTATCAATTTGCACATAAGCCAGCAGGGCACTCCACTGATCACAGAGACTGCGCAGAATCCGCAAATACGTTATCTCACCACCATGAAATCCATCGATGAATTCGCAATCATTGGCTCCCAGACTACGCGGGTTACTCAGATCCAAAACATTCAAACCACGCGCATGCAGAGCGTTTGCAAGACCAAAAAGGTGCGGATAATTGCCCTCCTGCTTGCGCATGGCCTGGTAGATCGTCTCAGACAGAGGGGCAATGAAAACAAAGGTCCGTATGCCACGCGCCTGCAGACGACAGGATATTTCAGCAAAGGCATCAAGATGGGCTTGACTGGGTGCCGTAACATTGTCCGGGACATGATAAAAGGCCTTGGAACCGGCAAGCACCTGACTCATCGTATCACGGAACTGAAAGTCAAAAGGCGCTTTCTGCCCTGTACTTTCTGCCGTATTATACCAGGAGCCATCAGATCCGAAGCCATCGTCGGTCTGCTGGGCCATTATGCCAAAGCGATCAGAACGAAAGTCTCCGGTCAACGGTCTGAGAAAATCAGCAAAGGAAATTTTCCCCGTTACAAGCCAATCCCAGGGTTTTTTCAAATTGGCTAAGGTATAGGTGTAGGATCCACTTGTGGGAGGCTCTTCTTGAAAAGGATCAGGGTTCCAGGTGGGCATAAACCACCAAAAATCAAGACCTAAAATGACCGCTTCAGGCCTATGCACCTTGAGCATAGCCTCCAAAGTAGAACGCAAAACCGGAAGATTGCCAGCAACACCACCCATGTTCAGAAATTTTTTGGCAAAGCAATGGCTACGAAACTGCATGACACGTGACGAGCCTATGGCCACGATTTCAGGGCGAACTTTTTCATAAAGCCTGAGTTTATAGTCCACAAAGTCCTGCGAAACGCCTGACCCGAAAATGGCAAATTCTCCCTCTGACTGCGCTTCTACCGCCCGTTCCACAGCCAGATCACCGCTTTGCCAAAGCCAGAAAAACGAATAAGGCAAGATCAGCAAGACCAAAAGCAAGAAGCAAACCACCAACGTCTTCGCACAGCAAAGCAGATAGGCTTTGGGTTCCAAAATACTGTTGCTGCTCTCAGCTCTTTTGCTCAACAAGCGCATCACAGACTCCGAAGCTAAAACTGAAAATAAAGGAACGCAGACTTACGCGTCAAAAAGAGCAGCGTCACAACAGTAAGCAAGGAAAGCGAAATAGCCCAGGCCCGTGTCAGAGAAAATCGCAGCCAGCAAGGCGCATCAAGCCTGCGACTGGTCATCTCGTGACTGCAGGGAAGTCCCCAGACAATCAACGCGGAAAGCAAAAGCAAGGCAAAATCGACCCAGTTCTGGAAGTAATGATGCGGGAAGAAGCCTACGAGTCCGCCTGCTTCTCCACTTGCGGCCAAGGGAGCCGCAAACATCGCCCAGTAGATGCGCAAGGCCCCTTCAAGGCTTTGCGCTCGAAAGACCACCCAGGTGAAGTTAAGACAGAAAAAGGTCAACGCAATAAAGGCGATGCGCACGGGTAGGCGCTCAAAAAGAACGGCCCAGCTGCGTCCCTTGATCTGAGCGCGGAAGAAATGGTTGATGCAAAGCATCAAACCATGGGCGGCGCCCCAGATGATGAACGTCCAGCCTGCTCCGTGCCAGGCACCGCCAATGAGCATAGTCAAAAAAAGATTGCGATACTGCTTGAGCTTTCCGTGACGGTTGCCACCCAGCGGAATATAGAGGAAATCCCTCAGCCAGAGCCCCAGAGTGATGTGCCAACGCCGCCAGAAATCCACAATACCCGTGGATTTATATGGAGAAATAAAATTTTCTGGAAGCTGTAGACCCACCAAAAGACCAAGACCAATGGCCATGTCGGTATAGCCTGAAAAATCAAAATACAGCTGAAAGGAATAGGCCAGTGAACCAAGCCAGGCCTCAGCTCCGGTCAAAGGCCAGGCCTTTTCCGCAGCGGCAAAAACCGCGTTGGCGGACACGGCGAGACTGTCAGCCAAGAGGACCTTCTTGGCTAGCCCCAGGCTGAACAGCGAAAGACCAAGAGCCAATCCGGAGGCATTGGGTGAGCCAAGACGATCAAGCTTCGGTGCAATCTCATCGTAACGCACAATGGGACCAGAAAGAATATAAGGAAAAAAGCTTGAAAAAACAGCGTGTCGTTCAAGACTTACGGGCATAATCTGCTTGCGAAAAACCGATACCAGCCAGGCAATCTGAATAAAGGTATAAAAGGAAATGCCGGGAGGCAGCGACGGAGCGTGATAGTTCAAAGAAATCCCAAAGAGCAACTCGATGTTGTCCATAAAAAAAGCCGCATACTTGAAATAGAGCAGCGGCAGCAGATTAACCACAAGGGCTAAAAACAAAAGCGTACGTCGTGAAAAAGAACCAAAGCCTTCCGGACGACAAAAAGCACAGCCAAAAGCATAATTCACGCCAATGGTTGCCAAAAGCAAAAACAGGGCCTGAGGATCCCATGACGCATAAAAAATCACAGAAAAAAGCAGAAAAACCAGACAGCTGCCTCTGGGTCCACCAGTGGCGGCCAGTTTAGCACAGAGGACAAAAAGAGGGAGGAAAAAAAAGAGGAAGGCAGAGGAATTGAAAAGCACGGCGCGCCCCTTTGGCAGAAACATCTCAAACGTCCAAAAAGCCCGGGCCGTGACCACGCCCGTTCCCTGAAAAAACTAAACGTATTTCAGGCTTTTTGCAACGCGCAGATCTTCAGTCAAAAGGGTTCTTTCAAATCAAGGATTGAGTTCTTTGCGAAAAAGACGTGAAACTCGAAAAACAACAACCTTCCTCGGGGGCAAAAGCAGGGCTTCCTCGGTATGGGGATTACGTCCAATTCTCGCCGATTTACTATAACATTCAAATTTGCCAAAACCGGTCAGCAGCACCTCATGATCTTTTTGCAGAGAATCGCACATGATCTCCATGAGTTTCTCTACGATGACCTTTACTTCCCGACGCTTCCTCGATGATGTACTTAAGACCGCATCTATGATATCTGCTTTGGTCAGAGTTTTTTGCATAATCAAACCTTTGCTTTTGGCGAAGTGCACAAATCGCCCCCATCTCCACGCCTCAACGGTTGATATCCCCGCTCCAAAGCAATTGTGTCTAAATCTCAGCCCAATATCTGAACATAGTCCCTCTCTTGTGAAAAATCAGAGTAAACAAAAAGGCCCTCTCTGAGGGTAAACGTACGAGTACTATGCAAAAATACATAATTTGCAAGTTGAGTGCAAGTGAAAATTGAATATTCTTGCTTACTCCTTTCCTGCCAGCAAGAGGCTTAGCCTGAGCTTTTTGCCACAGCCTTGACATGCAGGCCGCCTTTACAAAACGATGCGCCTGGGCTTTATTGCCGAAGGCTTTGCGGTTGTACAATATTCACGGCTCAAGGCGAGGGACAAAAAATCTTGCCCCATTGCTTACGCCTTGCAACCTCGGTACGCACAGACACCCACACCTATGAACATTTTCACAACGGATCCTCTGCTTCTTTTCAGCTTTCTGTTGACGCTGATGCGTATCAGCATCGTGATGTTCATGCTGCCTATCTTCAATTCCAATAATATTCCCGCTCAAGTCAAAGCCGCAGCTTCCATTGTCCTCACCTTGGGTCTCTGGCCCTCATTATCTCTACCGGTTGCCACAGTGAACCTGCATCCCATTGCCCTGGCCTTGATGCTCTTGGGTGAAGTTTTCATGGGCTTTATCCTGGCGCTGGCCATTAACCTGACCTTTCTCGCCATCCAGTCAGGCGGAGAACTCTTAGGTTATCAGATGGGCTTCACCATGCTCAATTTCGCCGATCCTATTTCCGGGAATCAGACTGGCACAGCGGCATTCTTTCTCTGGACCGTGAGCCTTATGACCTTCCTTTGTCTTGATGGTCATATCTATATGCTCAGAGGTTTTGCCCAATCTTTTCACCTTGTGCCGCCTGGCAGCCTTTTGATCAACCAGACGCTCTACGATCAGATCATAACGCTTTCCTCTCAGCTCTTTATTCTGGCCATCAAAATCTGCGCTCCCGTTATGGTTGCGCTTTTTGCCGTGGAAGTGGCGCTTGGACTCGTAGCTCGCACCTCCCCTCAAATGCACATCATGGATTTTGGTCTTCCTCTCAAGATCGCCATTGGATTTTTCTTTTTAGGCATGATTATGGTGATTATCTCGGATCACATTGCCATTTTTGCCGGAAGTGTTGAAACGTTGATGGTCAATCTGCTTCGCAGTTTAAGTCCCCTCTGGCAGTAAAGCACGTCCTGTTCAGCCGACGTTAGCCATTGAGCTAGGGAAACGCGATCCCAAGAATGCTTTTTGCTGACGAAATTGAAAAAATGCAAGCCCATGGGCTTGAAAGGATCGTCTTTACAGGCTGAGAGAGCGATCGCAAGGCTAAGACTTTGAACAGACAGAAAAAGCCCCTCCGAAGAGGGGCTTTGCGTTACGAAGACAATGATCTCTTACAGTGCATCGAGCTGCGCTTTCGCCGTCTGCGCTTCGGCTTCCAATTCAGCAGCTCTGGCTTTGGAGATACCAAGTGCTTCAGCCAGTTCAGCAAAATAGCCACGCTCCATAAAATGGTCGAGATCCACAATGACGCAGGAGAGTCTGTAAAGATCTTCGGCCTGTTCCTGACTCTGCACATCACGGGCAAGAGCAGCCGGACTTATGGATTCAACCATAAGCTGGTGCAAAAGCGGGCGCACGTCGGCATTGGGGAAAAATTGTGGCAAAAGACTGCTGATGCGTTCCTGTTCCTTCGCATCAATATGCCCGTCGGCTCTGGCCGCAAAAATCATAGCACGCAAAAGCAGCATGGCGGTTGGATCAGATGAGGCATCCTGACCTGTGGCTGGCCCAGTATTGCGAAAGACCTCTTCAGGATTTGAAAAAAATTGATCCGTAGACATGCCGTCTTTTTGCCCGGCTGCCCATTTTTTATAAAATGACCAAGCCAGTGCTCCCAAGCCAAGCATACTCGCTGTACGCGTGCCGCCCTTGGGCAATATGCTGCCCATTAACGCTCCCAAGGCGCCAGCCCCCAAAAGACCGCCCATACCACCGGGAGCCTTCCGGCCCAGATTTTCGATCCCTCCTTGGGCCTGCTTGGCCATGGACTGCAGAACAGAAATCATTTCCTTATTGCCGAAAATGTCCAAAAGTCCCATAGTACCTCCCGTTGAGTTGGCTAAGCTGATACAATCTGTTAAGCCCAGGCTGAGCTATTCTGGACAGGCCTCACAAAGAGCACAGGCTCGCTCAAGACGCGCTAGGGTCTCTTTTTGCCCGAGAAACGCCATGATCTCATTCAAGTGCGAACCACCCATAAAGCCCATGAGTGCTGTACGCAGAGGCGGTGCCACTTCTTTAAAACGCAGGCCATTGTCAGCCACATAGGCATTTAAAGCCGCTTCAAGGGCCTCTGCAGTAAAATCGGTATTTGCCAAAATAGCCGCAAGGGCATGTAAATGCACCGCCCCAGCCTTGGTGAAATGCTTTTTCGTATCTTTTTCCGTATAACTCAGTGCCTCGGCACTCACGACAAGCGGACGAAAGCTTTCAGCAAGCCCCACAAGATCGCTTGCCCGTTCCCGAAACATAACACACAAAGGACGCAAACGCTCGTTGGCAAGATCTCCAAGCCCTGCCTGCTGCACAAAGGGATGAACCAGATCGCAGAGTTTTTCAAGTGGCATTTCACGCATAAAGTGGGCATTGCACCAGGCGAGTTTGACATCGTCAAAGCAGGCAGCTGAAGGATTGAGATTGGTGCCGTCAAAATAACGAATGAGCTCTTCCATGCTAAAAAGCTCCTGATCGCCATGAGACCAGCCCAGTCTCGCCAGGTAGTTGACCAGAGCCTGAGGCAAAAGCCCATCTTTTTCATATTCAATGACGGCTTTCGCTCCATGACGTTTGGAGAGCTTCTGCTTATCCTTGCCCAGAATCATCGGCACATGTCCGAATTTGGGTACTGCCAGCCCCAAAGCCTCGTAGAGGAGGATTTGCTTGGGCGTATTGGAGACATGATCGTCTCCCCGAATGATGTGTGTCAGTCCCATTTCGTGATCATCAACCACTACGGCCATATTGTAGGTAGGCATGCCGTCGGCGCGGCGAATGACCATATCGTCGAGCTCGGCGATATCCACTGCAATAGGACCTTTGACCATATCGTCGAAAGCGACCCTGCCACTTGCCGGCAGTTTCAGGCGCACACATCTGCCAGGGCCTGGACCAAGGCCACGTTCTCGACAATGGCCGTCATAGCGCGGTTTTTCTCCTAGCTTACGGGCCTTCTCGCGCATGGCCTCCACCTGCTCCGGCGTACAGTCGCAGTAATAGGCGTGGCCACTTTGCAGCAGACGTTCCACATAGGCATTATAGAGATCCGTGCGCTGTGTCTGATAGATCGGCTCGCCGTCCCAGTCCAGTCCGAGCCAGCGCATGGAAGCTAAAATGGAGTCTGTATACTCCTGCTTGGAACGCAAAAGATCCGTATCCTCAATACGCAGACAAAAGGTACCACCAAAATGGCGGGCTAGTAGCCAATTGAAGACAGCGGTACGCGCCCCGCCCAAATGCAGATGGCCTGTGGGACTTGGCGCAAATCGGGTAACAACACGGGGCATAAAAAAATCCTTATTTTCACGTTTTGGCCGGAGCAGGGAAGATCAAATCACTGACCGGCTGCTACGACAGTATTGCCAAACCATTTTGCAAAAAAGGAGTCACCTGTGAGCGCATCTCTTGCCGTTATCAAATATGGTGGACACGCCATGGATCAGGCTGATCTGGCTGCGGCCTTTGCGACTGACCTGGCACAGCTCAATCAGGAAAATTATCGCACCGTACTTGTGCATGGAGGTGGCCCACAGATCAGTTCCCTGCTCAGCCGCCTAGGACTTACCAGCCGTTTTGTCAATGGCTTGCGCGTCACCGACGAAAAGACCATGGAAGCCGTGGAAATGGTCCTTGCAGGCACTGTCAATAAATCCGTTGTAGCCAGCCTTGCCGCTCACAACGTTTCTGCCTGCGGGATTTCAGGTCGCGACGCGGGGCTTTTGCGTGCAGAAATCAAGGATGCACAGCTTGGACGTGTTGGTAACATCAGTCAAGTTAATCCTTCAGTACTCTCTTGCCTTCTCGATCACGGTTTTGTGCCCGTGGTAGCCCCCATCGCCCAGGGGCCAGACATGCAGGCTCTTAACGTCAATGCCGACACCGCAGCAGGCGCCCTAGCAGGTGCGCTTAAGGCAGAATACTTTGTGCTGATCAGCGATGTTCCAGGCGTGCTTTCGCAGGAGGGCAAGCTTTTGCCTTCCCTGAACCGTCACACTATCAAAACGCTGATTCAGGAACAGGTCATCACAGGAGGCATGATCCCCAAGGTTGAGGCCTGCCTTTTTGCTCTCGCTCAAGGTGCTGGCAAAGCCCTGATACTTGACGGCAGAAGTCCTTCAAGCCTGCTACGCTTCCTCAAAAATAACGAGCCGTTGGGCACGCTGGTGCTGCCCTGAAAAGATCGCCATGGCGAACACTATTTGTGGTGTACCCACCACGACTTAGGCACCTGTCCATACCACCAGACATTGGGATCCCGTTCAAGGAGAGCCTGGGCCAAAAAGCGCCCTTCACGCGTTTCAAGACGCGGCAGGGCACTATCCAGCCACTCTCTGGCGAATTCATTTCCCTTGCTCAGTTCCACATTGAGATTGGCGATCAAATCCAGTTGATCGGCATCATTGGCAAGTTTAGCTTCATAACTTCTTTTCTCTGAAAATTCGTCAAAACAGCCAAGCAGTTCTTCAGCAAGACCCGTGCCCGCAAGCGCCTCGCGCAAGGCTTCGCGAGCGCGGGTCGAATTATAGCGATGGTAGAGATAATTGAAGTCGCCAGTACGGGCCTCGTGCAGATCGTGAAAAAGACAGAGCTCCACCACTTTGGCGCAATCCACACCAGCCATTTTTGCCAAAAGGAAACCGAGAATCGTGGTACGAAAAGAATGCTCAGCAACATTTTCGCTGTTGGTACCGAGAAAAGCCCAGCCCGTGCGCGGCGTCTTTCTCAACATACCGGTTTCGTAGACCAAATCCGCGAGGCGCTGCCAAACTGCCGCATCTGAAGTTTCGTTTGTCATGGTTATTCCAGAGAGTATTTTTTCAGTTTATTGTGCAGGGTGGCCCGGGTGATGCCCAACCTGCGCGCTGTTTCGCTTTTGTTTTCTCCGGTTTCCTTAAGCGTCTGCTCAATGGCAAGTCTCTCCACATGGTCGAGAGTCATACCCGCAAGCGGATTATCCGCATTTTCCGGTATTGCGCCCAAAAGGGCCGGCGGCAGATCCTGTCTGTCAATAAAGGACTCCTTGGCCATGATCACCGCGCGTTCTACGGCATTTTCCAGCTCACGCACATTTCCCGGCCAGGGATATCTGAGCAGGCTATCCATAGCCTTGGGAGCGAAGCCCTTAAGCTCTTTTTTATTGCGTCTAGCAAAGACCTCAAGAAAATGCGCGGCCAAAACGGGAATATCCTCACGTCTATTGCGTAATGCAGGCACTTCAAGGCTAATGACATTGAGGCGAAAAAAAAGATCTTGACGAAAATTGCCTTTGCGTACTTCTTCTTCAAGTTTTCTATTGGTAGCCGCCAAAACGCGCACATCCACAGTAATGGGCGTATCCGCACCCACTCTTTGCACCTCTCCCTGCTGCAGACAACGCAACAGCTTTGCCTGCAAGGCCAGAGGCATTTCGCCGATTTCATCGAGAAAAAGTGTGCCGTGATCTGCCTGCAGAAAACGTCCTTCACGTCGTTTTTCCGCTCCGGTGAATGCGCCTTTTTCGTGCCCAAACAACTCACTTTCCAGCAAGTTTTCCGCCAAAGCCGCACAGTTGACCACCACAAAAGGCTGTGTACGCCGTTCACTTTGAGCATGCAGAGCGCGCGCCACAAGTTCCTTTCCCGTACCCGATTCGCCACAAATCAAAACCGTGGCCTCTGTTGGCGCTACGGTGGCAATATCCCCTAAAAGTTTCCGCATAACCTGACTTTGGCCGAGAATACCAGATCCATCCTCTCCGGTTTCCAGGAGATTGCGCAACTGGCGTGGCTCCAGCGGGGTATGTGGAGTCTCCGCAGCGCGCTTGACGGTTTCGGCCAAGGCCGTGAAATCAAGGGGTTTGATCAAATAATCAAATGCCCCAAAGCGCAGTGCCTCCACGGCTGTTTCCACAGAAGAATAGGCCGTCATCAAGATCACAGGCAGAGCGGGATTAAAGGCCAAAATTTCTTTCAGTGCGGTCAGGCCATCCATCTGCGCCATGCGCACATCGCTGAGCACGAGATCAAAAGCCTCAGCCTGCACAAGAGCTACGGCTTCTGCCCCGTCGCTGGCCTCTTGTACCTGATAATGCCAGGAGCCCAAGAGCGTTTTAAGCATACTGCGGTGAGCCACATCATCGTCAACGAGAAGAATGCGCGCTGCCATCGTTTTCGCCTAATGGAAGAGAAATACAAAAAAGAGTCATTCCAGGCCGTTTGTCATTCTTTACACGGGACCGCACCGTAAGCGAACCGTTATGCGCATCAACAATCTTCTGTACCAAAGCAAGCCCCAGTCCCGTGCCACTGGCGCGCGTGGTGTAATAGGGATCAAAAATATGGCTAAGCGCCTTTGGCGCAATGCCCAATCCACTGTCGCGTACCAGAAGCCAGAGCCGTCCCTGGCCGGCATAGGCCCCTAGCGTCAATCGGCCACCATCGGGCATGGCCTGCAGGGCATTGAGACAGAGATTGAGAAGCGCCTGATGAAGACGCTGAGAGTCCGCCATAATAGCAGGAAGGGCACGGCCTGTACAGATTTTCAGGCAAACGCCCTGAGCCTCAGCCTGTTGGGCAATGAGTTTGGCTACGTCCTTAAGCAAGGACTCAATCTGCAGTGGGGCACGAATAATGTCACTGGGCTTGGCAAGGCCTATCAAATCACAGATCACGCGGTTGAGGCGATCCACTTCATTGACCATAATCTGAGCTGAAGCGCGGTTTTCACTGCCTTCAGGAAAAAGCTGGCCGAAATAGGTCGCATAGCCCTTAATGGAGCTTAACGGATTGCGGATTTCATGGGCTACGCCGGCGGCCAGACTGCCAACGGCAGCGAGTTTTTCCTTGCGCTGCACTTCTGCCTGCAGCTCACGCACACGACCTTCGGCACGTTCCTGTTTCAGACGTAACGTGCGGGCACGTTCAGTAAGAAGCAACGCAGCAAGCCCCAGAAGCACCACCAACAGACTCGCGCCGGCTAAGGAACCAATATAGAAAAGGTTTTGCAGACGTCTGAGTTCCAGAGGCCTAGCATCAAGCCCTAAAAAAATGGTCGGCAAAGGCATGTGGCAGGAACGAGTTTCCAGACCAGGAGCAAAAAGGCGATAGACGACAAAAACCTGCTGACCTTCAAGTTCCAGAAAAGCCCATTGTGGTGTGAAGGTGGGCGCCAGAGCCTGCATATCGCGCAAGCTTATTTCCTGTTTGCCAAGCCTCAGGATCTCGCCCAGACGCGAAACATCGCTATGAGCCAAAATCGTCCCGTCGGGCATGGTCACAGCGGCAAAGATCACATCACGACTCTGACTCATTTCTTCAAGCAAAACCTGTAAACGCACCCCGATCTCATGTCTGAGGCCACTTCGCAGAATGCTTTCCACGACCATGATCAACGACGCACCTTTTTCCCCAAAAAGACGCCCCATAGCCTGTTCAGAATGCCCCACAACCGCCCATGTGGCCCAGCCAAGAAGACCGATCACAATCAGCGCAAGCAATAGCATACGGCGTAGACCCAATGAAAGGCCACGCCAAAGACAGGGTATGCGCGTAAGGACAGAGGCTGCGTTTACACGACTCATGCTCTCAAGTATACTCAGCACACGCTTTTCTGTCATCCAAGACGGCAGGGATCCGGAGATACGCATGCCTCTGCAAAAACTTCTGCTCCTTCTCTTACTGCTTTTGCTCATGCAACCTGTAGCCCAAGCCTCTCCCCCTTGTCCCGAACCTTCCCCCTGGCTTGCCCAGCTCTCCGCTCAGGAGCGTTTGGAGGCCATAGCGGATCTTGCCAAGGCCGAAAATGAGCTCAATGTTTTACGTGGCCTGCTGCGCAAAAAAATGGCTGAGCTGCGTCTTCTGCGCTATGACCGGCAAAGCTCACCGGAAACGCTGCCTCGTCTCGGCCGCGAGCTCATGGAACTGCGGGAAAGGCTTAGGAAAGCACAAATGGCCCTGCAACATCACCTCTGTGAACGCTTTGGTTCCATGCCAAGCCTTGACGAATTGCCGTCATTGCTGCGTGGGGCAACTGCCCAATAATTAAACACCCAGCCAGACAACTGCCTAATTTTTACACAGTTCACGTCTTCTCAGCAGCAAAAAGGCCCAAAATTGGGCCTTTTTTTCTTGGCACAGGCTTTGCTTTAGTGGTCAACGAGAAACACTCCGGCTTTCACCTTTTTTCCTTTTCAAGGAGCTCTTATGCAAACCCCATTAAAAAAAGGCCTTGTGGCCTTAGCTTTTCTCCTAACCCTAAGCCTTGCGCACACGCAAAGTCACGCCCATCCTGCAGGTCAAGGGCCTTGCATGCAAAATGCCCCCTGTACCGGCCAAGCACCCTGCCCGGGCGTTGAAGGCGCCATGCTTCAGTCCATTACCCCTGAGCAGCGTGCGCAATACTATGCCATTAGCAAAGAATTTGAACCCAAACTCCGGGAACTGAACGATCAGCTCTTCATCAAAAAGAACGAGCTTGAAGCGCTGAAACATGCTGTACAGCCCGATGTCAATGCCGTACGCAGTACAGCCCAGGAAATCGTGAAGCTGCGGAATGAAAAGCGTGCCGTACAGCAGGCCAAAGACGAACGCATTGCCAAAGAATGTGGTATTACGCGTCCGGCTCGGCCCATTCCCGGTGTGGATGTGCCCTTCCATAGAGGACAAGGTCCCAGACACTTCGGACCTCGTGGTCCCCATGGAGGCTTTGGACCTGAAGGGCATCATGGCCCCCACGGCTATCCCGGCCCCCATGGACCCATGCCGCAATAGTTGTTCCACAAGCGTAAAAAGAGCCTGTTTCAAGGGAAACAGGCTCTTTTTTTGTCAAGACGAATTACGGCTGGACAAGATCCAGCTCAATGTGTCTGTAACGGCCAAAATGAATCTTATGCGACGTCAGACCAAGCTTGCCCCAAAAGGTTCGCATCTCGCCCTTCTCGCCAAAGAAAAAACCCTGCAGCCAGGACGGCAGACGCAACGCCGAAACGCTTGCTCCGGCCGCTTGCCTACAGACTGCCAGATAAAGAGCTCTGGCCATCACCCGGGCACCCAAAGCTGGATGCCAAGGACCGGCAAGCAGCTGCTGCAAGAGATCCGTCTGCGGTGCAAGCCCCATGCGAATGACGCAAACACCGGCATCCTGTGCCAAGAGATAAGCGTGGGCAAGTGTTGCCAGAGTTGTTGAAAGATCCCATGGCTGAAACTGTCCGTTTTCCCAAAGTTTGGCCAATTTTGTGCCAGCGATCACAAGACAGGGATAAAAACGCAAAAAACTGGCTGAAAGAGTGATCGCCCTGCGGACGTCATTGAGAAAGATCTTGGGAGAAACTCCTGGCATACCCGGAAGCAGTTGAACGCCAAGTTGAAAACCCCAATCTCGAATCTTTTGGCAGGCTCGGATCGCCACTTCCTGGCCGTACCCCCGGCCGGTCTTAGCCAGAGCAGCCTCAGCAAAGCTCTGAATACCAAGTTCGACAATAGCAAGACCTGCCTTTTGCAGGGACAAAAGGCGACGTTCATCAAGGGCATCAGGACGTGTGGAACAACGCCAGCCACTGATCAGCCCTTGATCCAAAAAGCTGCTAGCCTGTTCAAGACAAAATGTGAAATCGGCTTCAGGTAACGCCGTAAAGGTGCCACCATAAAACGCTAAATGCGGTGGAGCCTGACCACGACGCTGGCGCAGGTTAAGCTCGTTGCTCAGACGCAAAAAGCGGTCTGCAAGAGGCTCTAGAGGAGTATTGGCGCCTGTGACAAGATTCTGGGCGCAATAGAGGCAGCGAAAGGGACAACCCGCAAAGGGCAGAAAGAACGGAAGGATGATGGAAGACGGACGAAAGGGATGCCAGACAAGCGTACGCGTCACGAAACGCTCCGAACCTAATGACGGCCCAGCTTTTCGTCTAAAAGCTCGCAGATAATTTTGTTCAAACCAGGAAGATCGGGCTTGGAAACCTGCCGGTCAGCTCCCGCCTTAACGCCAATTTCGCGAACAGCATCAGTGATCAGGGAAGAGAAGAGGATCACAGGCAATTCGTGTGTAAAGCTCGTTGCCCGCACCTTGCGCGTCAGGGCATGCCCATCCATTTCTGGCATCTCAATATCCGAAATCAAAAGATGCACAAGATCGGTGATTTTCTGATTATGAGCCTGAGCCTGGGACTCAAGACTCATAAGAAAATCCCAGGCATCTCGACCACTGACCGCCGTGGTCACGCGAAAACCTGACTTCTCAAGAGCAGACTTGATAATATGGCGCAAGGAACTGGAATCATCGGCAACCAGTAAATGAAACTGTTCAGCATCGTCGACCTTAGAGGTGTCGACTTCAGCCGTACTCATATCCAGACGGGAATCCAGGCTGCTTAAAACCTTTTCCATATCAAGGATAAAAAGCACCTTTTCGCCGATGCGCAGTACGCCAGTGACACTTTCATTGGAATAGATGTCAATATATTTATTGGGTGCTTCAATGGCGTCCCAGGTGATCTGATGGATATTGGCGACATTGGAGACGAGAAAAGCCGACTGGACACTACAGAATTCTGTGACAATGACTTTATTGTTCGGATTGGGGATCATTTTTTTGCCCATCCACGAAGCCAGATCCAGAATGGGCAGAACATTGCCTCGCAAATTGAACGTCCCGAGAACAGAAGGGTCGGCTTGGCTGGGAAGACTGGTTATGCTGGGCTCACGGATAATACTGACCACCTTGGCCACGTTAATGCCATAATGACCAACGTAGGAGGTGCCGTCAGGCAGCTCCTCCTCAATGAGAAATTCAATGATTTTCAGCTCGTTATTGTGATCCTGGGTCAATAGATTCTGGCTCATGACATTCCCACCCTGTAAAAACTGCATCTTCCCTGTCTATCGGCGAAGTACAGAGTTCCTTAAGGGTGCCTTGGCTAGGATTATAGAGAAACTTCTCTTCTCGGGCAGAAGCCGCGCAGCTCACACTCCGCGCAGAGCGGTCGTCTCGCTTTGCAAATCTCGCGTCCAAACCAGACCATACGGTGATTGACATTCCCCCACTCTTCTCTGGGAAAAAGGGGGAGCAAATCCATCTCGATCTGCCGGGGCTCTCTGGCGTCTGTGAGACCCAGCCGATAACTTATGCGTTTAACATGGGTGTCTACGGCAAGCCCCTCATTGATTCCATAGGCACCAAAGAGGACCACATTGGCTGTTTTGCGGGCAACCCCAGCCAGTGTCACAAGCTCCGCTAATGTCTTGGGCACCACGCCGCCAAAAACCTCACAGATTCGTTGTGCCGCAAGCCTGAGATTCTTGGCCTTGCTATGATAAAAACCTGCAGGCTTGATCATCTCTTCCACATCGTGTTGCACGGCACCGGCAAGCTCACGTGGACCGGGCCAGCGGGCAAAAAGAGCTGGAGTTAAGCTATTGACACGGGCATCGGTACACTGGGCCGAAAGAATAGTTGCCACAAGCAACTGCCAGGCATTTTTCGCCACAAGATTGGTTTTTGGCTTGGGATAGCGCGCACGTAACGCCTCAAGTACCCGCGCTGCGCATTTCTGACGTTCAGCGGTGTTCAACATCACCAATCCGCAGAATTGACAAAGGTGCGTACTTCGCCGTCCACAAGAAAAGACTGCGCTGAAACCGGACGTGGCACCTGATAGGTGGTATAAAAGGGATCAGGAGAGAAAAGCGCCGCATTTTCAACCAGAAAATGCAAATCAACAAGCTTCCGCAGCGCTTGATGGACGAGATCGGCCGAGAGCAGGAGCCGGCTGGAAATCCAAGATTCCTCATGCTGGGGCGCATTGCAGACACAAATGAGAACTCGACGTTCAAGAGAACTTAACGTGGACCAGGCGGGAAGAGGCGGCACAGGCAAACGCGAGGATGTTGCAAGACTTGTCCAAAGCTGATCAAAGGACTTTCTGCGGCCAAAAATTTTCCGCGGACAGACGCCACGAAGCAAGGGCCAGCTGTCAATAAACGTTTCCTGCCCAAGCCAGTAGACAAAATCTTCGCGTCGTGCACTGGCGATGGCCTTAACGAAAAGCCCGTCTTCATCAGCTTCACCTTTAAGAATATGCGCTCGCCATTCTTCAGGCGTAAGGCTAAGGGATACGCCTTCCATACTGTGCAGGAAATCAGGCCAGGCCTTACATTCAACGCATTCGCCCAACAAAAAACGGGCGTTTTGGGTAGCAGGAATCCACTGCAAGACATTCTCAGCTTGTTTCTGATGCATGCGGCACTCGTTAGAAAAAATTTTGACAGAAAGCGTACGCATACGCAATTTTTGTAGACTAGCCTGAATTTATTTACCTCGCAAGCAGAAAACGCTGACGTCTTGGATTACAGCCTTTAGCAAGAAAAAATCCTCTCATTTTATACACTACAAAGGGAAAAAACTCAAAAAACAGTACTCGCGCTCTTCATCAACTTGCCGTTATCCTCTTACCGCATGCCTTGCGTCATAACTCAGCCTCTTCGGTGCTACAGCTATCGATACGAGTTCAGGGCATTGCCAGACAAAATAATCACGAAGTTTAGATTGCCTCAAAAATAGGCTATAAGACCTGCAAAAAAATGCTTTGCCAAATGCTAAGATGCGAGGGCATTATAAGAGTAATACCTTACTGTATCACAAAATTGAGCGAGCAACACCTGTTTGCAAATGAATACCATAGGTAAACGTAAATACCATAAATTCGACTTTCATGATAGAATCCGAACATTCTCGGCGTTCTTCTTTCACGTAACAATGATGACAAAAAAGGCAAAAGTAAAGAAATGGAGACGCCTTTGCTTGGCGACTCCATTTTCACGGTACATTCCCTGGCTATGAGCCTTGCTATTGTTCTCCCTTTCCCCTACAAAGAACCGAGGGACAATGTCCAGATTTCCAGGGAGGAAGCGCGCAAAAGACGAAAGCGTGCAGCAACTTATGGCAAAATACCGTTTTATTCCCGATTTGCAGCAGGATGATCTGGCCAAAATTCAGCTCCAAGGGCTACGCTGGACTATCCGCCAAGCGTTCAAGGGTCCACAGTATCGTTCGCTGCTCGAGACAGCCGGCGTTTTCCCCGAAGACATCAAAAGCCTCAGTGATCTCCGCTTGCTGCCGACTTGCGATGTGGAAGATCTGCGGCGTGGCTACCCGCTGCCACTACTCTGCGTGTCACCTGACGATGTCGTGCGCATTCATGCTTCCAGTGGCACCACTGGCAAACGAAAAATTCTTGCCTACACCAAAAACGATACCGAAACCCTGGCCCTGCAGATGGCTCGCTGCTTTGAACTTGCCGGCCTAGGTCCCTCAGATCGCCTGCAGGCTGCCGTGGGCTATGGCTTATGGACCGCAGGGGCAGCCTTTCAGTCAGGCAGCGAAAAGTTAGGCATGCTGACCATTCCCGTTGGCCCCGGCAATCTTGAGATGCATCTGCAGCTTCTACAGGATCTGGGTGCTACCTGTTTCGGGGCAACAGCCTCCATGGCGCTCCTTCTGGCTGAAGAAGTGGAACGACTTGGCTTGCTGCAAAAAATCCGTCTCAAACGCATGATTTGCGGTTCAGAAACACGCAGCGAAAAAATGCGTCAGGCCATAGAATCCAAGCTCGGACTTGTGGGAAGCTACGACATTGCGGGCATGACAGAAATGTACGGCCCGGGTACGGCCATCGACTGCGATGCCCACGAAGGACTCCATTACTGGGCAGATCTCTTTATTATTGAAATTCTCAATCCCACGACCCTTGAACCTGTACCCGACGGCGAGATCGGCGAAATGGTCGTGACCAGCCTGAGGAAAGAAGCGGTTCCCCTGATACGGTACCGTACGCACGACCTCTGTCGCAAAATTCCTCACCCCTGTTCCTGTGGGCTGGCGATGCCTATGCACGATAAAATTCTCGGACGTTCCGATGATATGATCATCTACCGCGGGGTAAACATCTATCCCGGTCAGTTTGTGGATGTCATCGCCCGTTACCCGGAGTTGGGCGGCGAATATCAGGTCGAACTGACACGCGACGAGCACGCCGTGGATCATCTGACGCTTTCGGTGGAACGTGCAAAAGGGGTGGGGGCAGACGGCGATCGGGCGCTGACGCAAGCGATCTCGCAGGATCTGCACACAAGTATTCTCGCCCGAATGGAAGTCGCGGTCGTCGACTACGCCTCCCTGCCCAGAACCTTTAGCAAATCCAAACGCGTTATTGACCGTCGCGAACAGTAATACGTGGAGCACTGGCATGGCCGTCATACTGGGGACTGCAGGACATATCGATCACGGCAAAACCCGCCTTGTGCAGGCTCTGACTGGGATTGACTGCGACAGACTAAACGAGGAAAAACGCCGTGGCATCACCATTGATTTGGGTTTTGCCTGGCTCGACCTGGCCAACGGAGAAAAACTCGGCATTATTGATGTGCCTGGTCATGAACGCTTTGTGCGCACCATGGTTGCCGGGGCTTTTGGTATTGATCTGGTCATGCTCGTCATTGCGGCCGATGAAGGCATCATGCCCCAAACGCGTGAGCACCTTGAAATCTGCTCTCTTCTGGGGGTGCAGGAAGGCCTGGTTGCCCTGACCAAAATCGACATGGTGGAAAATGACTGGCTGTCCATGGTCACAGAAGAAGTCAGAAATTTTCTCCAAGGCAGTTTTTTAGAAAACGCTCCCATTTTTCCCGTTTCTTCGGCAAACGGGCAAGGCCTGGCCGAGATCAAACACTTTTTGCAGGACAAAGCCACAAGTCTGCAGAAAAAAGCTGCCTGCGACATCTTTCGCCTACCGGTAGACCGTGTCTTTTCCCTGCACGGTCACGGCACTGTGGTCACAGGCACCGTGCTTTCGGGCAATCTTTCCACAGACGAGGCCTGTGTGGTCATGCCAGGAGAAATCCTTTCACGGGCTCGATCCATTGAACGGCACGGTGAAAGCACTCAAACCATTTATCCTGGTTCCCGCTGTGCCATCAATCTGCAGGGACTGGAAAAACAGGATATTGCGCGTGGTCAGATCATCTCCAAGCCAGGTCAGCTCTTTGCCAGCCAACGCTGGATGCTCAAGGTGACTTCGCTGGCTTCTGCACCTTTTGCGCTCAAACAACGTGTCGAATACCATTTTCACCATGCGAGCAAGGAATGTACGGCCAAGCTGGTCTTTCGCGACTGCCAGAATCTTGCCCCGGGCCAGAGTGCCTTGGCTGAAGTGCTCTTTACAGAACCGATGTGCGGAGTCTTTGCTGATCGCTGTGTTCTTCGGGGAAGTTCGCCTTTGCGCACCCTGGCAGGTGCTCTGATTCTCTCTCCCCTTCCCCCCATTTGGCCGAAAAAAAATCAGGGAGAGGATCTTGTTCAACGCTGGCTCGCTCTGCCTGAACGTGCCAAAGACACCCAAAAGCTCCACGCCTTTGTCTTAGAAGTGCTTGAACTCTTTGGCCTGCCAGGAGCAAACTTTGCCCAACTGCGTGTCTTAACCGCGCTTGCCAGCAAAAACCTCAGTCAGGCCCTGGAACAACTTGTCTCACGCGCCCAGATTGTCCTCTATGACCGTGAAACACGGGCCTATCTCAGCAAAAGCCATTTTGACAAACTTTGCTGCGACTGCCTTCTACGGGCAAAGCTTCTGCACGAAAAAGCGCCGCTCCAAGCCGCCTTTGCCAGGGACGCCCTGTTTGGCCCCTGGTCTGAGAATCTCCCCAAAAAACTCACAAACAAGGTCATTGAGCAGCTGCTTAAAGATCAACGTTTGTCAAACGAGGGCGAAGGTCTGCGTCTGACAAGTCATGTTCTGACCCTGGCAAGTGACACACAAGATCTGCGAGACAAAATCCTCAGCCGGCACCGGCAAGCAGGATTAACGCCACCCAATTATAAAGATATCTTGGAAGACTTGGGCATCGCAGAAAAAGAGGCCGCTGCCGTGATGACGCTTTTGTGCAAAAACGGCGAGCTTGTGCGCATCAAGGACGGACTCTATTACGCCAGGGAAGCCCTTGAAGAAATTCAAAATAAGGTCAGACACTGGTTTACCGATCACGACAGTCTCGATATCGCCGATCTCAAAAGTCTTTTAGGTCTTTCGCGCAAATACCTCATTGCTCTGCTCGAATACTTCGATAACAGCCATTTTACGATGCGCGTGGGTGACAAACGCACCCTGCGCAAAACAGGCAGCTAAAACGTGCATCGCCAAATCATCGCCAAAAGCCTCTTTCTTGATTGCCTGCCCCTGCATCGGCAGGGAGACTTGTTTACCTGTGCCTCACTCAAGTATCTCTACAACTGCCTTGTGCAGTCGCAAAGTTATCTTGTGGGCACAGAGGACGAACTCGCAGCCCTGCGTCTGGCCGATCCTCCGCCCAGCCTGTTTGCTTTTGAACAAAGCCAAGAGACGGAAGATGCCAGCCTTCCCAAAGCGCTAAGCGCCAAAAGTCAACTCAAACCCTTGCCCGCCCCACACCTCTATGTGGAAGTGAGCGCCGAAGAAAACCATGGCCTTGCAGCACTTTTGACAAGCGCACGCCAAGGCCTAGAAATGTATATTTTCCGCTATCAAGAAAGCCACCATCGCTGGCTCTGGCCTTTTATGGGCATGCGTTACGGACCCAGCATCAACGATCTTGCCCACATCGCAGTCCTTGATCCCAGAACGCTTTCCAAAATGTCGCCCAATGCCCAAAAAGCCTTAATTCAAGAACATGCCAGTCAAGCAGGACTTTTTATCGCAGCCTTACAGGGCATCAGAGAAGGTCGCTGGCCAGCGTCCGTCCAGGCCAAGGCAATGCGACCGAAAAAGAACAATGTTGCGCCTTTTTCTCCGTCTTCATTTGCCAAAAGATCGCGCCGCCAGCACAAAAAACGCGGACCAACCAAGGGCTCGGTTAGATGCTAACCGACAAAGGAGCTATCATGGACAATTGCCTATTCTGTGCCATTGCCTGCGGAAAGATTCCCTCTCAAAAAATCTTTGAAAGCGATCATCTTTACGCCTTTTTAGACATTGCTCCAGCCAATAAAGGTCACGCCCTACTCATTCCCAAAAGCCACTGTAGCGATCTTTTGGGATTGGATCCGGCGTTTAGTCAGGAAATCATTGAAGCTATGCAGCGCATCGCCCGTGCCATAGTCTCCGTGACCAATGCTCAGGGCTTCAATATCGTGCAAAACAATGGTCGCGCAGCAGGTCAGGAGATCGATCATCTCCACTGGCATATTATCCCCCGCTTCGACGATGACGGCCTGAAGCTCTGGCGTCAGGGCAAATACGACTCTGACGAGGAAATGGGACGCTTGGCCACAGCCATCCGCGTGCAAATCGGCCGCTAGCGCACTTGCCTCAGGCCCAAGCAGAGGCAAGAGGCATAGGCTCAGCCAAGAAAACCCCCTGTTTCGTCACAGAAGCGCGAAACACATAGATCTCAACACCTGCTGAGACAGCCTGAACAAAACCTGCGGCATAATCAGGATCAATGAAATCAGCAGGGGCAAAACAATGCCCTTCTGGATGCTGCACGAGATAAAACATGGCTGCTCGCCTCTTCTGGGCCACAATCTGCCTGAGTGTTTTCAGGTGTTTTTGAGCGCGCAGACTTGGGGCATCAGGAAAACTTGCCACATCGTCTTCCACCAGCGTGACATTTTTGCATTCCACCCAAAGATCAGGTTCTCTTTGGCCAAAAAAATGGGCGTCAAGCCGGCTGTCACCCCAGACAGCCTCACGCTTGCACTGGGCGTAGCCTTGAGCAAAGGGCAATTGTCCCAGACTAAACGCCGCCTGTAGAAGACGGTTGGGGACAAGGGTATTCACACCGACCCAACCCCGGCCATGGCCTGCACCGCTCTCCACGGCTTCAAGCGTATAGGCGAGTTTTCGCTTGGGATTGCCAGACTGGCTTACGAGCACAGCCTCTCCCTGGCGTGTCAGCCCCAACATAGCACCGCTATTATTGCTGTGAGCCCAGATTCTCTCGCCGTTTTCAAGGGCAATTTCCACACTGAAACGTTTAACGCGCCTGATCAGACTTCCTGTCAAGCAGGGACCGTCGTAGGGCACAAAGGCCTGAAGACTTTGCTTCATCGCGCACTCTCCCCTTAGCCCAACTCCGGGCCTGATTTGCCTTTGCCTTGTCTTTTTGCCTAGCCGATGCTATTTAGCGCCTAGTCCGTAAGCTTTTTTGCCCACTTCAGCCTGGAGCTGGCCATGCAGATATCTGACCGTCTCAAAAGCATTCAGCCCTCATTGACCTTAGCTGTCAACAGTAAAGCCCTTGAACTGCGGTCCAAGGGTATTGATATCATCAGTCTGGCTGTGGGAGAGCCAGATTTTCCAACCCCCAAGCACATCTGCGAGGCGGCCAAAAAGGCTATTGACGATAATTTTTGCCGCTATACTCAGGTTCCTGGTATCCCTGAGCTGCGCAAGGCCGCTGGTGACTATTTTAGCAGACAGCACAAGGTCCCCGTAGCTGCCGAGGCCGTTATCATCGGTGCCGGTGGCAAACACTGTATTTACAATTTTTTGCAGGCCTATCTGAATCACGGAGACGAAGTGCTCATCCCTTCGCCATACTGGCTGAGTTACCCAGATATGGTGCAATTGGCCGGAGGGGTACCGATTTTTGTCAAAGCAGGCGCCGATCAGAACTTCAAGGTGAACTGCGAAATGCTGGAGCGTGCCGTCAGCGCCAAAACCAAATTGCTTATCATGAATTGTCCGAGCAATCCCACAGGCGCTGTCTATACGCAAGCTGAGTTTGCCAAAATTATGGACTGGGCGCTTGAACGCGGGCTCTTTGTTCTCTCAGACGAAATTTACGAACAGCTTGTCTATACAGACTTTCCTGCTCCCAGCGCCCTGCCCTGGTTTGCCAAAAAGCCTGAGCAAGTCGCCATCCTCAACGGTGTTTCTAAAAGTTTCGCCATGACCGGCTGGCGTATCGGTTTTCTCTGCGCCCATCCTGATCTGATCAAAAAGATCTCTGCCATGCAGGGGCACAGCACTTCAAGCATCTGCTCCATTGCCCAGAAAGCCGCCCTTGCGGCCCTCACAGGGCCCATGGACTGTGTTCTGGAAATGCGCCAAGCCTTTCAGCGCCGACGTGATCTGGCCTATGCCAAGGTCTCGAGCTGGCCAGGCATCGTCTGCCCCAAACCCGACGGCGCCTTCTACATCTTTTGCGACGTCCACACCGTCTACGGTGATAGCGTGCACAATTCCACAGAACTCTGCACCTATCTGCTTGACCATGCCCATGTGGCCGTAGTGCCCGGAGCTGCCTTTGGCGACGATGCCTGCATCCGCTTCTCCTATGCCGTGGCCGATGAAGTCCTGGAACGCGCCCTGACGGCAGTTGGCCATGAGCTTGCCGCTCTGCAAAAAAAGTAAGGAGAAAGCAATGGCCAACGACAAAGCCGATTCTCTGGTCATAGGCCTGGCTGGCCTTGGCACCGTAGGCGGTGGTCTGATGACCCTTTTGCAATCCAACCGCGATATTATTGAGCGGCGCTGCGGCAAACGCATCATTGTCAAACGCGTACTGGTGCACAATCTGCAAAAAAAACGCAAGGTGCATCTTGAAAAGGGCATTGAAGTCACCGATGACTTAAGCCAACTCACCGACGATCCTGAAATCGATGCCGTTGTCGAGGTCATTGGCGGTAAAACCACAGCTCAGACCCTCATTGACCGAGCTCTGGATCACGGCAAGCACATAGTCACAGCCAATAAGGCCCTGCTGGCGGAAATGGGGCTACCGCTCTTTGCCAAGGCCAAAGAAAAAAATCGTATCTTACGCTATGAAGCCAGTGTCGCTGGGGCCATTCCCATCGTGCAGGCCCTGAAGGACAGTCTTGCTTCCAATCATATCCAATCCCTCTTGGGCATCTTAAACGGCACCAGCAATTTTGTGCTCTCGCAGATGACGGCCGAGAATCTGGATTTTGCCACAGCCCTGCAAAAAGCTCAGGCCAAGGGCTATGCCGAGGCTGATCCTTCCTTAGATATTGATGGCTTCGATACCGCCCACAAATTGATTTTGCTCATCCGCTTAGCCTTTGGCGTGCACTACGATTTTGCTCAACTGCCCATCCAGGGCATACGCAACCTTTCGGCCATGGATATCCTCTTGGCCAATCAGCTGGGCTATCACATCAAGCTCATTGGTTCAGCCAAAGCCTGTGGCAAAAACGCCCACGAAATAGAAGCTGGCGTTTTTCCGGCCCTTGTCTCACATTCCTTCCTGCTGGCCAGGGTCGAAGGGGCCTTTAACGCTATCCACATCAAGGCAGATGCCGCAGGCTCGCTCTTTTTCCACGGGCGCGGAGCAGGCGACCTGCCCACAGCCAGTGCGGTCCTGGCCGACCTTTTGGCTGTGGCACGCGAAGAATACCCCAACAACACCGGATTCGCCCTGGATTTGCCCAAAGCCGAAATCTTCCCGGCAGATCAAGGCTCCTCCTGCTATTATATGCGGCTGATGGTTGACGATGCCCCTGGCGTGCTCAGAGACATTGCCGGCTGCATGGCCGCAGAGGGCATCAACATGAGTCATGTCATGCAGAGGGCTCAGCCAGATTTCAGCGAAGTTCCACTGGTGCTCCTGACCCATGAGACCACAGATTACGCTATTCAAAAGGCAAAAAAAGAAATTCAGGCAAAACTTCATCCAAGGGAAATGGTCTCCTTCAAGGTGCTCGCATAGGCCGACGTATGGCAAATTTGTGGCAGAAAGCCCGCGAGCGGGGACTCTCTCTGGGCAATATTCTCAGCTATCTTTCACTCACAAGCCTGCGTGTTTGCGGAGAAGCCTACAGTACCCTTGCCCTCAAACTCAAAGCTCGTCTTTTGGGGATTTCCCTCGGCCAAAAAGTCACAGCCCACGGACCGGTTGGCCTGTTACGCTGGCCTGGCGGTCGTATCGACATTGGCCATGGCGTACACTTCATTTCCTCCTGGCGGCGAGCCACAGCGCAAACACTCTATGCGCCAGTACGTCTCAGGGTCTTTGGCCCCGGCGCAGCTATTGAAATCGGAGACGGCTGCGAACTTTCCGGGACATCCATCACCGCCCGCTCTCAACTTATCCGCCTGGGAAAAAACGTACTGTTAGGACCCAACTGCGTCATCGTCGACAGTGACTTCCACGCGCCCTGGCCTGCCCACTTGCGCAGTTCAGCCCCCGGTTATGAGCGTGACCTGGGGGTACGCATCGACGATTATGCCTGGATCGGTATGCAATGTCTGATTTTAAAAGGCGTGCATATTGGCCGTGGAGCAATCATCGGGGCAGGCAGCGTTGTCACGCGTGATATCCCGGCCATGACTGTGGCCTGCGGCAATCCCTGCCGGGTTGTCAAAACCGGACCTGCGAGTGAACGCGCATGAGCGTTGCCCAATACGTGCAAACGGTTTTGCAGGCGTCAGAACTCAGACAGCAAATCACCGATCACCGCATCCTTCCTGCCAAAGCCGCCCAATATGCCGCTCCCCGCAATCCCTGGCCTCGTGCCATTCAAAATCTCCTTGATGAACGCGACATCCGTCTTTACTCGCATCAATCCCTGGCGACAGACCATATTCGTGCAGGCCACTCCATAGTCGTCAGTACTCCCACGGCCAGCGGCAAAAGCCTGATCTATACACTGCCTGTCCTTGAGCAGTGTCTGCTGGACTGCGACGCCCACGCCCTCTTCCTTTTCCCCCTCAAAGCCCTGGCTCAGGATCAGCTTCAATCCTTTCGCCAGATGACGCACCGCTGGCCCAAAGAAGCGCAGCCGACTGCCGCTCTTTACGACGGTGATACCCCCGACAATGAACGCCGCAAAATCCGCCGTAATCCCCCACGTGTGCTCATCACCAATCCCGAGATGCTGCACTTGGGCATTCTTCCCTGGCATGAGCAGTGGACCTCTTTTCTCGCGGGACTGCGCACCATCGTTGTGGACGAAGCGCACACCTATCGTGGAATTTTTGGCAGCAATATGGCCCAGGTCTTCCGCCGTTTGAACCGCATTGTACGGCGTTATGGGGTTGACCCGAGCTATGTCTTGTGCACCGCAACGGTGGGCAATCCCGGTGAACTAGCCAGTCTGCTCACAGGCCAAAGTCCCTCTCCCGTAGTCATTGATGCCTCAGGAGCCCCGCAGGGCGCTCGACATTTCATCTTCATCGACCCCGTCCTTTCCCCCTCCACAGTGGCCATTGATCTCCTCAAACTGGCCCTTGCGCGTAATCTTCGGACTATTGTCTACTGTCAGTCACGCAAAATGACCGAACTGATTAGTCTCTGGGCTTCGCATTCTGCTAGCGCCGAACAAAAAAAACACATTTCGGCTTACCGGGCTGGTTTCTTACCTGAAGAACGGCGGCAGATCGAAGCCAAGATGGCTTCGGGTGAACTGCGCTGTATTGTGACAACCAGTGCGCTGGAACTCGGCATTGATATCGGCGGCCTCGATGTCTGTATTCTTGTCGGCTATCCGGGCACCGTAATGAGTACATTACAGCGCGGCGGACGCGTCGGCCGTTCCAGTCAGGAATCCGTGGTCATCCTGCTTGCGGCCGAAAACGCCCTTGATCAGTATTTTATCCACAATCCAGACGATTTCTTCAGCCGCAGCCCCGAAAAAGCCGTTCTCAACCCAGAAAACGAAATCATTGCCGAGCGCCATCTTGAATGCGCAGCGCACGAATTGCCCCTCGCCAACAGCGAAGCCTGGCTTACCAGCGTCGGTGAACAGCGTGCGCTGAAGCACCTCATCGCCATGGGACGACTTCTGCCCTCCAAGGACGGTCAGAGCTTTCTCAGCCTCCGCAAGAATCCCCAACGCGATATCTCACTGCGCAGCGGCGGTCAGTCCTGTCTCATTGAAGATCAAAACGGACAACTGATCGGTTCTCTTGATACCTACAGAGCCTGGCACGAAGCACATCCTGGCGCGGTCTATTTGCACCACGGCCATACCTATCTTGTACAAAGCCTTGATCCTGCGCGTGGTCGCATCGTCGTGCACGAAGACAAAGTGCCTTGGTTCACGCGTGTCCGCGCCCAAAAGAGCACAAGCATCCTGGAAGAATATCAACGCCAGGGTCTTGGTCGCTGCCTTGTCTGCCGGGGACGACTGCGCATCACCGATCACGTCACAGGCTATGAACGACGTTCCAATTCCGGCAATCGCCTGCTCGACTTCACCAATCTCGATGTACCGCCGCAAATCTTTGAAACGGAAGGCTTGTGGTACATTATTCCTGAAAGTATTCGCCTCAGTATGGAAGAGCAGTTTTTCCATTTCATGGGCTCTATCCACGCCATGGAACACGCTATTATTGGCCTTCTGCCACTGCAGGTGATGGCTGATCGCAACGATTTTGGCGGCATTTCCACGCCTCTGCATCCGCAACTGGGGCTTTCCTGCGTTTTTATCTACGATGGCGTTCCCGGCGGATGCGGACTGACCCGTGAAGCCTTTGGCAATGCGCGAGCCATTCTTGAAGACACGTGTAAGGTCATTTCCCGCTGCCAGTGCTTTGACGGCTGCCCCTCATGTGTGCATTCGCCCAAATGCGGCTCAGGCAATCGACCTATTAGCAAAAAGGGGGCTATAGAGCTTCTGCACGAATTACTGGCTGAAGGCAATGACGGCGATGTCCTTGCTCAAACACTCAGCCTTTCCTGCCCACCTTCTGATTTTCAGCCATGGCCACCTGTGCCTCAACCCACAGCAATGGACAAAAACTCGGTCGCTGAACCTCCTTCAAAACCTCAAATCCCGCCTAAGCATTATCTCGTCTTTGATGTGGAAACGCGCCGCTCGGCTAAAGATGTCGGCGGCTGGAACTATCCCGAAAAAATGGGCATTAGTGTCTGCGTAGCCTATGATAGCCTTGAGGATCGTTTTTTACGCTTTGAGCAGGACGAACTGGCGGAACTCTTCAGGCGCTTTGGCGAAGCTGAGCTCGTCATAGGCTTCAACAGCCTGCGTTTCGACTATCGGGTCCTCCAGCCCTTCAGCAGCTTTGATCTGATGCAGCTGCCAAGCCTCGACCTACTCAAAGAAGTCTATGATCGGCTGCACTACCGTATTTCTCTCGATGCTCTGGCCCGCTGCACATTAGAGGCCCAAAAAAGCGCCGACGGCCTTCAGGCGCTTACCTGGTGGAAAGAAGGCCAAATCGACAAAATCGCCCAGTATTGTGAGCAGGATGTCCGCATAACCCGAGATCTCTATCTCTATGGACTCAATCACGGTCATCTCTATTTTAGTGCCAAATCGGGCCAAAAAGTACGTCTCGATGTGAACTTTTCTTGGCCCAAGAACAAGGAAGCGTTCTGATGGAAACCATCTTCACAGACCATATCCGCTTTGACCAAGACGCATGGCAGCTGGTGCTACTGGATCAACGCAAACTTCCCACTCGCGAAGAATACATGACCTGTTCCACGCTCAATCAAGCCATTTTCGCCATACAAAGCATGGTAGTACGCGGCGCTCCGGCCATCGGCGTCACGGCAGCATTTGCTGGCGCTCTGGCTGCGCGCGAAGCTCGCCTACAAAACGAGGATGACCAACAATTTCGAAATACGCTACTTCTCCTGCTCGACCAGCTCTCCCACGCCCGTCCCACGGCAGTCAATCTCGCCTGGGCTGTGGGGCGCCTGAAACGCGTTCTCGATGCACACCCGGATCAGACGCCCAAGCAGATCGAAGCGCTTTTTCTCGCAGAAGCCCAAGGACTACAGGCCGAAGATGTCCGCATCTGCCAGGCCATAGGCGCTTATGGCGGCGCCCTTTTGAACGACGGCGATTGTGTGCTGACCCATTGCAATGCCGGGGCGTTGGCCACAGCAGGCTATGGTACCGCCCTCGGTGTGATCCGAGGCGCTATAGCCCAGGGCAAAAAAATATCCGTCATAGCTGACGAAACACGACCCTTTCTGCAGGGAGCCCGCTTAACCTGCTGGGAACTTGCCCGCGATCAGATCCCCGTCACCTTGGCCTGCGACAACGCCTGCGCTCTGCTGATGCAAAAAGGCCGCGTTCAAAGTGTGGTTGTGGGTGCTGACCGCATCGCTGCCAATGGCGACACCGCCAATAAAATTGGGACCTTTGGCTGTGCGCTTTTGGCGAAACACTTTGCTATCCCCTTCTATGTGGCAGCGCCTCTCTCCACCATTGACCTCAGCCTTGCCGACGGCTCGGCCATTCCCATTGAAGAACGACCGGCGGAAGAAGTGACGCATGTTTTTGGACAACAAATCACCCTTGACAAGATGCCAGTCTATAATTTTGCTTTTGATGTGACTGAAGCATCTTTGATTACGGCAATCATCACCGAAGTTGGCGTACTGCGTCCTCCCTATACCTCATCCATTGCCTGGGCCCACACAGTTTTTCCCAAGCATAGCTGATCCCAAAGTCGGCTCTTACGATTCACTTACAGTCCGTAAACGGCAAAGACAGCAAAAAAAAACACCATGCACAAAACACTTTTCTTAACCGACAAAAACGCTTCAAGCCATGGCAGTACCGTCCACTGGCAGGCCTGGGACGTCCCAGAAAATCACCATTCGCTGCCGGCATTGGTTGCCAGCAATCTACTTGCCATTCGCCAAGAACACGCCACCTGGGCCTATGAGATGGGTAAGACCCCAATCCAAGGCCGTCCTCTTGCTGAACAATTGCTCATTCACGCAGATCTTTCCATGTGGTGGTGTTCTCTGCTCTATGAACGCCACCCCAAGATGACGCCCTGTCTCTACACGCTGTTTCGCCTCCGCGCTTTAGAACAGCTGATGGAGGCAGAACATATCCAAGAATGCGTGACGGATCTTGAGGATCCCATAATTCTGCAGATTCTCGAGAGATTATGCCAGAAAAAAGGCTATACCCTCACACGGCAAGCAACGAAGAGGCGACAAAAAACGGCGGGCTCCTGGCGTGAGAAAATCTACCACCAATTGCCTGCGCCGTTACGCGCACTGATACGCGGTCTTCACTGGCTCTTCACCATTAAACGCCATTTTCCTAGAGCAAGCCTCACGCCACGTCAAAACTGCGCGAGTATTGTCACCTATTTTCCCAACATCGATCTTGATCAGGCCAAACAGGGGCGTTTTGTCTCCCATTACTGGGAACAGCTGCACAGCCTGCTCAACAACCAGCACAGGCATCCCATTCGCTGGCTTTTTATCCGTTTTCCTTCTCCGCAACTTGATCTTGCCGCTTGCCGCAAGCTCTGCCAAACCTTTGCCAGCAAAGGGCAAGACGGCTTTTCCTTTCACTATTTAGAGGAATTTCTCGGTCTTGCCGACCTGTTACGTGCTGTCAAAAACTATTGCAGACTCGCCTACAAAAGCCGCCAAGTCGAAGCCGAGTTTCTGTCCAAGTGCCATTTTGCTCATTCGCAACTGAACTTCGCCCCGCTCATCTATAAGGATTGGGCGGAGTCGTTCAGGGGCTGGCGCTGTCTAGAACGCTGTCTGATGGCTGAAGCCTTTGCCCGCTATGCTGAAGAGGCAGGCCCGCTCCAGTGGACCATCTTTCCCCTTGAAAACTGTCCATGGGAACGCATGCTGACGTATGAAATTAAAGCTCGGAACTTTGGACCGCTCTATGGCATTCAGCACTCAACCATTCGACCTACGGATTTGCGCTATTTTGACGACTGGCGTGTCTTTCAGGACAAAAGTTTTCCCGCTCCAGATCGGCTCTGTCCCAATGGTCAAAGCGCCTACAAGCAATGGTTGGAAGCCAAGGTACCCAGTCAGCGTCTCTATGCGGTGGAAGCCCTGCGCTATGGCTATCTCGCTCAGGCCAAGACCAAAGTCCTGAAAAGCGCCAAAGAAAAAACTCTGCTGATTGTAACCAGCTTTTTTGCCGATGAAACGCGGGCTCATCTCCAACTCTTTGTCCGGGCCTATCAAGCCGGACTCTTTGCGGGCTTACGCTGCCTGATCAAACCGCATCCCTATCTTGACCCACGACAGTTTCTGCCGCCAGAGATTGTTACTAAGATCAGCATCGGTACAGATCCGCTGCCAAACTACTGGCAAAAAAACTGCATCGTCTGGGCCTCCAATTCCACCACAGCGGCCCTTGAGGCGGCAGTCTTAGGCCTGCCAGTGGCTTGCATGCGCTCGGCCAGTGACTTTGACCTCTCTCCCATCCAAAATATTGCCGGTCTGATTCGTACAGCCTCCCTAGCCGATGTCAAAACCATGTTAGCCAAGGCTGCGCCTTTGACCATAGCCGAGGATTACCTGCTATTGGATGCCTCACTGCAACGTACCGAACGCCTGCTTTTTGGAGAAAAATAGCCCGTGTCTCTGAAAGACTTCTCTTCCAAATAGCGACAAGATCACTTTTGTGTACAGCTAAAAAAAAGGCTCCTAAGTGTTAGGAGCCTTTTTTTTTAGCAAAGCAATGTGCTTATTCCCCTGTGGAATTCTCGCTATCTTCTTGGGCGGCTTTCAAAAGATCACCCAATTTCTGTCCGCTTTCCTGCGGTCCAGCGTGGAATTCCTTGGGCTTACGGCGATCTTCATCATCGCGAATTTGCTTGATGGAAAGACCAAGGCGGCGTTCTTCAGCGCTGACGTGAATCACCTTGGCTTCTATTTCCTGACCTTCCTTATACGTTTCCTGAGGCACAGGCTTACCCTTTTTGCCTCCACTCAGCTCGGAAATATGCACCAGGCCTTCGATGCCGTCTTCAACTTCCACAAAAAGGCCGAAATCCGTAATATTGGTGATGACGCCCTTGACTGTGGTGCCTTCAGGATAGGTCTCAGGCACGTGCGCCCAAGGATCATCAGCCAGTTGTTTAATACCCAGGGTAAACTTTTCGCTGTTCTGATCCACGGTCAGGACCTTAGCCTGTACCGTATCGCCAACTTTATAGAGCTCGTTGGGATGACGAATCTTGCGAGTCCAAGAAATATCAGAAACGTGAATGAGGCCGTCGATACCATCTTCAATACCAATGAACATACCGAATTCGGTAATATTCTTGATAACGCCTTCAAGAATGGTACCTTCAGGGTATTTCTCGGCAACCAGTTCCCAAGGATTGGGACGCACCTGCTTCATACCCAAGCTGATACGCTTTTTCTCACCGTCCACACCGAGAATGACCACTTCAACTTCATCGCCCACATGAACCATCTGAGAAGGATGACGAAGTTTCCGAGTCCAAGACATTTCAGAGATGTGTACGAGGCCTTCGACACCGGGCTCGAGCTCCACGAAAGCACCGTAATCAACAAGATTGGTGACCTTGCCCTGACGCTTCATACCTTCAGGATAGCGCTCGGTAATATCCTTCCAAGGATCAGGCACGAGCTGTTTGAGACCAAGGGAAACCTTGTTGTTTTCCCGATCAAAGGAGAGCACTTTGAGGGTCAGTTCCTGACCCATAGTAATCATCTCCCGGGGATGACGGATACGTTTCCAGCTCATGTCGGTGATGTGCAGAAGTCCATCGAGTCCGCCAAGGTCCACAAAAACACCGTATTCGGTGATATTTTTGGCCTTGCCTGTGACCAGCTGACCTTCCTGCAAGGTGGAAAGCAGCTCTTTGCGCTTGCTGTCTCGCTCTTCTTCAAGAAGCACACGGCGAGAAACAATGACATTGCTACGGCGGCGATTGATCTTGAGCACGCGGAACTCAAATTCCTGATTGACCAGGGCATCCATGTCCGGAACAGGCCTCAGATCCACATGGGATCCAGGCAGAAAGGCTTCTACACCGCCGATATTGACAGTATAGCCGCCCTTAATGCGGTGCATGATCCGACCTTTGATGACACGCTCGTTCTCTTGCACTTCCTCGAGCTGATCAAAGACCTGCATGCGCTTGGCCCGTTCAAACGACAAAGTGATAGTGCCGTCGTTTTCGTTCTTACGCACTACGTACACATCAATTTTGTCGCCGACTTTAATATTCAGATTGCCATCGGCATCGCGAAATTCTGCGGCAGGAATCTGGCCCTCTGATTTGAAGTTCACATCCACCAGCACGGTGTCGTCGTCCACGCGGACAACTTCGCCCTTGGTAATCGATCCCTCTTCCAGATCGCCGAATTCGGCGGTCATGTAGTTTTCAAGGGCTGCTTCAAAATTAAGCTCTTCTTGTCCGCTATCCTTTTCTGACATAGCCTTGCCTCCAAAAAAATCTTCCCGTAACACGGGTGGCGGGAACATAGCAGAAAAGCACGCTTACGACAAGCAGAAATCGCCTACTACTCCGGATATTAAAGATGGGTACGCGATCTGCGTGCCAGCCGTCAGTCTACCGCACAGGAAACCGCAAAGGCATATCTGAGCGGCAAAAAACCGTTTTGGAAAACTGACAAAATAGTATAAATCTTTATGTTTTATTTCCTCTTTTTCTCATCTTTGAGCTTTCATATCCGCTTTTGCCGTAGCTACTTTCGTTTGGTGTACTGCTTCGAGGGCTTAAATTCCCCACATGAAGATAATTCTCTTCATGCCAACATTCGTTTATGCTGGGATAACAAACGGGTACTGCTTTAACGTGCTCGATCAACTGATTTGTTATGCCAAAAAATTTTTAAAGATTATCAACTTTACAAGAGGCAGGACGCAGCCTCCTCCAACGTTGGTGGCCGACAAAACAGACCAGACCTCAGTCTTCAGAGGGAACCTTGTCCTCAACACGAGGCCGATCATTTCCCGGGCAGACAGAAAAGTCCAAACTCATGACATCAACGGCATGTTTGACCAGCTCTATGATCGCCACGCGTCCTTCCATGGTAAGCCTCTTCAAACATTCTGAGAGCACACGATCATAGAAGTGAACCTTTTCAAAATCGGTCAAAAACAGAAAACTGACAGGACATTTGAAGATATGAGCAAAATCTTCGAGACGAGTCATCTTGGGGGCCATCTTACCCTTTTCAATGCGCGACAACGCATCCTGAGTAATTCCCAAGAGCTTGGCAAGATCCTTCTGACTAATACCCATCTTCTTTCTCTGCTCAGAAATATTCTGGCCTAAAACCAGAAGTATTGACACAGCAAGACTCCTTTGCTTTTTAGACTGTCCTATTCAACAAAACAGTCTGATAAGAATAGATTCTGAAAAAACGAGAGCAACTTTCCGACACACAGAAGCTAAATCAGACGCTTCTGAAGAACGTGGGAAGCATGTTCCACAAAATTGACTAAGGCGCGCTGCGTATCCTCCCTAAGCGGTTGCAGAAACTGACAAATGGCTGCAGAGTGTACAGAAACAAACTCTGACTGTCTGGAAAAAAGCCAGCTTTCCGAGCAGTCAAGCTGAATCGCTATTTTTTCGATAAGCGCTGGCTTGGGAAAATTCTTGCCATGTTCGATACGCGACAGCGTATCCTGGGTAATCCCAAGTTTCAAAGCAAGATCTTTTTGCTGGATGTGCAGTTGTTCACGGCGGGTGGCGACATTGCGGCCAAAGATTTCAGGCAAAGATAAGGGCTGTGACATAGACAATTTCTTCTATAATTTTACAATGTTACGGGTAGGATAATCTGTAGGATAGGTATTACACTCTGGATCTCTTTTTATCAACAGAGGATCTCCATAGACCTACAGTCCCTGCCAAGGAACTCATTCCGGGAATGCCCTGACTTTTGCGTCATTGATTTACCATTCTCATGCTTGAGGTCAGGCGCTGAAAGGCAGTTATCTGGCACCTTAATCCCGAATTCTTTACATATTTCCACCTGAGACGACAAAAAAGAAGTGACGTGCGTGCTGCCATCGGGGTATTCACAAAAACGGATAGGCGTCATTTCATCAATAAGGTCATACGAAGATCTATATAATTTTCTTAGTTTTATTGAATTCTTCCAAGTGCTACGTACCGCAGAACTCAATAACAAGCCTATAAACAAGATAAACAATCTACCTATTTTACCATCCTCACTTGAACCCTCTTGAGTATGAAAATCCATTTGACTTTTCATCTGCTCAAAATATCTTTCTTGTTCGTCTCTAGCCTTATATATTTTTAGGCTTTCTACAGCTGTGCAGTCATTATTATAAATAACAGAAGAAAAAAAGCCCGCTAACGTTTTATTCTTCTTAATCGTATTGATTTTTTCAATAATTTCTACATCACTACAATTAATTACTTTTTTACATTCAGAACCTTTTTTTAGCAAAATTTTGTGATATTTCAAATTCTTATTCAGCTCTCCAACAGCCTCTTTACCCCCCTTGGACAAGACATTATTTATTAAACTTTTTTCTTCTTTAATAACAGTCTTTAACTTTTGAATTTCAAGAACTCTTTCAACCATATTTAAATAGATATTACAATAAAAATCATCTACAATTCTAGATTCTCCACTAGCATCAACAAAATATTGGTTTTCTATCTTAAATTTTTTGCAGTATAATTTTGATTCTTCATCAAAAACCATATTTGCCGGCATACCGTCAGCGTCATAGTTTATTTGTTCTATAAATTTACAAACTGGCTCTTGCTGGATCTGCGAGCACATTATAAACGGTATCTTATTATTGAATAATTCGCTAAAATTATCAAAGGATTCGTAGTCTTTGTCAAATATAAATGTAGTATTTTTTATATCTACATCAAGAAGATCTGTTTTAATAGTCCTTATGGTTCTCAAATCAAGTACATTTCCAGGAAATGTTCTATAATATACTGGCTCATGTGTTGTCAGTGAATAAACTACAGCTTCGATGGTATCTTTCAATTCATTATTATCTTGATTATTCCACCAATGACTCTCAGCCAGATAATCTCCCCAAGCCAAGTGGGTCGTTGTATCACAGGATACGTAGGAATCTTTGGGTTGACGTTCAATCCTTAATTTTATAAACTCTATCCGATGTCTATCTTTAATATGTTGAGTAAAGCTTGTGATAAATGAAGGGGTTAAAGAATTCAAAGAAGGAGTTTTTGTATATTCTTGCCATTTAGCGCATCTATCAAAGTTTTTTTGTGTTAAATAGGGAAAAATAGCTAATGTTAGAATATTATTTACAGCCTCTTCATTATATTCAAAGACCTCATTAAGATCATTGACCACACCTAATTTAGCCGCAATTTGCAGCAAAAACCATACACTTCCATAAAGTCTATTGTTAATCTGGCAGTCAACGTCTGGTATGCAAAGAAGAGCGCTTTCGTTTTTTTCGCTAAATGCATCGGAAGTCGAGCTGGAAGTCCTTTGTTGCGCTGCAAGACTCTCTTCTTTTTTTCCCTCAATCTGATCGAGTGAACTTGTTACGGCAGAAATGTCCCAGTCTTCTGGAAAAATAAATTGCCTCCGCCTCTCAAGTGGCAGCATGACAAACTCCAAATTTGGCACAAAAACCTTGTTATCTGCCAGCTTGCCCCAATGCGTATACTTTCGATACGATTTTCCTGTTTTTTGGGAAGTCCCATTTGAAAGGGTTGCGGCATAAATGTGTCCATTGTCAGGATGCTGTCGCATCCTGAACTCAGATTGTGGGTCACGCGGCCTCCCCTTCATAATCCCTCCCCATTTTTATGTATAGTTATACACTGAAATTGAGGAGTTGTCTAGAGGAAACTACGCCAAAATCTCAGTTTTTTATTTTTGCGTATAAAAAAATACATGATTTGCGAGAAGCTCGCGTACCCGTCTCTTCTCGTTAGAGAAGACTTTGCAGGCAAAAGGGCATCGTTTCAACGACACAGAATCAATCTACTTCTTACAATGAAAACCCTTCACATACGAATTATTAATCGTTAACTTTTGAAATTTTACCCGATAATAGCATAGAGCACAAGTCCTAGCTCACAAAGCATGCCGCCTCATTTTTCGTGACAAAAAAAGCCGGGCTTCCGACCACTCCGAAACCCGGCTTCCATGCTCACGATCTTCTCCGTCAAGCGAGATTGGCGACAATGCTGTCGCCAAAATCCGTGCAGGAAACCTGCACCGCATTTTCCATCTGCGCCGCAAGGTCGAACGTCACGTGGCGCGTCTGTACTGCTTTGGCAACAGCCTGACGAATCATGGTCGCCACATCATTCCAACCAATATATTCAAACATCATGGCTCCTGAAAGGATGACCGCGCTGGGATTCACCTTATTCTGGCCGGCATCCTTAGGAGAGGATCCATGCGTAGCCTCAAAGACAGCCACACCATGTCCAATGTTGGCTCCCGGGGCCATGCCCAAGCCACCTACCTGAGCCGCCAGAGCATCGGACATATAGTCTCCGTTGAGATTAGGCAGAGCCAAGACACTGTATTCAGAAGGAGAGAGGAGAACCTGCTGGAACATGGCATCGGCGATACGGTCCTTGATCACAAGCTTCTTACCTGCGGGCAATTTCCCGTTATGCTTTTCCCAAAGTTCAGCTTCAGTGATCGTCACATCGCCGAACGCTTCTTTTGCCAGCTCGTACCCCCATTGACGGAAGCCACCTTCAGTGAACTTCATGATGTTCCCCTTATGTACGAGGGTCACGCTGTCTTTACCATGGGCTAGGGCGTATTCAATGGCCATGCGCACGAGACGCTGGGAGCCAAATTTGCTTATGGGCTTGATGCCGATGCCAGAATCCTCGCGAATCTTACGGCCAGAAAGCTTCTCCACAAGCGCAATCACTTCGCGGGCCTCGGCAGAATCCTTCGGCCATTCAATCCCACAGTAGACATCTTCGGTATTCTCTCTGAAGACAATCATATCGACCTGTTCAGGATGTTTCACCGGAGAAGGCACTGGTGGGAAATACCGCACCGGACGTACACAGGCATAGAGATCAAGGGTTCTGCGCAGAGCCACATTCACACTGCGGATGCCTTTTCCCACAGGTGTGGTTAAAGGGCCTTTAATGGCCACGTGGTATTTTCTGATAGCTTCCAGAGAAGCTTCAGGCAAGGTATCTCCGGTTTCTTTCAAGGCCTTCTCGCCAGCCTGAATCTCCAACCAGTCAATGGCACGTCCCCCGCCAGCTTTGGCCACAGCGCTATCAAAAACCTTTTTGGCCGCGACCCAGATATCAGGACCAATTCCGTCCCCAGGGACAAAGGGGATCACCGGATTTTTTGGCGTTTGCAAAGTACCGCTGTCGGTGACCGCAATGGCTTCGCCCATAGTAACCTCCTGCAGGCTAAAGAGCCGACACAAAAAAAAAGCGTTAACGAGGTTCTCAGACTACCGTTCCAGACATCTTTCCACAAGAAAAAAGAAAAGGACAAGCTTTTGGGCCTTACGGCTTATGCGTTGAATTTTGCCATAACCCTTGACTTTTTCAGCTTCTTGAGGCAAAAAATGTTTTCCCATTTTTGGAGGTTCTTATCATGTACGCAATTATAGAGACTGGTGGCAAGCAATACCGCGTGGAAGAGGGCTCCCGCATCAGCGTGGAAAAACTTCTCGTCAAACCAGGAAATACCATCACCCTCGACAAAGTCCTGATGATCGGAGGCGGTGAGGCCAAGATTGGCACACCCTATGTCGAAGGTTCTACTGTCACCGCTGAAGTCGTCGAACAGGGTCGCGGTCCCCGTATCCGAGTCTTCAAACGCTGGCGTCGCAATGACAGCCGCAGACTCAAAGGTCATCGTCAGTACCTGACCACACTGCGCATAACCGGCATCAGTGCTTAGGTTTTAGGAGGATATTATGGCTCACAAGAAAGCTGGCGGCTCTTCACGCAATGGCCGCGACAGTGCCGGTCAAAGACGCGGCGTCAAACGTTTCAGCGGCGAAAAGGTTCTGGCTGGCAACATTATCATTCGTCAGCTTGGCACAACGGTTTATCCCGGACAGAATGTCGGCATGGGACGAGACTTCACGCTTTTTGCTAAAGTCGACGGGACTGTCCGTTTTGAAAAATATGTTCGCAGACGTCGTGTTTTGAAACGCGTACACGTGGACTGTGTTGAAACAGTGTCACAGTAAATCAGCTTTCCGCTTCCAGAATGTGGCTGGCCAATGGCGTTATCTGAGTGGCGAAAAACCGCAAGGCAAGCCTAACGGATGAGATTGACGGCACTCGTTTCTAGGCAGGTGTACCCCGCGAATGTGTCCATTGGGACGCTTGAGAAGAGACAGCTAAGCCCGTTCATCATTGTCAAGCAAGTCGGATTCTCTGAATGGAAAGCGATTGAAAATCACAGAGCTGCGTAATTGTGACATTTCTGTGCACTGAGCACGAGCGAACAGAGAAAAATTTCAAAAAGAGGAAGAACCAGTCTGGGCTCTTCCTCTTTTCTTTGCTTTTGCGGCTTTTTGCTGCCGCAAGCCAATCTTGAGGTGCGCATGCGCTTTATCGATGAAGCCTGCATTCAGATCAAAGCCGGTCATGGCGGTCATGGCTGTGTTTCCTTCCGCAGGGAAAAATTCATTCCCAAAGGCGGACCCAACGGCGGCAACGGCGGTGATGGTGGTTCTGTCTATCTCAAGGCGGATAGACGGCTGCTCTCACTCTATGATTTTCGCCTGAAACGCAGCTACGCGGCTGAAAACGGCCAACCCGGTCAGGGCAGTCAATGTGACGGCCGCAAAGGACAAGATCTGGTGCTCGCCCTGCCAGTTGGCACGCAGGTCTATGTCCAGGAAGACGACGGTGAACACCTCCTTGCGGATTTGGATAGCCATGAGGCCATTTTTCTGGCAGCCCGTGGTGGCCGTGGCGGCAAGGGCAACGAATTCTTCAAAAGCTCAACCCAACGTGCTCCCCGATTTGCTAAAAAAGGAGAAGAAGGACAAACCCTCAATCTCCATCTCGTCCTCAAAATTCTGGCTGATGTCGGTCTTCTCGGCTTGCCCAATGCCGGAAAATCCACCTTCATCAGTGCAGTCTCTCAGGCACGCCCCAAGATTGCTCCCTATCCCTTTACGACCCTTGAACCCAATCTGGGAGTGGTCATCAACGCCAACGATGCCGACAAACGTATGGTTATGGCCGATATTCCGGGGCTCGTCGAAGGCGCACACCTGGGACAGGGATTAGGGCACCGCTTTCTCAAACATATCGAACGCACGCGCTTTCTCATTCATCTTTTGAGCTGTGAAGATATCAACCTCGACGATCCCTGGGCAGGCTTTGCCCTGCTTGACGAAGAACTCAAAAATTTTGATGACCAACTCAGTCTGCGCCAACAAATCCGGGTTGTGAATAAAATTGATCTGCTCTCAAAGGAAACCTTGCAGGCTCTTCAGCAAAAAGCTCAAGAGGCTGATCAGAAAATATTTTTCATCTCAGCCAAAGAACAAACGGGAATTGACGAATTGATGCAGGCTGTCTGGAAGGCCTTTGAAAGCCTGCCGCCAAGCTCGGCGCTCACAAAAATCCAAACGCCGCAAGACCAGCCTCAGTCAACGCCCCAAAGTTTTTCAGACATTGAAATCACGTACTGCCGATAACGGGCTGCTTATGCAAAACTCTGAAGAAATCTGGTTATTAGAACGTTCACAGGTCCTTGCGTCGGCCCGTACCATTGTCTTCAAGGTGGGAAGTGCCGTTCTGACCAATGCCGAAGGCCTGAACTCCGCTGTTATTTCCCATCTGGCTAGCCAGATGGCGGCCATTTGGCAAGCCAAGGCCGGCCGACGCCTCGTTTTGGTCACCTCTGCGGCTGTTGCCGCAGGACGCAGCGTTTTACGCAAAATGGGTCGTGATGCGGACAAGTCAGGACTTTCAGCCAGACAAGCCATCGCCGCCATCGGCCAGTGCCAGTTGATGCAGGCCTGGAATGAAGCCTTTGCGTTACACCAAATAGCCACAGCACAGGTCCTTTTGACGCGGGAAGACCTGAGAGCCAGACAGCATTTCCTAAACGTACGTAACACTTTTGCCGAGCTCATGGACTGGGGTGTTCTGCCCATTGTCAATGAAAATGATACTGTTTCCGTGCAGGAACTCAAATTCGGTGACAACGACAATCTCTCCAGCCTGCTCGCGAATCTTGTGCATGCGGATCTTGTGGTCAACTTAACCCAGGCGCCAGGTGTCAAGGCCTGCGATCCACAAAAGGATCCCCATGCCCCGGTCCTCGACCACATCGCTGAAATAGCCAAACTTGATATCAACAAAATCTGCGGCAGCAAAAGCAATGTTGGTACAGGCGGCATGTATTCCAAACTCAAGGCCGCTCAAAGAACCGCACAAATTGGCGTACCAACGCTCATTTTGCCTGGTAAGGAGCAAAATATCCTCATCGACGCTTTTGCCAATAATTCCCGCCTGGGTACCTATATCCAGCCCAACCGGGATGTGATCTCACGCCGTAAATACTGGCTTGCCTATCAGACTGATCCCGTGGGCACACTTTTCATCGATCAGGGAGCTGCCCAGGCTCTGCTCAACGCTGGCCGCAGTCTCTTGCCCGGAGGCATTTGCCGAGTGGAAGGGAATTTTCAGGTGGGGGCGCTGGTCGCCATCAAAAAGGACGACGAAGAAATCGGTGTCGGTCTTTCCAATTACAGTTCGCAGCAGATTGCCCGCATCATGGGACTCAAACGTCACGAAGTGGCAGCCATTCTTGGCGATGCGCACTATCCCGACGTCATTCACCGCGATAATCTTCTGCTCCATGCCGTGGTTTAAGCCAGGGCTTCAAAAGCGAGCTGACTGACGCTTTTTTCATAGAGTTTTTCCCCGTCAAAGAGCACGCAGACCTCTTCATGTCCGGCTTGCGCCAAACGCCGCAAATGGGGAACATCCATCAGATCTTTAGGCAGTTTCCCTAAAGCCCAAGCGGCCATGCCCCGACAGATGCAATCGCTATCTGCCAGGCCCTTCAACAGCCAGGGACGCCAGCCTAAACAAAGCTCAGGCCGCACTTCAGCAAAACGTCCGCAAGCCCAATAACAGGAGCGTCGCAAAATATCATGGTCACAAAAATTGTCCTCACGACCGAGGTCAATGACATAGGTGATAAGAATTCTGTGGAATTCCCGGGTCAACAGGGGGCTGGCCACCAAGGTCTCAGCAAAGGCCTCAGGGATACCCCAGCCGATATTGCCGCTCTCTTCACTTAAGTGCCACATATAGCGACGAACCACATTTCTTGCCTTTTCCGCTTCGTGCTCGGCCATTGTCGCCACAGTCAGCCCCAGTGCCAAAGCGGCCTTGTGCCGCATCAGGGGATCTAAAAGCAAAAAAGAAAAAAGCGGGCCAACGCTCGTGGCTCCGGCAGCCACAATTTCATCCAGCCTACTGCGCCACGAAGGATCTTCCAAAATCTGCCTGATGGCCTGTTTTGCCTGCCGCATTCTTGCCATAGCGCTTCCTCCTGCCTTTACCTCACAGGCCTAAGACCAATAGTCAAAAGGATATCACGCAGCATCTTGCGCATTTCTCCGTAGAGGGCAAGATCATGTATCAAATCCTGAATTTCCTGAAAAACCATCACATGACAGCCATACGCGTGGTGTTGACTATAGGGAACAACCGTTTTGGCCAAAAGTGTTTGTCCTGCCTCAAGGCCAAGGATCATGACCACGCTGGCTCCAAGCCTGCGCACACCGGACCAAAAAATCTCGGGCTGAGCACTGCCCTTGGGCAGCTGAAAGGGCCAGAAGGTGTGTGTACCCGGAGGGTAAACGGGCGGATCCTGTAAAATTCGCGTTAAAAAACCACGGCGCTCCACAAGACCTGGACTTGCCTGCTGTAAAAGATCTGAGCCAAGCAAGGGATAGGTCCAGACAACGCGTCCGACTTTAACGCGCTGTAAGAGTGTCTGCCAGATTTCAGGCCAAGCTTCAACGCCTAGGACTGAAAGCCCTGGCATAGGCTTGGGCTGAGGCTGAGACGACCTGGACGCTGGCCTGGCAGTTGCCGCTGTCCTCCGCGTTGCGGCTGGTCTTTGAGGGACCTGGGGCCTGGAGGACAACGGTCTCGTCGGTTCTGCGGCTTTGCCGAACAGCAGAGAGGATTCAAGCGGCAGATTCTGCGACTGTAACAGGGCAATCAGCCCTTTGTTCTGCCAAAGTCTGCTCAGCAAGTTGGTATTTGCAAAAGCCATGAGCACAACCTCCAAGCAACATCAGCCTTGGTTAACGTCGGCCACTGCTCACAGCGACCATACCGATCCACCACAGCCATGGTATTGGTTTTGGAGACAAAGCCGCTGCCCTTGTCATTGACACGGTTTGCCGCCAGAAGATCGGCTCCCTTACGAGCTCTTTTTTCTTGAGCCAGCAGCAACAATTCATCCATATCTGCCGCTGTTTCAGCGGCAAAAGCCAGTATTTTCTTTGTTGGCCCCTTGTCCTTGGCTAGCTCCATGAGGATATCGGCATTCTTGTGAAAGGGCAGTTCAAAATGCTCTGGATACAGCGTTTTTTTTCTCTTTTGTGGCACAAGCTGCGTATCTGGGGCAAAATCAGCCACGGCAGCGGTAAAAATCCCCATCTGCATGGCTGACCACAAAGGCCGTGCGGCCACCAACATTTCATGAGCACTGGTCACGTTCTGGCGATGAATTTGCGCGGGCAAAGCAAAGGCCACTGCAGGACCGCAAATCACATCAACTTCTGCCCCTCGTAGCCAAAAGGCAAGAGCCAAGTCTGCTCCCATCCGTCCACTGGAAGGATTGGACCAAAAGCGCACTCCGTCCCAGAACTCACGCGTTGGTCCCAAGGTCACGAGCACTCGCTGTCCTGTGCTATCCTGGGGAGCCAAAGCTTTCAACACAGCCCAGAACAACTCGGGAAGTTCACACAACCTGCCTTGTCCCGTATCGCCGCAGGCGCAGCTGCCAACACCTGGCACAAGGATCTCGCAACCGCGCTCGCGCAGAAGGCGTACATTGTCTTGCACTGCCGGATGCTGCCACATTTTGGGATTCATGGCCGGAGCAATGAGCACCGGTCCGGGAAAAGCCAGAGCCTGCGTTGAAAGCAGATCCGAGGCCTCTCCATGGGCAAGTCTTGCCAGAGTATTGGCTGAAGCAGGGGCAATGAGCAGAGCATCGGCGATCTCACCCGGTTCAAGGTGCGCAAAGGGGGCTCCGTCATGCGAGTCAGCATCAGCATAGACCGGCGTGGCGCCCAGAGCTTCAAAAAGCAAAGGCGTCACAAATTGCCTCGCACCACGACTGACAGTGACAGAAACCGCTATACCAAGCTTTTTCAAGAGTCTGAGTAGATCACAGGCGCGATACGCCGCAATGGAACCGGTAATACCCAGATGCAGTCTTTTCCCTTGAAACTGACTCGAATCAGAAAAAAGATACTCGTAATCAGACATATCAGTCCTAGTGTTTTCCTTGTCGCAACGCGCTGTTTACCGGCGACAAGCTCAAATTGTCTCTCTCAAGGCCTCAGACAGCCCAGCCAGCCGCAACGTCTTTGTCGGTAAGCTAGCCGTCCATCGGCCTTTTTGCAAGACTGAGGTATCCATGCCCAAGACCAATGATCTGGATTTTCAACTTGCCAGCTATTCTTTTCCCCTCCCCGCTTCACAAATCGCCCAGTTTCCTCCTGAGAACCGGGGGCATTCACGGCTGATGGTCCTGCACAAAAACGCCGAAGACAAAAACGCATTCTGTGAGCACAGCGATTTTTCCCAGATCAGCCGTTTTCTCCCCAAGGGGGCTCTGCTTGTAGCCAATAATTCCCGGGTCTTACAGGCGCGATTGTTTGGCAAACGGCAAACCGGCGGCAAAGTGGAATTTTTGCTTTTGACGCCACTGCCACTCTTGCTAACAGAAAAGAAGAGCATTGACGCAGGCTGTTATCAGGCACCAGCCTTGGGTTTGCTGCGCACCAATTCTCGCCTGCGCGTGGGCCAGAACTACGATTTTGGTGAAGAGTTACGCGTCAGCATTGACAAAGTGGAAGATTTCGGGCGCTGTCAGGTAACGCTCACCTGGTTTGGTGATCTTAGCGCCATTTTTGAAAACAAAGGGCACATCCCCCTGCCACCATACATCAAACGCCAGGACACGCCACTCGATCGCAGTCGCTATCAGACTGTCTATGCCAGGCAGGACAAAACAGGTTCTGTTGCCGCACCCACGGCGGGTCTACACTTTACAGAAGAAATCCGGGCAGAACTGGCTCAAGCTGGCTTTGAGTGGACGGAAATCACACTCTATGTGGGCTACGGGACCTTCAGCCCGGTACGGGAGGCAGATATCCGCGAGCATCACATGCACAGCGAATATATTGAAATTCCCGAAGCTACGGCGGAAAGCCTGCGGCGGGCAAAACAGTCCGGCCGGCCGATCATCGCCGTGGGTACCACCAGTGTTCGCGCTCTTGAAGGGATGATGGCCAAGGGCTGCGGGATCATCCCGTTTCAGGGACCGACTGATATTTTTCTCTACCCAGGCAAAACCTTTCAACTTGTGGATGGGCTGATCACCAATTTTCATCTGCCAGGTTCTTCCCTGATTATGCTTGTTGCGGCTTTAACAGGTCGAGAACGTCTTCTTGCAGCCTACCAAGAAGCTCTTGAACACGGCTACCGCTTTTTCTCGTATGGCGACTGTATGCTGATTCTCCCGTAATGATGCCCAAAAAAGCAAAAAAGCCCGCAGCTAACTGCGGGCTTTTTTGCTTGCTTTGTCTTCGCCTACAGACCCTTGGCCTGCATCAAACAAATGAGATCGCAGACGCGGCAGGAATAGCCCCATTCATTGTCATACCAGGCCACGGCTTTGATCAGCGTACCTTCCTGCACTGTGGTGCACGAGCTCTCCAGAATAGAGGAAGCGCTATTGCCCTTGAAATCCATGGAAACCAAAGGCTTATCATTGTATTCCAGAATACCCTTGAGGTAACCATTGGCAGCTTCACGCATTTTTGCCAAAACGGTCTCAGTGTCCGTGGACTTTTCCAGAATGCCTGAAAAATCGACCACAGAAACCGTAGGCGTCGGCACACGCAGGGAATAGCCTGAAAATTTACCGGCGAGTTCAGGAATAACCTTGGCCACGGCCTGAGCGGCACCGGTGGTGGTGGGAATGATATTGCAGGCTGCGGCGCGTGCGCGTCTGGGATCCTTGTGCGCCTGATCAAGAATACGCTGATCGTTGGTGTAGGAATGGATGGTCACCATATTGCCAAGCTTAATGCCAAATTCGCGTTGCAAAACCAAAGCCACAGGGGCCAGGCAATTTGTTGTGCACGAGGCGTTGGAAATAATATGGTGCTTTTTGGGATCATAGGCCGCGTCATTCACACCCACGACAATGGTAATATCCTCTTCCTTGGCAGGCGCTGTGATAATGACTTTTTTGGCGCCATTTTCGAGGTGCACCTGCGCCTGTGAGGCCTTCCGGAAAATACCGGTGCTTTCGATGACGACATCCACACCATATTTGTTCCAGAGAAGCTGCTTGGGATCTTTTTCGGCAAAGCAATGAATGTTCCAGTCGCCTACGCTGACTTCACTGCCGTTGACTTTGGCGTTGAGATGGCCTCGGCCATAAACGGAATCGTATTCGGCCAGATGAAAATTCTGTTCGGCATCATACAAATCATTGATGGCGACCACTTCCACTTTGTCACGATAGGATTCATTCAAAGCTCGAAATACCTGACGGCCGATACGGCCAAAGCCATTGATACCTACTTTAACTTTGTTCATCGTACTTTTCAGCGTGCAGACCCAGGCAATGATGACCGGGAGGAAACGCTGCCTCCATTGTTTTTCCAATTAATGATATACAGACCAGTCGCACAGCCAGACCAGCAAATTTGCCCGGACATTTCCAAACTGGTTGAACAGCAGCACACAGTGTGCTTGACATCCGCCCCCAGTCTGAAGTGGCAGGGGGGACTCGCAATTGCAGCCGTCAAGAACTGGTCTCAATAAACTCCTGTCAGTCCTTTTGGCCAACGAAAAACATGACATTAATTTTCAGAAACGGCAAGCAAGGAAGCCAACTCAAAATTTAAACATAAAGCGACGCATGGAAACATTGAGCACAATTCCCAAAAGGGTAAAATTCACAAGGGTGGCACTGCCACCATAACTGATAAAAGGGAGAGGAATTCCCACCACGGGCATCAGACCGATGACCATGCACATATTGATGAGAATTTCCCAGAAAAAGTAGAAGAAAATACCCACCACAAGCATACTGCCAAAGCGGTCTTTGGCCTGCACCGCAGAAGAAAAAATGGCCAGCAGAAAAAAGCAGAACAGAGAAACAAGGGCTACACAACCGGCAAAACCCCATTCTTCTCCAAAAACAGCCAGGGCAAAATCTGAATGGCGCTCAGGCAGAAAACGCAGCTGGCTCTGCGTCCCTTCGGTAAAGCCCTTGCCCCAGAGTTGCCCGCTACCAATGGCGATGTGCGACTGCAGGATATGATAGCCCGTCCCCCGGGGATCATTGCCTGGATTTAAAAAACTGAGAATGCGCTGGCGCTGATAGTCGTGCATTCCCACAAACCAGAGCAGGGCCCCCACACAGGGGATAGCCACAAGGCAGCTGCGCAAAACCGATGCGCGCATGCCGTGAAAAAGAATCATCCCCCCCAAGATCAAAAGCAACATCATGGACGTGCCAAGATCAGGCTGGTGTAAAATCAAGGCACAGGGCAGAAGCCCCATGGCCAAAACGCCAAAGAAACGTTTCCAGCCGAGGGGCTGACCATCGGCAGATAAGAGTCGTGCTGCCAGAACGAGCACAGCGATTTTGGCCATTTCCGAGGGCTGAAAACTGATGCCGCCCAAAGAAATCCAGCGAGTTGCGCCATAGACATTTTTGCCCGCTACGGCCACAAGGATCAAGAGGGCAAAGGTTATCCAGTAAAAAGGCCAGGCAAAATTGCGCAGACGGCGGTAGTCAAAGGCGAGGGTTGCCAGCATGCAGCCAAGTCCACACAAGCCCCAGACAATTTGTTTCTGATAAAAACTTGAAATCAGTATCCCGTCTTCGAGACGTGTCCCACTGGCAGAATAAAGATTGAGCAGACCGACAAAAAAAAGCAAAGCCATGCAGGCCAGAAGAGACCAGTTAACATGGCTGAAAAGTCGCATATCCATACTATGGCTCCGACTGCTACGATGAAGGCTGCCCACCTACGGGACCAAAGAGATAGTCATAGACCTTTCTGGCCACAGGGCCGGCTACAGAAGAACCACCGCCGCCGTGTTCGACCATCACCACAACGACATAGGTCTTGCCATTTTTCTTGCCCCAGGTGGCGATCCAGGCATGATCGCGCATGGCTTTTTGCATCTCCTTGTTCCTGATACGTCGATTGGCCGCCATACGCAGTTTAACCACCTGCGCCGTACCGGTCTTGCCACCCATTTCAGCATCCTTGCGGGAAATGACTCTGGCCGTGCCCACAGTGACTGTTTTATGCATGGCATTTTTGATAAACTCAAGGGTTTCTGGCTTGCAAGGCAATGTGGCCACGACTTCGCGTGGCTCATGCTCCAGAAGTTGCGGCTTTAAGAGCTTGCCGCCATTGAGCAGCGCACAGACATAGTTCGCCATCTGCACCGGTGTCACCAAGGTCGCGCCCTGACCTATGGAAACATTGAAGGTGTCACCGCGCACCCAGCTGCGACCAAAACGCCTTTGCTTCCATTTCTTGGAAGGCACCAGACCTGAACGTTCATGCGGCAGATCGATACCCGTTGGTCTGCCGAAACCACAACTTTTGGCAAAACTTTCAATACGGTCAATGCCGAGTTTTTCCGCCATCAAATAAAAATAGACGTCACAGGAATGGATCAGAGCCTGTTCCAAATTCAAGGATCCATGCCCGCTGTGCTTCCAACAGCGAAAAATCTGTTTACCCAGTTTGGCATAACCCGGGCAAAAGACCGTTTCATGAGGACTAATGCCACTTTCCAGTATCAGCGCAGCCATCATCAGCTTCCAGACGGAACCTGGTGGATAGGGACTCTGAATGGCTCTGTTCTGCAAGGGAAAACTGCGATTGTCGCGTAATTCTTCCCAATCCTTGCGAGAAATACCCTCAGCAAACAAATTGTTGTCATAGGCCGGCGAGGTGACAAGTGCCCGCACCTTTCCCGAATCGGGTTCCATAACCACGACGCAACCGTTCTCCCCCTGCAGGGCATCCCAGCATGTCTGCTGCAGATCCCGATCCAGGGCCAGGGTCAGATCGTGACCGCCCTTTGGTTCATCGCGCATGGACCGCCCCATAACACGGGCGTGCGCATCCACCTCAACGGCATAAAGGCCCTTGCTGCCACGTAAACGCTTTTCCATCTTCAGTTCAAGGCCCTGCTTGCCCATGAGATCTCCCATGGCCAGCTCAGGATCCTTTTCCATTTCCTGCTCGTTGACTTCTGCAACATAGCCTAGGATATGGCTGAAAAGCTCTCGCTCAGGATAACTGCGTTTTGTACGTACAACAATTTTTAGACCTGGCCAGGCGTGGATTTCCGCTTCAATGCGGGCTACCAGATCAAAATTGATATCCGGAACCATCAACAGGGGTTCATAGGGTTTAATCTTCAGACGATCCTGTTGATACTTCTCAATAATTCTTGACAACGGTGTTTGAGACCAAGCACTGATCTGCGCCAAGGTTGCGGGCAGATCAAGACAGTCTTCCCGAATCAGAAAGAGTCCGTAAGTTGTCCGATTATCGGTGAGAATGCGATCATGCAGGTCAAGAATGCGACCCCGGGGCGCCAAAACATATTCCTGACGCATACGATTTTCGATGGCCTGCCTGGCAAAAAACTCGCCCTTGTGCATCTGCAGGTACCAAAAACGAATCACCACCACAAAAAACAAGATGCCGATGAGCACCTGCAGCAAGATCACTCCAGCCCTAGGCGGCTGATAATGCTCCTGTTCAACGGGAATTTTCAGCCATGAACGACTTTGTTCCTCCTTTTCCCGTTCTTCGTTCTCTTGCGCTGGCGCATGTGGCTGCTGAGTGTTCATCAGTTTCTTTCGGCGTGGAAACCTCGGCTTTTACGCCTGCGAGAAATCGCCGTCTCCGCTGTTTTTGCTCTATTGATAGGAAAAATCGTCTGATCAGCTGATCAGACGAAAGTATCTCCATGAAACACCTTGAACTGTCCCGTCAAAAGCCTAAAGAGTGCACGCTCAGCTTTTTCTGATACCACAATTTGTAAAAACCTATCGCAGCTTAAGGATCCCTATTCGAAGAAAAACACTCTGCTTGGCAGACAACGCATTCTCAGTGGCGGCTCTTTCACGCCAAAAATTTCAGATGGCTGCAAAAAGCGCTGGGAGCTAAGCTGCCAGCAAAAAAAGCCATCCAAAAACTTCGCCGCCGCAAATGAGTCTCTCGCCTGAGCGATGGCCCCAGGGGCGCATCAGACATTGGGCTTATGGAGACTCTCGGCCTTGACTGGATTTGGCTGAGAACCCGCAGGCAGACAAAGACGCAAATATTTCGTGACACACCAAGAAAGTGGCAAAAAGATGGCCTGAGCCAAACTGCTGTCAATGAGCTGTTCTACATTGACATCAAGATCCTGCAAAGGCGCCATCAGCACGTTCAGGCCATAACTGGCCGCGCCAAAGGCCGCAGAAAGGAAAAAGACAAAGACAAACGTGCCGGAATTAAAGAAACGTTCGCCAATACGAAAAAAGAGGAACATCACCGCATACCAGACAATGCTGCCACCAAAGGTCCGCGTGCCAAGTCCTTCCTGCAAAAGCACAAAAAGCGGCAGCAGCCAAGCAAGTGTTCGGTAATTGCACTCCTGCAAAAGCAGAACAAAGCCGCAGATCAAAGCATCAATGCGCGGAATGAGCATTTCACACACAAGACCTACGGCTGTAAAAGCAAGCCAAAAGCAGACGTTGCCAATGCCACGCATACGAGCTCATTTTCGGGGATTTCTCCCGGGTTTGGGGGGGCCGACAAACTGGGATGGAGAAGCGGTGTTTTCTTCCACCTCAGGAGCCTGGCCTGTCTTTTCAAACAGTAAAACTTCCTCAAGATGCTGAAGATCCACCAGGGGCTCGGCTGTGATGGCCAGAAATTCCGAGTAGTTGGAAGGTTCTACGGAAATGACTCGTGCCGCTGGCAAGCCCTTAGGATAAAAACCGTCAAGACCCGATGTAACAAGAAGTTCCCCGCGACGCACTCCGGCATCACGGGGGACAAAATCTACGGTCAAAGAGCTCTTGGCCCCGTTGCCGTGCAAAATACCCATAGCCCGGCTATCTTGCGTATAGATGGCAATACGACTGCCGGGATCAGTCATCAAAAGAACACTGGCCGAATGGGCACTGGCTCTGAGCACACGACCAATGAGTCCCTTATTGGTCAAAAGCGGGGTGCCTGGTCGACCACCAGTGGCGTAACCGCGGTTGATAGTGATGGTGTCCAAAACGGCATTGGGGCCGATTTGTCCACAGAGCACTCTGGCACCCAAGGGACGCCAATTATTGTCCACAGGGACCTGCAGCAAAATACGCAGACGCCGAAGTTCAGCCAGATCCTCGCTGTTGGCCAGAAGCCGTGTTTCTAGCTCAGCGACTTGCGCTTTGAGCGCTTCATTTTCTTCACGTACGGCAACCAGATCCACATAACGCGACCAAAGACCGCCCAAGACATCCTGGGCAGCGCGTACAGGACCAAGCACCGCGCCAGCGGTTTCAAGACCAATATCTGTTGATAGATCATCAAGGGTTCTGGTGGTCTGATTCCACGAATACATACCCAGGAAAAAAATCAGCAGGCCACCGGCAATAACCAGAATACGACGCAACGACACGATCTTACCAAAAAACTGGGGCTAATCTATGCACACGTCGCGCAAAAGGTGCAGATTATCAAGAGCTTTGCCCGTACCCAGCACAACGGTCGAAAGGGGATCGTCCACCACAGTGATCGGCAACTGCGTTTCATCGCGCAGCAGGGAATCCAGTCCCTTAAGCAAAGCACCTCCACCGGTCAAGACAATGCCACGATCGACGATATCGGCAGCCAGTTCTGGCGGAGTCTGTTCCAAAGCAATGCGTACGGCCGAAACAATGCTTTCCACCTGTTCGGCAATGGCCTTACGGATCTCTTCCGAAGAAATAATGATATTCTGAGGGATGCCCGTTGCCAGATCTCGTCCCTTAACTTCTATCTGCTGTTCTGGGTCCATGGGATAGGCCGAAGCAATTTTCAGCTTAATGGCTTCGGCTGACGATTCACCGATCAACATCTTGTACTTACGTTTGACGTGGGTAAGAATGGCCTCGTCCATTTTGTCGCCACCTACCCGCACAGAACGCGAATAGACAATGCCAGAAAGGGAAATCACGGCCACTTCCGTTGTTCCGCCGCCGATGTCCACAACCATATTGCTTGTCGGTTCCTGAATGGGCAGGCCAGCACCAATGGCAGCAGCCATTGGCTCTTCTATGAGATAAACCTCACGTGCTCCCGCCGACTGCGCCGATTCCTTAACGGCCCGTTTTTCCACCTGTGTGATACCCGTGGGCACACAGACCATGATTCTCGGACGGACAAGATAGCGACTATTATGCGCTTTGGCGATAAAGTGCCGCAACATGGCCTCTGTGGTCTCGAAATCCGCAATTACCCCATCCTTCATCGGACGGATGGCCCAGATATTGCCCGGAGTACGACCAAGCATACGTTTGGCCTCATGGCCTACGGCAACAACCTCGGTATTATTGCGGGAATCCTTGCGTACCGCAACCACAGAGGGTTCTCTGAGCACAATGCCTTGTCCTTTGACATACACACAGGTATTGGCCGTACCCAAGTCAATGGCGAGATCATTGGAAAAAAAACCAAAAGCAAAATCCAGAAATTTGGACATCCCTCAACTGCCCCTCTCCAATATAGGTACCACTAGCGTTCTGTCGCCAGTTTTAACGTCTGCTTGACAAAAACAGAAAAGCAGGGTCTTGTGAAAAAATCCCGCTTACAACCGCAGCAGGAGGAGCTGATCGTATCCTGCTTTGAAGTAATTGAATATGTGCTTATTAGGCACCATAGTCAAGAATAAGTCACAGTAGTTCAAAATCTTTGCCATTGCAATTTTGGCTTTTTTGCCGCTGAAACAAGCACTGGCAGGCTTCCGAACGTTTTTTTCAACGACGAAAGCCCCTCAGGCCATATCCAGACGAAATCAAGAGGCAAGAAATTTGTACACTTAGGCTGCTGAAAACGGTGACACTGTGCCAAAAAAAGACAATTATCCCCTTCTCGATATTTCCGCCCTGTCCAGCGACGGTCAGGGACTAGGTCGAATCACCTCGGGTGCAGACAGTGGCCTTGTCGTCTTTGTACCCGGAGCCCTGCCAGGAGAGCGGGTACGCATCAAAATCGGCAAAAGATCACGCAACTATCTGACAGCAGAGATCGTCGAACCCATTCGCCTTCTCCCCCAAGCCAGCTGTCCACACGCTGCTCTCTGCGGTGGCTGTAGCCTAGCACGGATGCCCTATGCCGAACAATTGCATTGGAAACAGGACTTTGTCAGCCAAGCCATGCTACGCACAGGCAAACTCCCATCTCATCATCTTGAGCAGGTTCTTGCCTCAGTCATAGCCTCTCCTGACATCGGCTGTTATCGCAATAAAATGGAATTCGCCTTTGCTGCAGACAAAAAAGACGGGCATCTTCTCCTCGGTCAACGCGCTTTTCACAGCCACGAGATTCTGGCAACTCCAGACTGCGAACGCATGCCGAAAATCGTGCAGACAATCTGCGAAAAAGTAGCAGAACTCTGCTCAACAGCCCTGCCGCCCTCTCCTTCTGACACAAAAGGCCATGCTTTCTGGCGTTTTCTTGTAGTCCGTCAGGGTTTTTTGCCAGAAAGCCATACGCAGGCCTTCTGGCTGCTCTTCATCACAAGCCCTGGCAAGCAAAGGGAAAGAGACTGTGTCCGCAAAGTCTGCGAACAACTGCTGGCAATCTTTCCTGAAATAGCCTGCCTTGTGCATGAAGAACGCAAAGCCGACGATCAACTGGCCGTGGGTGAGAAGCGTGTGCTTGTTTTGGGAAAGACAGGCAATGCCCAGTTAGCCCTGCCTCTCGGCGGACGCTTTTTTCGCCTCGATGTGGACTCATTCTTTCAGATCAACTCGCAGGCCAGCCAGATTCTTGCTCAGCAGGTTCTGTCGCAACTTTCCGCCTATGCGGGAAAAAACCGAGATCTCCTGGATCTTTTCTGTGGCGTAGGTGCCCCTGGACTGCTGCTTGCGGACAATTTCCGCAGGGTTCTTGGCATCGAGGTACAAGCTCTTAGCGTTGCCTGCGCCCAAACCAACGCCCAAAGCTTCCATTGTCACAATTATCAAGCGCAGGCCGGAGCCTGCCGAAAACTGATGGCCAGCGTGCAAAAAGCTGATGTGCTTTTGTGTGATCCTCCGCGCACAGGTCTTGAACCTGAAACCCTCATGGCCGTCCTAAAAAGAGATGAGCTTCAAGCCATCTGCTATGTTTCCTGCAATCCTGCCACCCTTGCCCGTGATCTCCTGCGTTTGTCCGAACGATTCCAGGTAGAGCGCATCGTACCCCTTGATCTTTTCCCCCATACCCCCCATGTGGAAACCATTGTGCTCCTCTCCAGAACAAAACGCTGACATCCTCCCCGCCCTGAGAACGAGGAGGATGTCTAAAATAGGTCAGCCCCGATGAACAACTGGCACGATCCCTTGCGGCTATGTGGACAAACGCAAAAAGACCATATTGACGTCAACTTCTGCCAAGCAAATACAGATGCATGGCATAGGCTTCCACTACCCTGAGCGGGGAAACCGGGCTTAATTCATTGCGCAGCATTTCACAGGCTTCCTGTGTCCACAGAATGGCCTGGGAAAGTGCTCTGGCTGACAAGCGCGCAAGACATGTTTCAAGGGGAGTCTTGGCTTCTCCCGCCAGAACGTGCACGAGACTTTTTTGACAGCCGAGCAAAAATTCTCTGGCCAAGGGCAGAGAGAGAAAACTCTTGGGGCTGATATACCCCAAAAAATCTTCACTCCCCGTCAAGAAAGCGGAAAAACGCGACAAAAGATCCACGACGTCTTCAGAGGGCGCTTCCTCGTGCAGCTCTTGCGGCAATGTCAGAATTAGAGAGCGAGAAACCAGAGTGGGAAGGATCTGTTCGCGCTGGGGAACAAGCAAGACAAAAAGAGCTGACGCAGAGGGTTCTTCAAGGATCTTGAGCAGAGCATTGGGCGCCTCCGGACGGCTCGCGGCAATCCCCGTGATATAGACGAGATGATAACGCAGCTTTGGATAATTGCCGAGCCAATGCTTAAGTTCACGGGCATTTTCGGCATTAAAAGTTCGAAAAAAGCCCGGCTCCTGTTCGTCTTCCTTGCTGCCAATACGACCGTCAAGCGCTCTGATCTCAAGGCATTGATCCAGCAAAATGGAACGACAGGTTACACAATGTAAACAGGGCCGTTCAGCGGCTTCACAGAGATTGATACAGGCCCAATAGCGAGCCAGCTCAAGACGGGCTTCTTCATTTCCGCCTTCAAAAAGCAGAACCTGAGGGGGTCGTCTAGCCAGGCTTTGCAGACGACCCATACAGGTATCGCCGCAAAGCCTAACGAGAGAAGGAAAAGCCTGCGCAAGGGTCTTAGCGAACAATGGTGGCTTCTCGGTCAGCACCTACGGAAACATAGGCAATATGTACGCCGACAATTTCCTCAATGCGCTCCACATAGCGGCGAACTACTTCAGGCAAAGCGCCAAAGCTACGAACCTGGCTGATATCATCGTCAAAACCCGGCAGCTCTTCATAGCAGGGGGTGACCTTGGAAAGAGCCCCTTCACCCTGCGGCGGATAATTGAGATTCTGCCCCTGATAGGTGTAGCCGGTGCAGATTTTGAGCGTATCCAGACCTCTGAGCACGTCGAGCTTGGTTAAGGCGATTTCCGTTAAGCCATTGAGCCTGGCACTGGCGCGCAAAATCACACAGTCAAGCCAGCCGCAGCGCCTGGGCCGACCAGTAGTGGCACCGTATTCATGACCATTTTTCTGCAAATACTCGCCCACGCTGTCAAAAAGCTCTGTCGGAAAGGCGCCTTCACCCACACGGGTGGTGTAGGCTTTGACTATACCCGTGATTTTGCTCAAAAGTCCGGCACCAACGCCGCTGCCAGTGGCCGCATTGGAAGCCACCGTATTGGAGGATGTGACAAAAGGATAGGTGCCGTGGTCAATATCGAGATGGGTGCCCTGTGCCCCCTCGAAGAGAATCTCCTTACCGGCCTGTTCTGCCAGACTGATCTCTTCTTCCACATTTTTCAGATAGGGCAGAAGACGCGGGGCCAGACTGAGCAGCTCATCGGCAATCTTGGCAGCGTCCATGGGCTCACGCTGATAGAGCTTGGTGAAGAGAATATTCTTTTCCGTCAGTGCCCGCTCAATCTTGGAGCGAACGAGATCGGGATTAGCAAGATCTCCAGCCCTCAGCCCAATGCGTGTGGCCTTATCTTCATAGCAGGGACCAATGCCACGGCCGGTTGTGCCTATCTTGTCTTTGCTCCGTGCGCTTTCGCGAGCTGCGTCCATGGCCTTGTGATAGGGTAAAATAAGATGCGTCTTATAACTGATACCCAGACGATCGTTGGAAGCATCAACGCCATTCTTGACCAGCTCATCTACTTCTTGCAGAAAGACGTGCGGATCCAGCACAACGCCGTTGCCAATCAAACAAAGCGCTTTGGGATGCAGAATACCCGAGGGAATGAGATGCAAAATAGTCTTGCGACCTGCAACGCTGATGGTATGCCCGGCATTATTACCACCTTGAAAGCGCACAATAACATCACTGTGCTGACTTAACAGATCAACGATTTTCCCCTTGCCTTCGTCGCCCCACTGGGCACCAATGATCACAGTATTGGCCATGCTGCGTTCCTTTGCGTTGCAAATGTCAACGTTAACTCTCGTCGTCGTTGTGGGAAGTCTGAGCATCCGATTTGAAAGAAAGCACGCGGCAATGCGATGGGGCATTACGCTTGCTATCCTTTTCCTTGGGCTCAAGAGAAAATCCGAAGTTCAACATCGCCTGCTCATCTGCGCTGCCGGGCTTTCCAGCCGCTGGACGGCTCATCTGAGACAAATTGAAGTTGAAAAGCTGATTTTTCCAGTGTTTGGCCTGAATGAGAGAAAAAATGAGTGCCGCTTCCTCCCAACGCTCTGTGGGTTCAAAGCGTTGAGTCATCGTGGCATATTTACTCCACAAATTCAGCAGGGAGGCTTCATCCAGAGAATCCAGCTGTCGCGCCAGACGGGCGAGCATCTTTTCCACGGAGATCTCCTTAACAAACAAAGAGTTAGAGACCCATAAACTTCTTCATTCTTTTCTGTGCTTTTTTTACAAGCCCTTCGTCACCCTCAGCCTCAAATTCACGTAAGAGCTCTTCCTGGCGCTCAGTGAGGTGGGTGGGTGTGCGGACATTGACCTGTACCAGCAAATCTCCGCGCGTTGAACGTCCAGGATAGGGCATGCCTTCACCTGACAGACGCAAAATCGAACCGCTCTGCACTCCCTTGGGAATTTCCACAGGTAAATCTCCATCAAGGCCAGGCACCTGGGTCTTATAGCCCAAAGCCGCCTGCACAAAGGTGATTTCCACATGACAGAGCAGATCCTGGCCATGCCGCTCAAATCGCTTATCCTCTTCCACCGTAATCACGACATAAAGATCGCCAGGAGGCCCGCCATGGGTCCCCGGCTCTCCTTCACCGCGAACTCGCAAACGCACACCCGTGTCCACACCAGCCGGAATATGCACTTCGAGCTTGCGTGTATCCACAACCATGCCTTCGCCTTTGCAGCGGGCACAGGGCTTGACAATCACTTTTCTCTGACCATGGCAGACTGGACAGGGCATGGCAATTTGGAAAAAGCCCTGACTGCGCCGCACCTGACCTGTACCATTACAATGCCGGCAGGTCTCAACCTTGGAACCCGGTGCAGCCCCTGAGCCCTGACATTCAGGACACGTGACATGCTTAGGTAAGGACAGCGTGACCTTGTCACCTTTGGCCGCTTGGGCAAAGCTGATAGTCAAATTATAACGGAGATCGGCACCTTCGGAGGCGTGAGAGCCCGACATGCCAGAAAAACCAAAAAAATCCCCAAAAATATCGCCAAAGTGCGAAAAAATATCATCCGTGGAGCTGAAACCACCGCCGCCACCCTGAACACCGGCGAAACCAAAGCGGTCATAGCGTGCGCGCTTATTCTCGTCACGCAGCACATCATACGCTTCAGCCGCTTCTTTAAACTTCTGTTCAGCTTCGGCATCCCCGGGATTGTGGTCGGGATGGTATTTCATGGCGAGCTTGCGATAGGCCTTCTTCAGCTCGTCTTCGCTGGCGTTTCTGCTGACGCCTAAAACCTCATAATAATCACGCTGCGACATGACTGTGTGCTCTTTTCAGTAAAGGACTCTCTGTCCAAATGGGCAAAAACAATCTCACATTTTAGTCTTCTGGATAGTCGCGGCCAGCAGCGGCTTCCAGTTCAGCAGCACTTAACGGCGTATAGAGACTTTCGTCGTCAGGACTCACTTTGCCCGCGGCTATTTCGCGTAGGGCCGTCACACATTCCTTGTTGCGCGTATTGATCTGGGGCTCATAGCCATCACGGTACTGATGTACTCGTTTGATAGCCATTTGAACAAGCAGGAAACGATTATTGACACGCTCCTGGCAGTCTTCCACGGTAATACGGGCCATACTTCCTCCACTCTCGCCATTTCCAAAAGATCTAGTAGCACTTGCGAGCAAATCCTGCTACACTAGACAAAGCTCAAGACAAAAGCAAAAAACGCTTCTGCGGGCGTAAGCTGCCCTCAAAAGGGCAAAACAAGAGCTCTGAAGTGTGCCGCACAAACTTTTGTCTCTGCGTTAGCAATCTTCGCGCAAATTTATATTTAAACCCAAAAAAAGGCATTCTGTCAAGTGATCCGCCTGACGGCTTCCTTGACGCTCAAGCTCTGCAGGAGAGACAAGATGGCTGAGAATTTAAAGGCAATGTATTCCACCATAGTGGCTGATTCCTTCCCAGACACATTAACCATCCAGCTTGGCGAGCAAAAACTTGTCTATAAAAAGCGTGTTTGGACTCTGGACGGTCAGGTCAAAGGTCTCCGTTACGGAGAAAATCCTGATCAGCCCGCTGCACTCTATGCGTTAAGTGAAGGCTCTCTCTCCATCGGCGGCATTTCCTGGCGTGGTCCGGGCAATGCCCTGGTTTCAGCCATGAATGAAACACAGATGATTCAGGCCGGAAAACATCCTGGCAAGACAAATCTGACTGATGTGGATAATGCCGCCAATATGTTGCAATATCTGCATGAACGTGCGGCAGCTGTCATTGTCAAACACAATAATCCCTGTGGAGCGGCCTGGAGCAATCAAGGTCTTGGCGATGCCCTCAACAAAGCCTTCTGGTGTGACCGCATTGCGGCCTTCGGCGGCGCCTGTGTCGTCAACCGCGCCTTCACCCGTGAAGCCGCTGAACTGGTGGCGGCCAATTATTTTGAGGTGGTGGCGGCTCCGTCCTTTGAGGAAGGTACTGTTGATTTGCTCAAAAGCCGCAAAAATCTGCGCATTATGGAATTACCTGGACTTGGCAGACTGGAAGAATTTACGCGTTCTGCCTTCCTCGACATCAAGAGCCTGGCAGACGGAGGTCTCGTTGTCCAAAAATCCTTTGCGGACCGCATTCTCCGCAATGAAGATTTCTTACCGGCCTTGGCCAAAACCAAGGAAGGCGTCGAGGTCGCCACACGGAAACCAAGTCAAGCGGAGCTGGACGACCTGCGCTTTGCTTGGGCTGTGGAAAGCTGTGTGACCTCCAATTCCGTGATTTTTGCCCGCGATGGAGCAACCTGCGCCATCGGTACTGGTGAGCAAGACAGAGTGGGCTGCGTAGAATTGGCCATCCACAAGGCCTATACCAAATACGCCGACGTCCTTGCTTTCAAGGAACTGGGACTTTCCCTGTACGAGCTCAAGCAGCAAGCGGCCACAGACGACAAAAAACTCGAACATCTTAAAGACATCCAAGAGCGTGTGCAAAAGCAGCACGGAGGTCTCGAAGGCTCCCGTCTCGTCTCAGACGGTTTCTTCCCCTTCCGTGACGGTGTGGATGTGGCCGTAGCTGAAGGCGTAACAGCCATTGCTCAGCCCGGTGGCGCGATGCGCGATGCCGAAGTGATTATGGCCTGCAATGAGGCCAGCCCTCAGGTTGCCATGGTCTTCACCGCTCAACGCTCCTTCAAGCATTAGTCCAAAAACACGAAAGAGCCTGGGGATACTCCCCAGGCTCAGGAAAAGTCGCAATGGCAGCGGAGCATCACATACCACCCGCAATAACTTGCCCAAGACTCTGCATTTCAGCGGCTCGAGGCGGTGGCGGCAAAACCCTGGTTTCTCTGGGACTGGCCCGTGCCTTGACCCACAAAGGCTTTGCCGTCAAAGCGTTCAAAAAAGGCCCGGATTACATTGATGCGGCCTGGCTTGCCAAAGCGAGTCGGCAACCAGCAAGTAATCTTGACCTCTTTTTTCTGCCCTCAGAGCCTCTCTGCCAATTTGCCGTCCAGTCTCTGCAAAAACTGTCGAAGCAGGGCCTGCCGCTCTTTGCCCTGCTCGAAGGCAATCGCGGTCTCTACGATGGACAAAACAGCCGAGGTGCTTATTCTACGGCCGAGCTGGCCAGACTCCTCAATTTTCCCATTTTACTGGTAGTCGATGTCACCAAGACGACACGCACGGCAGCGGCACTCATCCGGGGGCTGACCAGCTTTGAAGACGGGCTCAGCTTTGCCGGCTGCGTACTCAACAGAGTAGGGACAGCTCGTCAGGAAGCCCTACTGAGAACCTGTATTGAAGAGGAAGCGGGTCTTCCGGTTCTCGGCGCCATTCCCAGGCTAGCGAACAATCCCCTGCCAGAACGCCATATGGGACTGGCCAGCAGCGGCGAAGAACTAGCGCAAGATTGCGAAGAGAGACTCGAAACGCTCGCAGACCTCATTCAGCAATCCCTTGATCTGAATAAACTTCTGGCTTGTTGCCAGCCTGCAAGGGCAAGCAGTGAACGTCAAACGCTCACAGCGACTATACATCTTGAACAAAGCCAGGCCCAGCAAAGTCCGAGCGCCGCGTCAAACGTCAGAATCGCGTATGTCCGTGATCAGGCTTTTTGGTTCTACTATCCAGAAAACCTTGAGGCTCTTACACAATACGGAGCTGAACTCGTCCCACTGCGTCTGCTTGGCGACCCAAGTCCTGCCAGCCAGTGGCAGGAAATCCACGGTCTCTACCTGGGAGGTGGTTTTCCTGAAGATTATGCCAAAGAGCTAGCAGCATCCCCGGCCCTAAGATGGATTTCCGAACTCTCCCAGCGAGGACTTCCCATCTATGCCGAATGCGGGGGCTTTATGCTCTTGGCCAGATCGCTCATTGTCAAAGGTCAGTCATACAAAATGTGCGGCGTATTCCCTGTTGATGTGGAATTTTGTGCCAGGCCGCAAGGTCTTGGCTATGTGCAGGCCTGCGTCACACAAGACAATCCTTTCTTCAGTCAGGGCGAAACCTTGCGCGGCCATGAATTCCACTATTCGCGCTGCCTGGAAGGCCAGCCTCTTGCTCCCATGCTCAGCTTAACGCTGGGACAGGGTATGGGCAAAGTTCAAGGGGTGGCCTATGACGGTTTATGCGTTAAAAGGACATGGGGCTCCTACACCCATATCTTTGCCCAAACGCATCCCTCCTGGGCGAAAAACTTTACGCTCGCAGCCCGCCACTTCAGTCAAAACGCCTGATCACCAGTTCCTCAAGAGAACGCTTTGGCACATAGTGAACCCCTTCGTCATCACGATAATAGGCCAAAGACCCTGATGCAGGCACATCCACACTCACACGCTTTTCCACAGCAACACCAAGTCCCAAAACCAATTGCAGACGCAAAGCTTCAGGCAGTTCAAGCAACTGCTCAGCCTTCGCCTGATCAAAGCTTTTGATGATGCAACAACCAAAGCCCCGACTGGTAGCCGCAAGCTGTATTGTCTGGGCAACGATACCAAGATCGACCAGAGCAAGTTCACCCGCAGCCTCAGGCAGAGCCAGACCCAAAAAGGCAGTGGGCCGCTCCCCGACATAGGGCCCCTGCCAGTCCTTCAGAGCCATGGCCCAATGGGTTAAGGGAAAAAGTTTGGCGGCGCATTCGCTGAATACTTCCACAAAACGGACCTGCTGAGCATTGCGGGCTGAAGGGGTGTGACGTGCGCATTCTACAAGAAAATCTAAATCTTCGCGCTGCAACGGTTTGTCTTCGGCAAAACGACGACAGGTTCGCGCCTTTTTCACAAAAGCAAGAAAATCCATATCAGCTCCTTTGCGGTCAAAGCGTGCAAAAAAGAAAAGCCAACTGACTGAGTTCTATGGCAGCACCATAATAATCGCCTGAAATCCCCCCCTTGGCCTGGGCTGTAGAACGCAAAAAGCGCACAAGGACATAAAGCAGGGGGTAAAGCCAAAGCACCCGTATGGACTCCTGCCACAGGCAGAGAACAAGAGGCAGAAGCAGTACGAAGGCCAGGTTGAGCCGAAAAAGTTGGGGATACTTTGTGAGAGCCTGCAAAACCACAAGTCCAAGACTTGAGCCGCTACTGGCAGCTAGCCCCTTGGCCAAAAGCACGGGCATGGCTCTGGCAAAAGCCGGGGCAAGAGCGAGCAATACATAGTGTTCTTGCAGAAGCTGCAGGGAAACAAGAAGGAAGTGCCCGAGCAAAACCAGAAACAAGGTGATGGCACCAAAGCTGCCAAGACGGCTGTCTCGCAGAATGTCAAGAAAACGTTGCCCCTGCGCTCCACTGCCAAGAGCATCGGCAAGATCCGCCAGACCATCCCAGTGCAGAGCGCGTGTGCTCCAAATCTCAAGACAAAGCCAAAAAAAGCCGGCAAGGAAAGCGTGGTAGGGAAGAGTGATCAGAAGACAATTGACGGCAACGGCTGACAAGCTCAGAAAAAGCCCCAAGAAAAAACCGGCCGGCAAAAAATACGGCACACTGCAGATGGGATCAGACGAATGACAAGCTAGGGGAAAACGCGTGAGGAAGGCCAGTGCTTGCCGCAAATGCATCCACATCAATTCTTTTCGCCTTGGGTCAGATTAAAAACAAGGCTGTACAAGTTGCGAAAGAAATCCACATATTCAACCTTCACGGTATCGGGTACTTTGATGCGAGCCGGAGCGAAATTGAGGATAGCCGTTATGCCAGCATTGACAAGATGATCACAGGCACGCTGTGCACGCTCGGGCCGTGTGGTGATAATGCCAATAGCGATATGCATTTTTTCCACACAGTCTTGAATTTCACTTGGGCTCAACACTTCAAAACCATAGACTTTATCCCCGATTTTAAAGGGATCGCAGTCAAATATGGCCTTGATTGTAAAAGCATGCGCATGGCGGTTGATGTGATTGATCATGGCTCGACCAAGATTGCCGACGCCTACAAGTACCATAGGCCACTCATGATCCACACCCAGCGAAGAGGTGATGGACTGCATGAGGCTCTTCACGTGGTAGCCCACCCCTCTGATGCCAAATTCTCCAAAATACGCGAGATCTTTACGCACCTGCGAACCTTGAACACCACAGGCCTCTGCAAGAGGATTGGAAGAAACGACCTCAACATTATCTCTATCGAAATTTTTTAGGACCTGCACATAGGTTGCCAGGCGCTTGATGGTCGCCTGAGGAATATGCTTGCTTTTAGGTTCATACAGCTCTGACATAAAGGCTCTTCCCGAATTTGGCACAGCCTGTTCACAAAAAGACAAAACCCACGCTTGACGTTCTCCTTGTACAATTTTTCACAAGAGCTAGGCAAGAAAAAAAGAGGGCGGCTTGAAGCCGCCCTCAGATATTCTCAGCAAGGCCTTAGCCTTGCCTTGCGTGCGAACAATTAGGCACCAAGGGGATTGGTGTAAAGCAGGATGAAGCTGATAACGAGAGCATAAATGGCCAGAGATTCGATGAAGGCGAAGGCCAGAATCATGGTACCGGTAATTTTGCCGCTCACTTCAGGATTGCGGGCAACGCCTTCGCAGGCGCCTTTGAGGCCCAGGCCCATGCCGCAACCGCAGCCGCAGGCAGCGATGCCAATGCCCAGAGCAGCGGCGAGGTTGCTATAGCCCATGGCCATAGGATCGAGGCCGGCAGCAAGAGCAAGGCTGGCGATGCCCAGAAGGGCGACTGTGTTCAGCACGATGAGAAGCATTTTACGCATGATGCACTCCTAAACGGTTATATGTTTGGGTCAAAGCGACCATTCCCGCAAATTAATGTTCAGGACCTTCCAGGGCGCTCTTCAAGTAGAACATGGTCAACATGAAGAAGACGAAGGCCTGCATGGTCTTGCCAAGGAGAAAGAGAGCATAGATCGGAACTGTGCTCAAGATCGGTGCCATGGAGAAGAAGAGAATCATGACGATTTCTTCACCGCGGATGTTACCAAAAAGACGGAGAGAAAGAGAAAGAGGACGAGCGAGGTGTGATACAAACTCCAAAGGCAGCATCAACGGAATCAACACCTTGGAAGGACCAGTGAACTGATTGATGTAGTGACCTTTCCAACGAATGATACCCACAATATTGTAGAGCACAAAGACAAAAAGGGCCATACAAACAGTGGAATTTAAGTTGGCTGTCGGTGCATCAAAACCTGGCACAAGACCAAGAAAATTCATGCAGAAAATATAGAGGAACATACCGGCAAGCAGGGGTGTATAAAAATGCCCGTCCTTGCCCATGTTTGAGACCACAAATTTTTCTATGGTGTCAATGACCGATTCAAAGACATTCTGCAGCATTCCTGGGGTCTTTTCTGTCAAGCGCTTACGCAGCATAAGCGCAAGAACAACCAGAATGGCGATGGCAACCCAGGAAAAAAAGACGTGTTTAAACTCGATCAGCTGACCGCTGATGGTGATTTCATCTAGACCAAGAGCGGTGGAAAGAAGTACTGGTTCTGGCAATGCACCTGCCATAACAACCCCCTGTTGCTGCAGTTAGGATCTTTTCGCCTGTACTGCGTACGTCACCAAAGCGAGTATCGATGCCGAGACTAGTCCCGCCAAAATCGCCGATACAGGCGCTGCACAGAGTACCAAGGCCACATAGAGAAGAAGTACGGTCAAAAGGAGTCGTCCTGCCCAGCGTACAAGCACGCTCACAAGCAGACCGCTCCGAAAACCGCCAAAATTTGTCCGTAAAAAAAAACGTGATAGGCCAAAAAAAGTCATGGCCATGACAGCTGAACCGACACCAAACCAAAAAAGCCAGCTGTTCACAAGAAAAAGACAGAGACCACCAATCAGGGCAAGGGCAGACAAAAGGATCTCGTTGCGCAAGATGGGCATAATCTGTGGATGTCCAAGCCCTTGTTGCCAGAGCCATCTGTCCAGAGAAAAAACTGGTCGAAAACCATCAATTTTCATCAGTTTTCGGCGTGGAGCCCCAGGCTTTTAAGCCGGGAAGGAAACGCCACCTCCGTAAATTTGTCATCAGAAGACGCCATGAATGCCGTCAGGTGAATTTCCCGCAAGGGGCAATGTTACGCCTAAGTCTCTACTCAGGCCACACACGCTCTATGGCGTTGCGCACGCTCTCAACGCAACTTCAGATATGCCGTTCTGTGTTTGGATCTGAAAAACCATTCCTACGTCTGCACGCACTCAGGTTTCTGCTCGCATTACCGTGTATGCACAACGATTAGCGGTGAGGGTCTTTGACAGCTGACTTTTCCGCTGCGGAACGTCGAGCCATGCGTGCCAGCAAGATCTTGGTATCGCGATAGACATTGAGAAAGCCAGCACCGATGCCCACGATCAAAAAAACGATCTTGCCCCAGGGATGGCAGCCAAAAAACCAGTCCAGCGCATAGCCCAAGCCAAAGCCGACCAGAGGTCCGCTGACCATATGCAGACCGATTACGCCAGCACTGGCCAAGGCGCTCATGCCAGCCTGCTGCTGTGAAAGAAAATCTTTAAGCACCTTGCGGCGCTCAGAGACCGGCGCTTTATTCTCAGCGGAAGGCGAAGTAGAAGCGGACAAGTCTTTTTCTCTCAGGCACTTCTTCAACGTGCGAAGACGTTTTGCGGTCTCTTCAGATTGGCTGACCATGGGCATAAAACTTCATCTTACAGAATGACGGCTAACTTATACCCATTGCAAGCCTTTTTCAAGAAGAAAAGCAAAAAAAACACCCAGATCCAATGATTTTTCTCTTGCTCCTCAAAAGGCCCCAAGAAACGGGCTGATCATGCCCTTCGAAGAAAGAAAATATTCAAGCCAAGTTTGTGGAAGTCTCAAAAAAAAGCGCCCGGCCCGGGCACAATATTTTGTCTTATAGCCCATGGCTATGGCAAATTTTCACAATCAAAAATCTGCCACAACGATCAGCCTATGTGAAAACTGAAAAAAGGCCCTTTTCTCGTTAACCAGCCATGCTTTATAGCAAAATGGATCCCACGAGCTGTAACAACCATGACAGTTGCTTGAGGCATGTCTCCCAAAAGAAAGCGGCCCGCAACAGTGTTGCAGGCCGCTATGACAAAACTGGAAGACGATATTAGGATCTAGCCAGCTGCAGACGCACAACAGCTCTCTGCAAGGCAGCCTGGGCCCTTACTTCATCGACCGTTTCACTTTTTTCGGCAAGCCTTTTTTCAGCACGTTCCTTGGCCGCCTTGGCGCGTGCCTCATCGATATCGGCTGCTTTTTCAGCCGACTCAGCTAAGACACTCAAGACATTGTTGTTCATGTCAGCAAAGCCGCCAGAGATAAAGACATGCTCGTCCTTGCCATTAACCCGGTAACGCAAATCACCGATCTTCAGCGCGGAAAGGATTGAGACGTGGTTCGGCAAAACACCAAACTCACCGGCAACACCGGGACAAATGCACATCTCAACGGCCTCGCTCACTACCGTTTTATCAGGCGTTACCACACTAAGCTGCAGCGTGGACATAGCTTCTCCTTATACTGAAAGGCAAGTAGGAACGAAAGGCCGTGATCTTAGGCCTGTTGCTTACGCTTCTCATACTTGGCCACGGCCTGATCAATGCCGCCGAGCATGTAGAAGTCGCCTTCAGCCAGTTCGTCGTACTCACCATCCAGAATACCCTTGAAGCCCTTAATGGTGTCCTCGAGCTTGACATACTGACCGGGTGTACCGGTGAAGATTTCAGCAACGTGGAAGGGCTGCGAGAGGAAGCGCTGAATACGACGGGCACGGGCCACCGTAAGCTTGTCTTCGTCGGAAAGTTCGTCCATGCCAAGGATGGCGATAATGTCCTGCAGTTCCTTGTACTTCTGCAGCACCATCTGCACACGACGAGCCACATTGTAGTGTTCTTCGCCGACAACGTCGGGCGAAAGAATACGGGATGTGGAGTCGAGCGGGTCCACAGCGGGATAAATACCGAGCTCTGCGATCTGACGCGAAAGCACGAGGGTACCGTCCAAGTGGGAGAAGGTCGTTGCAGGAGCCGGGTCAGTCAAGTCGTCAGCAGGAACGTAAACGGCCTGCACCGAGGTGATCGAACCCTTGTTTGTGGAGGTAATGCGTTCCTGAAGAGCACCAAGGTCAGTACCCAGAGTAGGCTGATAACCCACAGCGGAAGGCATACGACCGAGCAGAGCGGACACTTCGGAACCAGCCTGAGTAAAACGGAAGATGTTGTCGATGAAGAGCAACACGTCCTGATGTTCTTCGTCACGCAGATATTCTGCGCAGGCCAGACCGGAAAGGGCCACACGAGCACGGGCTCCCGGAGGCTCGTTCATCTGACCGTAAACCAAGGTGGAACGCTCAAGCACGCCGGCTTCTTTGAGTTCGTGATAAAGGTCATTACCTTCACGAGTACGTTCACCCACACCGGTGAATACGGAGGAACCGCCATGCTGCTGGGCAATGTTGTTGATCATTTCCATCAGAATAACGGTCTTACCCACGCCTGCACCACCGAAGAGGCCCATCTTGCCGCCCTTGGGGAAGGGAACGAGCAGATCAACGACCTTAATACCGGTCTCTAAAAGTTCGACCTTGGTATTCTGTTCTGTGAATTCAGGGGCAGGACGGTGAATGGGATAATATTTTTCCGCATTGACCGGACCCAATTCGTCCACAGGACGACCCAGAACGTTCAGGATACGTCCTACAGAGGCTTTGCCCACAGGCACCATGATCGGTTTGCCCGTGTCCACAGCCTCCATGCCGCGGGTCAGTCCGTCAGTGGCATCCATGGCGATGGTGCGAACCACATTATCACCAAGGTGCTGAGCCACTTCGCAAACCAGATCCGCTGCGTTGGCATTATTTGGGTTTTTAATCTCAAGGGCGTTCAGGATATTCGGCAGGTTGCCATCGGGGAACGCGACGTCCACGACAGCGCCGATGACCTGAACGATCTTACCTATATTTTTGCTCATACTACGGCTCCTTAACCGTTCAGCGCTTCTGCGCCGCCGACAATATCGATGAGTTCGCTGGTGATGGAAGCCTGACGTGTCTTGTTGTAGAGCAGAGTCAGCGAGTTGATCAGCTCGTTACAGTTCCTCGTTGCGTTGTCCATGGCCGCCATACGGGCGGCATGTTCACTAGCTGAGGTGTCGAGCAATCCACGATAAACCTGCACATTGACATAACGCGGCAGAAGTTCCGCCAACAGTTGCTCTTCTTTGGGCTCGTATATGTATTCACAATGCGGGCCAGTCTCGGCGGGAGCAGCTTGTTCATCCGCTTCTGGAGTCTTTAACGGCAAAAGACACAGTGATTTCGGAGGCTGCTGAGCCATGGAGACAAACTCGCCGTAGATCAGCCAGACCTCATCAAAATCAAGAGTCTCATAGCCACGAATCAGTTCCTGAGCCACAGTACTGGCCAGAGAGAAGTCAATGCTTCCCATTCTGTCAGCAAAAGCGCTCACAATCTCATAGCCTGCCTGACGCACAGCATCGCGGCCTTTACGGCCCACGCAGCTGAACTTCACGGTCATACCCTCAGACTCTTTCTGCTTGGCCAATTTCAGGGCAGTAGCAATAATGTTGCCATTAAAACTACCACAAAGGCCACGATCGCTGGTAATGAGGATGACGCCGCAGGTTTTCTTTTCCTCGTGCTCTGAGAGGAGAGGATGGGCATTGCCTTCGACCTTGGTCGAAAGCTCTGCCAGAACATCGTGGTATTTTGCCGCATAGGGTCGGAAGGCTTCAATGCGAGCCTGCGCACCACGCAGTTTCGCCGAGGCCACCATATTCATGGCCTTGGTGATCTGCTTGGTCTTGCCGACCCCGACAATTTTCATTTTTACATCTTTTAGTGAAGGCATGTGAGTACCCTCCCGGATTAAGCCTGCCAGCCTTTCTTGAAGGCGGTCACAGCGTCGGTGAGCGCACTCTCAATACTGTCGTCAATTACCTTCTTCTCTTTCAGAGCGGAAAGGACGTCTTTCTTGGTGTCACGAATGAACGTGAGCATATCGGTTTCGAACTGACGAATCTTCTCAACCGGCACATCGTCCATATGGCCGCGTGTGGCTGCCCAGATAGAAGCTACCTGTTCTTCAGCGGGCATGGGACGATACTGCGGCTGTTTCAAAAGCTCGACCAGACGGGCGCCACGATCCAGTTTCGCCTTGGTGGCTTTGTCGAGGTCAGAACCGAACTGGGCGAAAGCGGCCAGTTCACGGTACTGAGCCAGATCAAGACGCATGGTACCGGCAACCTGCTTCATAGCCTTGATCTGAGCGGCACCACCCACACGCGAGACCGAAAGGCCGACGTTGATGGCGGGACGCACACCGGCGTTGAACAGGTTGGGTTCCAGATAAACCTGACCGTCAGTAATAGAAATAACGTTTGTGGGAATATAAGCCGAAACGTCACCAGCCTGGGTTTCAATAATGGGCAAAGCAGTCAGACTGCCGCCACCGAGGCTGTCGTTCAGTTTGGCAGCTCTTTCGAGCAGACGCGAATGCAGGTAGAAGACGTCGCCGGGGAAAGCTTCACGTCCGGGAGGACGACGGAGCAGCAGCGACATCTGACGGTAAGCCACAGCCTGTTTGGAAAGGTCATCGTAGATGATCAGGGCGTGCTTGCCGTTGTCACGATAATGTTCAGCCATGGTGCAGCCAGTATAGGCGGCAATGTACTGCAGAGGTGCAGGGTCGGAAGCCGTGGCCGAAATGATGGTCGTGTATTCCATTGCACCGTATTTGCGCAGGGTATCAGCGACAAGAGCCACTGAAGCTTTCTTCTGGCCAATGGCCACGTAGAAGCAGTGGATGTCAGTTTCTTTCTGCGCAAGGATGGCGTCTATGCAGACAGCGGTCTTACCGGTCTGACGGTCGCCAATGATCAGCTCACGCTGACCGCGGCCAATGGGTGTCATGGCGTCGATAGCCTTGAGACCCGTCGGCATTGGCTCATGCACGCTCTTACGGGCAATGATACCAGGTGCCTTGATTTCCACGGCACGCACTTCAGTGGCCTCAACCGGTCCGAGACCGTCAATGGGCTCACCCAGAGGGTTGAGCACGCGGCCCATAACTTTCTCGCCCACAGGCACGGAGAAAATCTTTCCGGTCCGTTTGACGGGATCTCCTTCCTTAATACCGACATCCGAACCAAGCAGAGCTACGCCGACGTTGTCCTCTTCAAGGTTGAGGACCATTCCCATGACACCGCCGGGAAACTCCAGCAGTTCCATGCTCATGGCATTCTGCACGCCGTGCACGCGGGCGATACCGTCACCGATATAGAGAACGGTACCGGTCTCGCTCATTTCCACGCGCTGATCGTAGTTCTGGATTTGCTCTTGGATGATCTTGCTAATCTCTTCAGCTTTGATCTGCATCTCCTTACTCACCCCTCTTGAAAGTCTCCCGCAGGATACTCAGTTGCGCTCGCAGACTTGCATCCAGCACACGATCTCCCATATGGAGCACCATTCCACCAAGGATACTTGCATCTACAGCAAATTCCAGTTTTATGTCACCACCGCTTTTCTTTGAAAGAGAGTTCAGTATAGACTTTTCCGTTTCAGGGGAAAGCGGAATGGCCGTTGTCACACGACCACGGACAATGCCCTTTTTCTCGTCCAGCAGTTCACCATAACGCGTGGCTATATCACGCAGGGAGGAGAGCCGCTCTTTGTCTGCTAACAAAAAGCAGAAATTTTTCATGATCTTGTCCGCTTTGAGCTTAGAGAGCAGTTTTGCAAGAACCGCTTTCTTTTCCTCAATGTGGACAACCGGACTTTTCAGAGTCAAATCCAGGCCGGGCGTTGCGGCAATCATGTTTTTCAAGTTCGCCAGGCACTCTCCACGCTTGGTCAGTGCCTCATCCCCTTCCTTCTCGCCTAGCGCAAAAATCGCGTTAGCGTACCTGCGTGCAACCACGGTATTAATCAATGGAGCACCACCTTATTAAGGGAATTGGTGATCAGCTTCTCATGTTCGGCGGGTCCCAGTTTTTCCCGCAGAAGCTTTTCTGCCGCATCCACAATTTCATCGGCCATAGTCGACCGAACCTGAGACAATATAGAACGTCCCTCGTTTTCAGCTGTCAGACGCGCTTGGGCTACGATCTGCTCAGCCTGACGTTTGGCATCTTCAATGATGTTTTTCTTCAGGGCCTCGGCCTGGCTGCGGCTTTCATCGAGAATAGCACGCCGCTCCTGCTCGAGATTGGCAATGTGCGCTTCGACCTCGCTCAGCTTCTTCTTGGCCGCTTCACGGCGGCTATCAAGATTGTCGAAGGTATCCTGAATATTCTGTCGGCGACCCCGGAAATAATTCTTGATCAGTTTGCCTGTAAAGTACCAGAGAATGCCGAAGAAAATGATGAAATTAACAACACGGTAGGCAAAATCTCCCCAACGGTACTCGTGACCCTCGTTGGCCAAAGCTTCCGTGGCGAAGAGGCAGACGAGCAAGGCCACATAGCAAATGAACCCTTTTCTTGGCAGTGAATTCAAGTTGCACCCCCAATATCGTGCGCACATCACTCTTTAAAGATTAAAAAAGATCAGCCTTTTATCAACCGATCTGCCAGTTGCTGTGAAAGAGCTCCAGCCTGAGCCCGTAAGGCGGCCAGCGTTTCATCGGCTTCCTTCTGCAGGGAGACACGCGCCTGATCCAAAATGGAGCGGGCTTGTTGCTGTGCTTGGGCAACTAGGGTCTGCTGCTCGCTCAGGCCCTGTTCACGGCCCTGAAGACGAGCCTGGGAAGCTTCCTGGCGAGCCTTCTTCAGTGCCGCATCATAATCAGCGAGACTCTTTTCGGCCTGACTCTCAAACGTTTCCGCTTCACCACTCATGTCATCCACGATCTGCTGACGTTTTTTCAAAATCTGGCGCACAGGGCGCACAAGCAGAACGTTTAAAAGATAAACGGCGATGAAAAAGTTAGCCAATTGAAAAAGCAGTGTGATATTGAGATCAAGCATGCATATTCCCCCTCTGGAAGCGCTTTTCACCACTACCCTGCCTAATACTAAAATACACCGGACTGTTTTACAATCCGCTGAGCGTCATGTCAATGCTTTCTCAACAAAAACTCGCTTACTTCGCGCCTTGCCTAAACTGTTCTGCAATCTCACGGCAAAGTTCAGACTCTGCTCTGTCGGCTAAAAGCACATAGTGAGCACATGACTCATAGAGCGAGCTGCGCTCCTTGAGCACGGTTCTCACCTCGTCCTGGACACTACCCGGCCCAAGCGCAGGCCGAAGCTGCGTTTTGGGATCCTCGCTCAGCCTCGCCACCAAAACTGACTCGGGCACCTTCAGGTAACAAACCCAGCCTGTAGAACGCATCAGTTCTCTGTTGCGTTTTTCCAAAACAATACCCCCGCCTGTGGCCACAATGAGATTAGTAGTCAGGGCACGCTCTGCCACAGACGTAAGAATGCCTTCTTCCTCCTGTCGAAAGCGAGACCAGCCGTGTGCTGCCACAAAGTCAGAAATACTCGATGACATCTTCTCACAGAAAAGAAGATCGGTATCCAGAACTGTATAACCAAAAAACGTGCTCGCAAGCCTGTTGGCCAAGGTAGTTTTGCCGCTGGCACGCGGTCCAATCAAATATAAGGATCTGCCCATAGAATTCTCCAAATGGCAGCACGTCTATAAGATACGTACACCATCTTCCTCAACCAGCACAGTGTTTTCCCACCGACAACCACCCCATGTTGGGAAATAAAGCCCAGGTTCAACCGTAACCACCATACCGGGCTTGAGCGTACCCTGACTGCGAGGCGAAAGTGACGGACGCTCGTGTGTTTCCAATCCTACACCATGGCCCAGGCCGTGAGTAAAAGCGCTGGCAACTCCTTCCCGTTCAAAGACTTGATAGGCCTTGGCATAGACATCGGCAAAGGCCACGCCAGGTCGCATTATATCAATAGCCGCCTCTTGAGCTTCTCGCACAAGGGCTAAGGTTTTGGAAAAGCTGGCCTCAGGATTTTTTCCGATCCAGTAGGTTCGCGTCTGATCCGAACAGTAGTTCTCTACGCGGCAGCCGACATCCACCAAAATCAGACAAGACTCACTGATGATCCTGTCACCGGGCTGAGCGTGGGGCAAAGCCGCGTTTTGATCAATGGCCACAATGCTGGGAAAAGCCAATTCACTGGCTCCATTTTCGCGGAAATAACGCTCAATCTTCCAGCTGATGGCCTTCTCAGGCAAACCGGGAGACAGTTCATTTTCCAGCCAGTGGAGCATGTTGTGGTTCAAAGCAAAGGATTTGCCAAGGGCCTCAATTTCCGTGGCATCCTTGAATAGTCTGAGATCTTCGGTCAAGCCGTCGCAGCTTTCAAAGGCCAAAAGAGGAGCTTTTTTGCTGAGCATTCGGACAAAATTCCTGCTCAAGACATCCATCTCCAGACCGATACGCACGCCAAGCTTGCGCAAAACATCTGCAAGAACGGCGTGACAGCCTCCGTGATAGATAATCACGTTTTCTTGCGGCAGGCAGCTTGAGGCAGCTTCGTGATAACGTGGGTCTGTGATCAGATAGTCACGTCCGTCCGCCCCAATCACCAAGTGGCCTGAGGACTCGTTACACTGAACATCGTGCAGCTCAAATCCAGAAAGATAATAGCGATTGGCGGCATAGCTGATCAGCACAGCATCAAAACCCTTTGTGGCCATACGTTCACGCAGACGGTCGCGACGCTTGGCAAAAATTGAATTCATAGCGTACACCTCGCCTCATTTTGATAATGAGAATTGTTTTCCCCCTCCTTCTTGGCACGAAAACTGTCACGCCGTAAAGACGAATCCTGCTCTGCCGTGGACTATGATCTTCGTCGTTGTCTCTACACCGCTCTTTTGCTATGCTCAGTAATGGTCTTTGGGAGCTTTTTCCTGCGTTGAGAGGCAAATCTTCTCATCAATCAAGCCAGGCATCAGAGAAAGATCCAAATGACAAGCTATGTTTTCAGACACCATCGTGCCTGCTTGCGGCAGACGGATGGGTAGGGTTTCTTACGATATTTCGGAGGCAGCGTTTCCTCCCCGGGCCTTGCGAGCGGGGTTTTTGCGCTGAAAATAGTTGATGAAAGCTGAACGTTGTGTCGAACTTACGGTTCTTGATCTTGTCCCTTTCGGACAGACCGGAAGCGCCCCGCTTTTCTTTGCGCTTAGACTCACCTGTCCCAACTGGCCACAGTGGACGCCAGGGCAATTTGTCATGGTCCGTCCTTTCTCTTTCGGCCTTGAAATCCCGTGGGCCAGACCCCTGGGAATCTGCCACGTCAATAGCCAACATTTGATCTGCTTTTTTCAGGTTCTGGGACGCGGCACGCAGAGACTGGCCGGTGTACGCTCTGGAGACAAGGTTTTGGTTTGGGGACCGTTGGGCAATGGTTTTGCCATGGAAGAAAACACGCCAACGCTTTTGCTCGCAGGTGGCATGGGGATTGCGCCCTTTGTGGGCTACGTACACAGACACCCTCAGCCCTGGAATCTGAACATGCTCTTCGGACATCGCCCGCCCTTGGACTGCTATCCTGTTGACAGCATCAATGAACGTATCCCTCTCGACACCTTACACGAAACTATTCCAGGCGATCTCGACAATCTGATCTTTTCTCTCGAAGAACGCATCAGAGATAATGCGGAACAAAACGGCCTCGTGCTTGCGTGCGGGCCTCTGCCTTTTCTGCGTACGGTACATGGCTTTGCCTTAAAATACCATGCACGCGCGCAATTATCTCTTGAAAACCGTATGGCCTGCGGCGTGGGAGCCTGCCTTGGCTGCGTCACCAAAGTCCGCAAAACGAACAAAACACAAGCCGTCCAAAGCACTGAATATCAGCAGGTCTGTACCAGAGGCCCTGTTTTTTGGGCCAATGATCTTGTACTCTGAGCCGCGTTTCAAAACTTCATGTCCTGCAAGGAGTTGGCCTGGTGGATTTGCACGTTACTCTCCGCGGCAAGCGTCAAACGCTTCAGCTAAAAAACCCCGTTCTCACGGCTTCTGGAACCTTTGGTTACGGAGCCGAGTTTTCTGCCTATGGAAATCTTTCCAGTCTGGGTGGCTTCATTGTCAAAGGGCTTTCTCTGTTACCCCGTCAGGGCAATGCAACGCCACGCGTTGTGGAAACTTGTGCTGGTATGCTCAATGCTGTGGGACTGCAAAACGACGGTGTAGAGCATTTTCTAAACAAAACCCTGCCGCGTCTGCCCTGGCAGCACACCGCAGTCATAGCCAACATCTATGCGGCATCGGCAGAAGAGTTTGCAAGTCTTGCCGCGCGCCTAGACGCCGATGAACGTTTGAGCGCTCTTGAAGTCAATATTTCCTGTCCCAATGTCAAAGAAGGCGGCGTACTCTTTGGTCAGGACCCCAGACTTGCGGCAGAAGTGACAAGTGCTGTTTGCGAAAGCGCTCCGCACAAGCACATCATCGTTAAACTCTCGCCCAATGTCACTGATATTGCGGCTATGGCCCTGGCTGTGGAAGCTGCAGGCGCTGACAGTATTTCCTGTATCAATACTCTACAGGGCATGAGCATCGATTACGTCACTCGCCGTCCGCGCCTGGCCAATGTCATTGGTGGACTTTCCGGTCCAGCCATCAAACCCGTGGCACTCAGATGTGTCTGGCAGGTAGCCTGTGCCGTAAAAATTCCCGTTATCGGCATAGGCGGGATTTCCTGCTGCGAAGATATTCTTGAATTCATTATTGCCGGCGCAAGCGCCATAGAAATTGGCACAGCCAATTTCATGGATCCGCGTGCTGCCTTTACCATGGTGCAAGATCTCCCCAAACTTTGTGCCCGCCTTGGCATCACCTCGTTGGATGAACTGCGCGGCAGCCTGAAGTTGGACTAGCTATGGCCGTTGGCATTTTCCCTGTGCTTTCAGGACTCGATCTGCAAGCCTTTATTGATTTCCCCTACCAACTGCATGTCCAAAGTCCCTGGGTACCGCCTCTGCGCAGCCAGGAGCGGCTCCTACTTTCACCGGCTTTACATCCCTTTTGGCAAAACGCCAGTGGCCGGCTTTTTCTGGCCAAACGCCAGGGGAAAATCGTGGGACGTATTGCGGCCATTATCGACCGCACCTACAATGCTTATGCCCATGAAGCATGCGGCGCTTTCGGTTTTTTTGAATGTCAGAACGATCACGAAGCCGCTCACGCCCTGCTCAACGCAGCCCAGGCCTGGCTTGCCGCACAGGGTATGGACTTTATGCGCGGTCCGCTCAATCCTTCAACCAATTATACCTGTGGTCTTCTTGTCGACGGTTTCGACGAGGCTCCAGCGCTCATGATGCCTTGGAATCCACCGTATTACGCTGAGCTTCTGGCCTCCTGGCAAGCCTACAAAGAACAAGATCTCTTAGCTTACCGCATTTTTCGACACAGCCATTCTTTGCAGGACATTCCCACGCAGCCGCCGTCGTCGACCTTCAGCTGCCGCCATGCCAGCAAAGCCACACTCAAGCAAGACATTCAGAGCCTGCTCAGTATCTATCGCCGCTCATGGGCCAAAAATTTTCTCTACTCGCCACTCACCGTGGACGAAGAAAAGGTCATGATTCAAGAGCTCCTTCCCATCGTCGATTGCGACTATTTTGTGCTCTTTTTTCATGAAAACACCGTCTGTGCCGGTATGGTTGCCCTGCCTGATCTGACCCCCCTGCTACGTCAACTGCATGGGAAGCTTTCCTTGGCTGCGCCTTTTCAATACCTAGCGCTGCGTCCGCTTTTCCGTCGCGGCTACCGCATTATGCTTTTTGGCATCGAGGAACGTTACCGGCTTTTTGGACTGCCATCTCTGCTCTTGAGCTATATGCTTGAGCAGGCACGGAAAAACACCGACCTTGAATGGGTAGAAGGCTCCTGGGTGCTCGAAGACAATGCCGCCATCTGTGACCTGATCGAAGATTTTTCCGGCATTATCACCAGGCGTTATCGCATTTACCGTAAGGAAATCATCTCATGCAGATGCTCACAGGAAAACGTATTGTTCTGACCGGGGGCACAGGTTTTGTGGGCAGCCATCTTCTGCCCAAACTGGTGCAAGCCAATGCCAGTGTCAGCTGTATCGTACGCTCAAGCTCTGACACTTCCAGACTGCCGCCAGAGGTTCGCGTTCATGTTTGCGATCTAGCGACTGGAGCCGGGCTGACCGAAGCCTTAAATGGCTGCGATGTCCTCATCCATATGGCGGCATTGCTCTTTGGCTCAGGCTTCCAGGCCTATCTGGAAAACAACGGCACATCGGCCCAAAGGCTCTGTCAGGCGCTTGCCGAAATTCCCTCTCCCCCCAAGCGGATTGTCCTGCTCTCAAGTATGGCAGCCTCAGGACCTGATGCCTCAACCCAGGGAGCAGCCGACACTTGCCTGCCAAGACCTGTCTCTGCCTATGGCTGGTCCAAATTGCTCGTAGAACGCACGTTCCAAGCAAATTTTCACGGTGAACTGGTCATCCTAAGACCAGGGATCATCTATGGCTCGGGCGACAGAGGACTTCTTCCGGTCTTTCAGGGGGCTAAACACGGTTTTGCCGTCAGTCCTGGCTTTGGCCGAAGTTTTCCTGTTTCCTGCATTCACGCTCAAGATATGGCTGAAGCCTTACTTTGCGCCCTTTCGCCTAAAGCCCACGGCATCTATCATGTCAGCGACGGCCAACGCTATACCATGGACAGTTTTTGCCAGGCCATGTCAGAAGCGCTGGGCAAAAATGCCCGTGTTTTTCATATTCCCTTGCCCATCATGGCCATAACCGCTGCCTGTGCAACTTTCTGGGCAAAATTGCGGGCTTGTGTCTGCAAAAAGGCCGGCGCAAGAGCCCCCAACTGGAATCTCGACAAATACCGTGAAGCACGTGAAGCAGGTTGGGTCTGCGACAGCTCAAGACTTAGCCTCGATACCGATTTCCGAGCTCATCTGAGCCTTGCCAAGGGCATGGAAGAAAGTGTCGAGGGCTACCGCAAACGAGGCTGGCTGTGAAAGCAACTCTACAGGATATCTCCAAAGCCTTCGGTGGCCATGATATCTTCTCGCATTTTTCCCTGGAAATCGATTCTGGTGTCCGTCTCTGCGTCTGCGGTCCCAATGGCACCGGAAAATCCACGCTATTACGCATCATCGCAGGACTGGAAGAACCGGACGCCGGCAAAATTATTCTGCCCAAGGGCTGCCGTCTGGGGTATGTCGAACAGGAACTCTCTGAGGAAGCCTTACGGACACCACTTTTGACCTATGTCCTGGATGCGCTCTTCGACTGGCAGGATTTCTGGACGCAATGGGAGGAAGCCGCAGCAGACAAAGACGAACGCCGTCTCCAGGAGCTGATGCACACGCAAAGTGAACTGGAGCGCAGCTTTGGCTACAATCCCGAGCAGCGGGCCAAAAAAGTACTCTCAGGCCTGGGCTTTTCTGAAGCGAAATGGCAACGCAGCCTTGGCGAGCTCTCCGGCGGCTGGCGTGAACGCGCAAAGCTTGCCCGCGTACTCACGGCCGGGGCTGATCTTCTCCTCCTTGACGAGCCAACCAACCACCTTGATATTGATGCCGTCGAATGGCTTGAAGAATTTCTCCTCTCCTTTCAGGGAGTCTTGATCTTTGTTGCGCACGACCGCCGCTTCATGGATACCATAGCCAATCACGTGCTCTATCTGGGCCTGGCCAAGCCTATTTTTCGCAAAACCAACTACACGCAGTTTCTGGCCCTCCAGGAAGAGTACAATGCTCAGCGCCAACGGGAACGCCAAGCGCTGCAAGACGAACTGTCGCGAAAAATGGCTTTTGTCGACCGCTTCCGTGCCAAAGCCACCAAAGCCCGCCAGGCTTCTTCACATCAGAAAATGGCCAAACGACTGGAAAAAGAACTTGAGGACTACCGTCCTGAACCCAAACGCAAAGAACTGCACTTTTTCTGGCCTGAGGCCCCACATGTTGAAAAAATCGTGCTTGCGGTATCTGAGCTGGATTTCCATTTCCCGGACGGCAAATACCTCTGGCCACAGTTGACTTTCACCGTCTACCGCGGCATGCGCATTGCGCTTGTCGGTCACAACGGCTGCGGCAAGTCCACCCTGCTCAAATTGCTGGCCGGCAACCTGGCCCGCACAGGTGGCAATATCGCCAGCGCCCAGCAGCTGCGACTCGGCTACTATACCCAGCATCAGATGGAAACATTGCGTGCTGAATCCACTGTTCTCGGAGAAATCCGCAGACTTTCCGATCCCCATACCACTGAAGAAGAACTGATGAGTGTCCTCGGACTCTTTCTTCTTGGGGAACAGTATTTCGACCGCCAGATTACCTTGCTCTCAGGCGGGGAAAAATGTCGTCTTGTGCTGGCCAGCCTTTTTCTCAGACGCTGCAATTTTCTTCTGCTGGATGAGCCAACCAACCATCTAGACCTCGAAAGCCGCGAAGCCCTGCTCAAAGCGCTCAAAAACTATCATGGCACACTGCTCATGGTGGCGCATGACCGCTGGCTACTGCAAGAAACTGAAGCTGAAGCCTGGGAACTGACGCCCGCTGGGCTGACAGTCTATGAAAATTATCAGGCCTATGAAGCCAAACGCCATTTGCGTGAAGAGGAAGTCGACGAAGACAAAGCGGAGAAAGACGAGCCAATCAATCAGCTCTCCCGTGAAGCACAGAAAAAACAACGGCGCGAGCAGGCCGAGCGCCGCAATGCCCTGCATCGTAAGCTCAAGCCCCTGCGCTCAGCCTATGAACGCTGTGAAAATGAATTGAACGACACCCTTAGCCTGCAGAGTAATGTCGAAGAAGAGCTCGTTGATCCTGAGGTCTATGCCGACCAGAAGCGCGCCAGCGAATTGCTCAAACGTTTTGAGCAGTACAAGGAAAAGAGTGAAAAACTTCTGGAAAAGCTGCAGAAGCTCGAGGAAGAAATTGAAAAGATCAGACGGGAAGGCGAAGCCGCTGAAACTCGATTCTAAAGGATAATACTATGCAAGCAGCATGCGATGACCTGCCTGTCATTGAAGTCGCAGCGGGCATCATTTGGCGAGAGAATACCTTTCTGGCCGCTCAACGCAAAAAACCAGGCCCATTTTTCGATCTCTGGGAATTTCCCGGCGGAAAATGTGAAGAGGGCGAAACCCCGGAAGAAGCCCTCAACCGAGAATTGCACGAAGAGCTCGGCATCAAGGATCTTCAATGTTCTCTGTGGCAGACCATTGAACATGACTATAGCGAATTAGACTACCGTGTACGTCTCTATTTTTTCCACGTGCGTGCCTTTACCGGTGAAGCCAGATCCAGAGAAAATCAGCTTCTGCGCTGGATTACGCCGCAAGAGGCGCTCAGACTCCAATTTCTGCCCGCAGACCAGTGTATTCTTACCCGTCTCAATGCTCTACGCCTGATTTAAGACGGTTGGCACACAAGCCAGCCGCCAGAATGTAGGCTGTTTTTCTTCAAACCGGCTAGGTATGCCCAAAGACAAGCCATGAATACCGACATCCTCTCCACATCGATTCCTGAGATTGATTCCATTGTGGACCGTCTCTGCCCTGGACAGTCTCTGCAGAAGGTCTTGTGCCAGACGCCCTCTGATTCCTCCATGCCGCAACTGAACCAGCTTAAGGAAATCATGCAGCGCCTCAGGGCCATCATCTTTCCCGGATTTTTTGGTTCAAGCGTCAGCATGCGCTCAGTGCGCTATCATTTGGCCGCCAATCTCGACAGTGTCTACCGCCTCTTACGCGATCAGATTCAGCGCGGATTTGCCTTTGCCGAGGCCATGACCCAGCAAAAATCAAATGAACAAGAACGTAAGGACAAAGCAGAAGCCTGTACTTTTGCCCTCATGGAACAGTTGCCAGAGATCAGAGAACTCCTTGTGCAAGACGCCATAGCTGGCTATGAAGGGGATCCCGCAGCCACCTGTCCTGGCGAGACCATTTTTTGCTACCCTTCAATGTACGTCATGTTCCACCATCGCATTGCCCATGTTCTTTACAAGCAAAAAATTCCCATTATCCCACGTATCATTTCGGAAATGGCCCATGCCCAGACAGGCATTGATATTCACCCAGGCGCCTCCATTGGCCCCAGCTTTTTCATTGACCACGGTACTGGCGTCGTGATTGGCGAAACCTGCATTGTTGGCAGCAATTGCCGTCTCTACCAAGGCGTGACACTGGGAGCGCTCTCTTTCCCCAAAAACGCCGACGGCAGCTTGACCAAGGGGATTGCCCGCCATCCCATTCTTGGCAATCACGTCACAGTCTATGCGGGAGCAACCATTCTTGGCCGCATCACCATTGGCGACCATTGCGTAATAGGCGGCAATGTCTGGGTCACTGAAAATGTGCCTGCTGGTGCCCGTGTGATTCAGGGGCACCAATGAAACGCCTTTGTCTCATGCTACTGTTCCTGCTCTTTCTGCTCTCAGCCTGCCAGGGTGTAGAACTCCACGCCAAAGGGGCAAGTCAGGTGAGCGTTCGAGCCGGTTACAACCTGCGTTAGCCCATTGCAAACAAGGGAGGCAGCGTTCCCTAGGATTCCCTAGACGCTGAAAAAATTCATGAAAGTTCTTATCACACCACGTTCCTTTGGAAAAAATAATCCCGCGCTCTTTGACCGTCTGACGTCGCAAGGTCTGACACTTGTGCGCAACGACACAGGCAGCATTCTTTCTGAAGAGCTGATGTGCGAAAAAATCGCTGACTGCTCAGGCGTCATTCTCGGCATTGACCCAATCAATGCCAAGGTTCTGGCCGCTGCGCCTAAACTGCAGGCCATCGCCAAATACGGAGTGGGCACGGACAATATCGATCTTGACGCTTGCGCTCGCCGAAACATCAAGGTCTCCAAAACCCTTGGCGCCAACAGCAATGCGGTTGCCGATTATGCCTTTGCCCTGATGCTGGCCTGCGCCAGACGTGTCAATCTCATTGACCGCAGATGTCGGCAAAAAGATTGGGGAAAAATCACAAGCATCGACCTCTATGGCAAAACTCTGGGCATTGTGGGTCTTGGCAATGTCGGCAAATGTGTGGCCAAACGGGCTCAGGGCTTTTCCATGCGTGTTCTGGCCTATGATGTCTACCAGGACCAGGATTATGCCAAGGCCAACAATATCACCTATACTGATCTCGATACGTTGATTGGGGAAGCCGATGTCGTAAGCCTGCATGCCGCCTTAACGCCAGAAAATCATCACATGATTTCCAAAGAGCGGCTCGTAGCCATGAAAAAAACAGCCATCCTGATCAATACAGCACGCGGCGATCTCGTGGACGAGGCTGCGCTACTTTGGGCCTTAAGCCACGGCGAGATCTATGCCGCTGGTCTCGACGTTTTTTGTCAAGAGCCGCCACAGGATCCGGGCTGGTTTGCGCTGGACAATCTGGTCATGGGATCTCACTGTGCTTCCTCCACAGTCGGTGCCACAGAATGCATGGGACAGATGGCCGTCGACAATCTCTTACGCGATCTTGGCCTTGCTTAAGACGAGCAATAGTACCTGCCTGGGCTATGGCGCAGCACTGCTCGCCACAATCATCTGGTCGGGCAATTTTATCGCCGCACGAGCCTTCGCTTCAAGCATTCCGCCCTGCCAATTCAATTTTTGGCGCTGGGCCATAGCTCTGCTTGCGCTTTTGCCTTTTGCCATCACGCAGCTGCGATACGACTGGCAGGCAATCTTGCGCCATTTGCGATATCTCTCCATCATGGCCCTCTTGGGTGTGACCATGATGAATACCTTTGTCTATAAGGCCGGACAAACCACAGAAAGCCTGAACATGGCGCTGCTCATGCCGGCGACACCGGTCGTTATTCTCCTTTTAGCGCGCATCTTCTACGCTGAACCCATTGGGCCCATGCGTCTTTTCGGGATGCTCACCGCTCTTCTGGGCATACTCGTCCTTGTCTGCCGCGGCAATCTCCAACTCATCACCTCCCTGCAGGTCAAAAGTGGTGACCTTTGGACAATGGGCTGCATGCTCTGCTTTGCCCTCTATTCTCTTCTGATGCGCAGAAGACCCAAGGACCTCTCTGTTCAAGGCTTCAACGCGGCGGTTTTCAGTCTTGGGCTAATCTACGCTCTGCCCTGTGTGTTCCTGGAAATCTATTTTTTGCCTTTGCCCGAGTTCAGCCTGCCGCTGCTCGGTGGCCTCGCCTACGCCGGTCTTGGCTGTTCGGCTTTGGCGTTCTGGCTTTGGACTGTGGGCATCGACCGCATAGGTCCGGTAAGGGCCGGTTTCATCTATTACAGCCTGCCGCTTTTTGCGGGCATCGGTTCTGTGCTTATTTTGCATGAAGAGGTTTCGCTCGCCCAAGTTTTTGGCGGTCTGCTCATTGTCCTGGGCATCTGGCTTGCGACCATAAGCGCAACCAGGGCTACTACCTGATTCGCACAAAGCCTACGCCAGATGTTGAGCACATTGAAAAAGCCGGGGTCCCAAAGGATCCCGGCTTTGTTACGCTCGTGGCCATGGCCACTTAATCTGTATCTCTACGTTTTAGGGAAACGTGGTTGCTCGTTTTCGAGCTAAACGCTCGCACGTTCGCTTTTCTGTTCCTCTGGCAGATCGCTAGATGAAGCTTTTATGTCATTCAAACCATTGCTCCATTGTATCATTCCGT
>JAILPJ010000027.1 GCA_024699605.1 Desulfovibrio sp. | reverse complement strand
ACGAATTGACAGTTTGGAAAAAATGCGAACAAAGGTGGCTGCATGGGTTGACGCAACCAATAAAGGTGCAAAAAAAATTGACTGGCAGTTCACCACTGAAGACGCCAGAGTCAAGCTAAAGAGATTGTATCCTGTTTTTTTTGTAAAGAATTAAGTGTTACAAGGTACTATGCACGTCAAGATCCTTTCCATCCTCCGCGCGGGAGGCCTGCGGCAGCGAAAGGATGAGCAGCAGGATCGCCTGTGCGACTATTGTGGCAACGTTTTGCATGTTGGTCTCTTTGCGGCGGCATCACAGGGACTTTTTAAAAAAGTCTGCAAGCTTGCCAAAGGGGATCAGGGACACTCTGTCATAGAGATCCACATGCCCGGTGTTCGGCACAATATACAGCTCCTTGGGCTCGGCGGCTAGCCTGTAGGCGTCTTCGCTGAATTCTCGGGAATGGGCTGTATCGCCCGTCACAAAAAGCATGGGTCTGGGAGATATGGTCTCGATATCATTGAACGGGTAGAAATTCATGAATTTGACGTTGCTGGTTAGCGTGGGATGCGTGGTCAGCAAGGGAGACTGACCCTTCGGGGTGAATTCGCCGCGCGGCGTGCGATAAAAATCGTAAAACTCGCGTTCGATGGGCGTGGACTTTTCCGTCAGTTTATGCACCGTGCCGCTTGTGTATTTGACCTCCCCTCCGTTGAATTCCACATAGCGCTGCTCAGCAGCCTCTCGGAGGATGGCTTTGCGCTGCTTAAGCGTAAGGGAATGGTGGAGGGCATTCCTGTTGGCCGCCCCCATGTCATACATGCTGACCGTGGCTACGGCCTTGAGGCGAGGATCAATCTTGGCGGCGCTGATGGCGAAGCTGCCGCTGCCGCAAATGCCCAGGACGCCCATGCGCTCCCTGTCCACAAAGGGGCGCGTTCCCAGATAGTCTGCCGCAGCGCTGAAGTCCTCGGCGTAGATGTCAGGTAAAACGGCGTTGCGTGGCCGACCTTCGCTGCCGCCCCAGAAGGAAAGATCCAGCGACAGGGTGACGAAGCCCTTTTCAGCCAGTTTTGCGGCATAGAGGTTCGCGCTCTGCTCTTTTACGGCGCCCATCGGATGCCCCACGATGACGGCAGGATATTTCCGGTTCTTGTCAAAGCCTTTGGGCAGGAAAAGGTTGCCCGCGACCTTCATGGCATACTGGTTGGGGAATTCCACCGCTTGCACTGACGCCATGGGGCTCTTGTAAAAATTGTTCGCATCGGAGGGAGTAGCCATGACGGCGTCAGCAGAAAATCCTATGCATAATGCGGTCAATATAATGATGAAGCAGTTTTTCATGGGGAATCCTTTTTTGTTGTTGTGCCCATTGAGCACAGAGATGAACATGCCTCGCGAACAGAAATAGACTCGTGCGTTTTATATTGCAAATACTTATATTTTATGGTTTGATATACAAATAAGGCATGGTATTTCATTTCTCAACAAGAGGGAGTTTCCCATGGATTTGCGTACGCTCCGCTATTTCCTTGCCGTTGCCCGTGAAGGAACTATTTCCGCAGCCGCCGAATCCTTGTTTGTCACCCAGCCCACGCTTTCCCGTCAGATGATGGAATTGGAAGATGAGCTGGGGGTATCGCTCTTCACACGCGGCAAGCGGCGGATCTCCCTGACGGAAGAAGGCCTTTTTCTCCAGCAACGCGCTGAGGAAATGGTGGCCTTGGCAGACAGGACCCTGTCCGAATTCCATACCAAGGATGGCGTCATCAGCGGCGAGGTCATCATCGGTGGCGGCGAGACGGACGCCATGCGGCTTGTGGCCCGTGCGGCCAGCCATGTCATAGCTGTCAACCCCGAAGTGACGTTCCGTCTGTTCAGCGGCAATGCGCAGGATGTGGCGGAGCGACTGGAACATGGATTGATCGATTACGGGCTTTTTGTGGAGCCTGCCGACTTGGCTGACTACGATTTCCTCAAACTGCCCGTAACGGACACCTGGGGACTTTTGACGCGCAAGGACGGACCGCTTGCCGGCAAGGCCGCCGTGCGCTCCGCTGACCTTGCCGGGCTGCCCCTGCTCATTTCTGATCAGGCCATGGTGGCAAATGAGATTTCCGGCTGGGCTGGACAGGGAGGGGGACAATTACGTTATGTGGCCAAATACCACCTCTTATTCAATGCCGCCTTGATGGTTGAAGAGGGAATGGGCCACGCCCTGTGCCTGGATAAGATAGCGCGAACCGGTTCCGACAGTCCCTTGTGCTTTCTTCCCTTGGAGCCGCGCTTGGAGGTTGGCCTGGACATCGTGTGGAAGAAACACAAGCGTTTTTCTCACGCTGCCGCAGCGTTTCTGGAAAGCCTGCGAGAAGAGATTGCCCGTTGGGATAATCATGCTGTGCAAGCATGATAAACCATTCTCGATAAGTATTTGTTTTGTGTTTGGCTTTCGGATAGCAACAGGATCTGAGAAGGGCAGAGAGATGCTAACTGGGGCATGGCCCTTTCACATCCTTCAGCTTGGAGAGTAAGTATGACGCTTGAAGAGTTTCTTGCCGCCATGGACAGAGGCCAGACCGTGAAAGCCAATTCGAAAACCCATCTGTTCATGCATGCCGCCTCGCAGGAGTCCCTGCGGCTTACGGCTGAACTGAACGGTCGATACCATACGCCGGAAGAGATTTGCGAGATCATGACGCAGTTGACAGGACGGCCTGTGGATCCTTCATTCCGTGTTTTCCCACCATTCTACACCGATTGCGGCAAGAACATCCGCATCGGGAAGAACGTTTTTGTCAATGCCTGCTGCTGCTTTCAAGACCAAGGTGGGATTACGCTTGGCGACGGCGCGCTTATCGGACATCGTGTCACCTTGGCAACACTTAACCATGGCGAAATGGCGGAAAATCGTGGAGATCTGACGCCCGCCCCCATTGTCATCGGCAGAAACGCTTGGCTGGGCGCTAACGTGACCGTTGTGCCCGGCGTCACCATTGGGGACGGGGCCATTGTAGCAGCCGGTGCGGTGGTTACACAGGATGTGCCGCCCATGACCGTTGTGGGCGGGGTTCCTGCGCGAAAAATCCGCGATCTTCGAGGAGCTTAACAGTTTGGTCAGCTGCTTCTCTTGCCAGAAAGAAGGCGTCGAACAGTTTCAGCGCCAAAAATCTGGCAGACGTAATGGCGAATTCCACTTCGAGTAGCGAAGTAGCAAAAACTGGCGTTGCTCGGTATCGATGTTTTTCAATCAAGGAGTCTTTCCATGTCTAGCACAGACAATCGGCTTCTCGGCAGACGCACTGCCCTCAAGCTGGTCGGAGGCTTTGCGGCATTCAGCGTGCTTTTTCCCGGGGCCTGCATGACGACGGAGGCAAAGGAGATTAACGGCAAGATTCTCGTGGCCTATTTTTCCGCCACGGGCACGACGGCTCGCGTTGCGAAGAACCTCGCGGAAGGCCTCGGCGCCAACCTTTTCGAGATCAGGCCTGAAAAGCCCTACACCCCGCAGGACTTGGACTGGCACGATAAGAACAGCCGCTCCAGCGTCGAGATGAACAACCCGAATTCACGCCCAGCCATCGCGGCGAAGGTCGAGAACATGGGACAGTTCGAGACGATCTTTGTGGGCTTCCCCATCTGGTGGAACCGCAGCCCAACCATCATCTCCACCTTTTTAGAAAGCTATGATTTCACGGGCAAGACGATCGTGCCTTTCGCAACGTCTGGCGGCAGCGGCCTCGGCGAGACCGCACGCCTCTTCAAGGCGATCTGTCCCAAGGCTACTGTCCGCACAGGCAGGGTGCTCAACGGCAACCCCGACAAGTCCGTGCTCGTCGCGTGGGCGAAAAGCATCCTGGAGTAGCCGTATGACAAAGCAAGTTTTGCGCATCAGCGCATTCGTCCTGCTCTGCATGGCGACGCTGGGAACAACCGTCCTGACGGATTACGGCATGGCCGCTGGCAACAATACCAAAGGGGGAGGAACAGTGATCAAACAAACGGCAGGCAGAACAGCCCTCGGGGATTTCGCCCCGAAATTCGCCGAACTCAACGACGACGTCCTTTTCGGCGAAGTCTGGTCACGCACGGATAAGCTTTCGCTCAAGATGCGTTCCGTCATCACGGTCACGGCCCTTATCAGCAAGGGCATCACGGACAGTTCGCTGAAATACCATCTGGAAAGTGCCCGCAAAAACGGCGTGACCCGGACGGAGATGGCCGAGATGCTGACGCATGTCGCTTTCTACGCCGGCTGGCCCAACGCCTGGGCGGCGTTTCGCATGGCCAAGGAAGTCTATGCTGACGACGGCGGACAGGAGGTGCACGGCGGCTTTTTCGGCATGGGCGAACCCAACACAGCCTATGCGCGGTATTTCATCGGTCAGAGCTATCTGAAGCCTCTGACCGACGCCAAAAAGACCGTGGGCATCTACAACGTCACCTTTGAGCCCGGCTGCCGCAACAACTGGCATGTCCATCACGCCAAGGCAGGTGGCGGCCAGATACTCATCTGCGTTGACGGCGAAGGCTGGTATCAGGAAGCTGGCAAACCCGCGCAAAGTCTCAAACCCGGCGACGTAGTGACCATTCCTGCCGGGGTGAAGCACTGGCACGGTGCCAAGGCTGGGAGTTGGTTCAGCCATCTCGCCGTAGAGTGCCCCGGCACGGAGACCTCGAACGAATGGATTGAACCTGTAACTGACGAGGAATACGGCAAGCTCGGCCAATAAGACGGGTCGATGCTTCTTTCCCTCATCCCTCCCGAATTTTTTTGTTTTCAGTTGCGCAATGGTGTGAGCGACTATTGCAAGCTTTCCCCTCTTCTCAAGGGCAACAGCGCAAGCCTTTGTTTACACGGCGCAGATCCAGCCCGACAAAGCTGGGAGAAACGACAGGAAATTTCGTCTCATAACGCAGCTGAAAGAGCAGTGGCCGCATGGATCGACACGGGCGCGCCCGTGTGTTTCCATGCGGCCAGATCATTTTACCATTTCTGGTCGGAGTCATGGGCCAACTCTGCATGCCTCAAAGACCTGCGTACAGGGAAAAACCTTGAATGACATCGTTTTTCGGAGGAATCCGAAAGCAATGTCGCCATAGACAGGATGCTGCTTAGCCCATTTGTGGAAGTCGTGGCGTAAAGCCCGGTCGTTCCTATCTATGGCGGATACTCGGCTGCATCCGTTGTCCTTTGTCCTGTCTTGACCTTGGACAACAATCTGTAACAGATGATCGCATCGCGGATTCAGGTCTTCTAAAAGCTTACGCCCCCATCAAGCAGAAGCCTGACAATCAGAGTCCCAGACTGTTGAGCCATTGGCCAAGCTCGTTTTCGCTTACATTGGCCGAAAAGACTTGTCCCTGGCGAATGTTGGCTTGGGGAGCACTTTTTTGCAGAGAATCTACGGCTTTACCAAAACCGCTGCCACCAGACGTTGCGAAGAGAATGATCGTTTTGCCGGAAAAATCATAGGCTTCGAGAAACGTATTGATAATTGTCGGAGCCACATACCACCAGATGGGAAAACCCAGGAAAATGATTTCGTGCTCGGCGATGGGGGCATCAGTGGAGAGAAGCGCTGGGCGAGAGGAGGGATCATGCATCTCTAGGGATGAGCGAGAATTGCTGTCCTGCCAGTTGAGATCAGCCTGGGTATAGGGTTTTTGCGGTTTGATTTCATAGAGGTCAGCATTGGCCGCCTTAGCCAGATTATTCGCCACGCGCGCGGTAATGCCGCTTGCGGAAAAATACGCAACCAGTTTTTTGCTCATGTTTTCTCCTTTTTCGCTTGCATGGAAGGTGAGGCCTGATCATCTTTTGTCGGAGCAGAAGACGCTCCGTTTGAGCGGATTGGCCTGGCTTTTTACTCCAAATTGACCGGGGGAAGACCAAATTCTTGACGAAGGGCCAGATAGCGGGCTTTTTCTTTGTCCTTGACAGCTTTTGCCAGGTCATGAAATGTATGATGCATGACATCGGCGTCCTTGAGCACTTCATCGAGATCCCCATCGACGCGATCTTTGTCATCATGCCGAGCTATGGCAGAACAGATGATTTCCGTCTCTTTGGGCGAGGTCAGTTGGAGTGTATCGAGAATCGTTTTGGCCAATTCTGCGCCAAGCCGGGCATGATCCTCGTAGGAGCCGCTCAGATAGGCATGGAGATCGTGCAGCATGGCCGCCATACAGGCAAACTCCGTGTTCAGCTTGCGTTTTTCGGCGATCAGCGCTGCAGCCAGAGAAACGCCATAGAGGTGGACAAAGGCACTTTGGCGTTTATCCAGATCCGGCATACTCTCTAATTGCTGATTGACGTACGCGCGCAATGTTTTGAGTCGAGCCATGGTATCTCCTTGTGCTTGATGAGCCATTGCTCCCCGCAAGGGCGTGAGCTGGCGAAAAGACTGAGTGCTTCCGTCATTGTCTGCAATCAGCCTCTGAAGGCCTTTGGCCATCTACTTTTTGAGGGGCGTGCCGACTTCTCAGGAATGGACGGTGTCAATATCATAGGCGTTTTTTTTAGCAAAAAAGCAAGGCAAAGTCTGCATGCTTCTTGACGTGAGTTCTCAGACCCGGAGTGTTGCATGAAAACCGTACGTTTGCTCTATCCAGACTATCTGAGCGGAGGTCTTGACACCTATTATTTTGGTGCCCATCTTCTTAGACACCTGTTACCGGACAATCCTGCACAACCACTGATCACAGTTGATGTCAGGCCACCTGATGGACAAACCAAGCCGATCAGCGACGGCATCTACGCCTAGGAAGAAGTGCTCATGGGTATCAGGGATGCCCAGGCCAAGCTGGCAGAGGCCAAAGCCGAGAAAATCATTACCATTGGCGGTAATTGTCTTGTCTCTTTGGCTCCGTTTGACTATTTGCACGGTTTGTATCAAAACACCGGTATAGTCTGGATTGATGCGCATCCCGATGTCTCAACGCCCGAAGATGGCTATCCCAATGCCCATGCCATGGTGCTTGGTTCGCTTTTGGGAGGTGGGGCCTTATGTCTGACAAAAATGATGCGTCATCCCTGTTTTGCAGCCTCTGATCTCCTGTATATTGGCTTGCAGGCTTTGCATCCGTATCAGCAGGCTTTTTTGGACCATGCCGGGGTCAACTACCGGGTGCAGAGTGAATCCTTTGTTTCCCCTGGGGAAATTCAGGCTTTTGCGCGGCGTTTTGAGCATTTGCTGGTCCATTTTGATATTGACGTTCTCGACGAGACCCTCTTCCATTCGACCTATTTTGCCAACAAGGAACTTGTGGGCGACGGGTCAGGAGGAGGAAAAATGAATATGGAAACGCTGCAGGAGCTGTTGCACTGTGTTTTTGACGGCAATGATGTCGTGGGTTTGACCATCGCCGAATATCTGCCCTTTGACGAGCACAGATTGCACAACTTGTTTTCAGGCCTGAGCATTTTTACCAATGGCTGCCAGGCTGAAGACTGATCGTGTGGAGAGGTGTTTATGACGTTTTTTTCACGACGCTCTTTACTCAAAGGCCTTGTTGCCGTGGGCAGTCTGGCCGTTCTGCCCATGTTGCCGCACAGCAGTTCAGCGGCGGAAAAGAAAATCTTGATTCTCTATTTTTCGCATACAGGCCATACGACCACCATCGCCTCAATGATCCATGAATGCGTGGGCGGAGAGCTCGTTGAGATTAAAACCAAGATTCCGTATCCTACAAACTACGATGTCTTGACCCATCAGGCCAAAGAGGAACAACGGCATAAAGCGAGGCCTGAATTGGCTTCTCCTCTGCCTGATCCCCAGAACTACGACATTATCTTTTTGGGCTATCCCAACTGGTGGAACACCATGCCCATGGTGCTCTTTACCGTGCTTGAACAGTACGATTTCAAAGGCAAGACGCTTGTGCCCTTTTGTACCCACGGCGGCAGTATTTTGGGCACCAGTGTTGAAGATATCAAGCGAACCTGTCCAGAGGCCAATGTTCTCAAAGGCCTTTTCGTTTATGGCACTAAGGTGCAGGACGCCAAGCCGACAGTTGACGCCTGGATTAACGAACTGAAGATCCTGTCCTAACTTCTTGTCCTTCAGAAGCGCCAGACGGCGTTTTTGGCGAGCAACGTCTCTGCCTTTGACAGAGAAGCGTTTTGTGGCCTTGGCCATATCGCAAAAAGTGAAGGATGCCTTTCAACGCTTTTCCTGGCTTCAAAGCCTATGTCTCCTAGGCTTAACGGTGAGGCGTCTTGCTGCTGGCCTGTGTTGACCTCTTTCTTGTTCTCTGTACCGGGACAACGTCCCCTGTGCGCGTCAAGCACAGCTGAACAGTACGAAAACCCATGTTTTTTCTCTTCTCTCCGAGTTCCTTGGTCTGTGTGACGTTTTTTCAAGACTCCCGTTTCACCTGAGCAACAGAGCAGGTGGGCTGGCAGTCTGCGCGTATTGGCTTGTAACGAGCTTCTCCCTCCTTTTTTCATCCCACCTACCCTTTCAGAAAACGTTCTGTGCTCTTTTCAGCGAGATTGCCTTTTTTTTGAGGCCAAGGCTCGTGGTCTCTCCTTGGCGTGGGCTTGCCTTGCTCTGCATGGCTGTCAGCGCTTGGTTTCGAGGCGTTCATTTCGCAACTTGCTACCGGAAGCGTCCCAACGACGTGAAGAAAGGACAAAATATGCAAAGAAGCTGCGCTATCGGCATTGACGTGGGTTCGGCACAGACCAAGGCTATGCTTTTGGATCAGCAATCACTGACACCGTTAGCCAAAGCGGACTTGCCCACCGGTTGGAATGCTCTTGCCAGTGCTGAGGCGGTTTTGGCCAAGCTTTGGGAAACGCTTGGCGAGACCAGACCCTGCACCATAGTGGCCACAGGTTATGGACGAGTGGCGATCCCTTTTGCTGATAAAAATATCACAGAAATTTCCTGTCATGCCCAGGGGGCAGCCCATTGTTTTCCCTCGGCCGGGCTTGTGATTGATATCGGCGGTCAGGACAGCAAGGTCATCAGTCTTCAGCCCGGCGGCGGTGTGCGTGACTTTTTGATGAACGACAAGTGTGCTGCCGGAACAGGGCGCTTTGTGGAAACGGTATCACGGCTTTTGGGGCTGTCCATTGGTGAATTCTGTGCCTTAGCGGCAAGCAGCAAGCCCTGTGCCATTACCAGCATGTGTGCTGTCTTTGCCGAGACAGAAATCATCGGTCTTTTGGCGCAAGGGACCAAGCCTGGCGCCATTGCGGCGGGGGTCTTGACCTCCATTGCCAGGCGTATGCGAGCGTTGGCTGATCGCATGCCAGGGCAGTGCGACTGCGTTTTTACCGGCGGTCTTGCCCAAAGCCCGGTCTGTGCCACTCTGCTTGCTCAAGAACTCTCCTGTCAGATTCTCGTGCCAGAGCATCCCCAGTTTACCGGCGCCTTGGGCGCGGCCTTGGCAGCGGCCAGGCTTACCAAGGAGTAAATCCCATGACCTGGTCGAGTGTAGAGCAATTCCGTGCCAAAACCGATCGCAATGTCTTGCGTCTTCAGGAAGAAAAAAAGGCGGGACGCAAGGTTGTTGGCCAGTATTGCATCTATACTCCCATGGAGCTTGTCTTGGCTTGCGATGCCATTCCCGTTTCTTTGTGTGGCACCAAGAACGACTCCATTGCCAGGGCTGAAAGCATCTTACCTCGCACGCTTTGCCCTCTGATCAAGAGCAGTTTTGGTTTTGCCCTCGAGGACAGCTGTCCCTATTTGGCCGCATCGGATCTCGTGGTGTGTGACACAACGTGTGATGGCAAAAAAAAGATGTTCGAACTCTTAGCCTTGCGCAAACCTGTCTATGTCCTTGAGCTGCCCCAAAGGCAGGATCAAGACGACTTGATCTTTTGGCGCAGACAACTTGCCCTGTTAAAAGCAAAGTTTGAGGCATTTTTTCAGATCACGATCAGCAATCAGGCGCTCTGGCAGGCTATTGCTCTGACCCGCCGTTTCCGTGCGGCTCTGCAAAAAGTCCTTGATCTGGCCCGCCGCAAGCCAAGCCCTCTGACTGGCCTTGAACTCCATGAAATAGCCTTTCGAGCATCGTTTATCCCCGACTATGAAGAGCGTATTGATGAGCTTGAACGCATTGCCCGCGAGATCGAGGCCTCGGCCTGTCCAGAGCAAGAAGGCGAGGGCGCGCGTATTTTGCTAACAGGTGTCCCCACAGGTCTTGGCTCGCACAAAGTCATCAGAATCCTGGAAGAGTGCGGAGCCAGGGTGGTCTGTATCGACAATTGTTCCTCCTACAAAAGAGTTCGACCTGACCCGGAAGGCGAGGACGACCCATTGACGCTCTTGGCCAAGCGGTCTCTGGCTCTTCCCTGTGCTGTGATGTCGCCCAATCCCGGCCGTTTTACGACTGTGGCCAAGCTTGCCCGCGACTTTTCCGTGGATGGCGTCTGTGATCTCACCTGGCACGGTTGTCAGACCTATGATGTTGAATCGTATTCTCTCCGTCACTCTGTGCAGGAGGAACTTTCTCTCCCCTTTTTACAAATCGTCACAGATTACGCAGAAGCCGATGGCGAGCAGCTGCGCATCCGTATTCAGGCCTTTCTTGAAATGTTGGGCTGATTGCGGTGTTAAGGAGAAAACGTATGGCTCATACGCTCGTCTGTCGCGGACTCAACCTGAGCGCAGCCTGTGATCTAGACCGTTGATCACGAAGGAACATCCCACGGTTTTTGCCATCTTGGTCAACAAAATATGGCTGTTTGCGAAAAAACAGCTGGGAGAGATCCCCAATAGGCTCGATATCGTTACGAGCTTGTCGTTGGCTGACAACGTTATCCGTCCGTAACGGGCGTAAGTCTGATCTTTTGCCGAAATTTCTCAAACGTTGCGCAGGTTCAAGGCAGCAATCTGTTTGAATCTGCGATTTTTGCCAAAGCCTGCAGAGAGCGCTGACGTTTCAGATCAAGGCAAAACGCTAAGGAAATCCGCCTTGTCTTTTCAAACGGTCCTTTTTCTTGCCCTAGCGCTATCCATGGACGCCTTTGCCGTGGCGTTGGCCGTCGGCTGTGCCTTGCGCAGACCAGGTCTTCGACACTATCTTCGTCTTTCAGGCACCTTTGGGGGATTGCAGTGGCTGATGCCTCTGCTTGGCGCTTTACTCGGCGCAACGCTGAGATATTACCTGGAGAGCGCAGCGCACTGGATCGCCTTCTTGCTTCTCTGCTGGATTGGTCTGAATATGCTGCGTCAGGGGCTTCAGGCAAGGCGCGGGCAGAGCAAGCAGGTAAGCGACATTGATCCAAGCAAAGGGGTAAGTCTCTTGATGCTCGGTCTTGCCACAAGCCTCGATGCGCTCAGCGTAGGCTTTTCCTTTGCGCTTTTGGGGGAGAGTGTTTTTTTCCCTGCGCTGATCATTGGTCTGACGTGTGCGTTGATCACCGCACTTGGACTCTATCTTGGCCAAAGCCTTGCCCGTTTTTCCCGGTTTAATGGCTATGCTGAGATTTTTGGCGGTTTGGTCCTTCTGGGGCTTGGCGTGCATGTTTTGTAAGGCGGCTGTTGTTTTGCGCGTGATGGGGCTGACACGAAAAATTGCTAGACAAAAGCTTCGTATTGAAGCAAAAAGATGTTCAGAATGGGAATCTTGTCCTTTGAAGCGCGTCGTTGGATGCGCTTTTTTTTTGCGATGCGGAGCGCTTTTGCCCAAACGGCTTGGCAGCTTCTGCTAGCAGCAGCTTGGCCAAAAAGCTTTGGAATTGACAAAAGACTTGACTCAGCCTACATGCCGAACATAGCCAAAGCAAGGCTTCGAACATCTCTTTGCTCAAGACGATGGCGTCCCTTGACGGCTATTTTTTTTCTATGAGCTGACAGCTAAGAGGTCCATATGCTCAAAAGGCTTTTTACATGCTGCTGTTTTCTCCTGCTTTTGCCGGCTTCGATCAGTGCCTTTGAAATGCCAAAGCCTAATTGGCAAATCGTTAAGGATACCTGGAACACGATCACAGGTTCTCAGCAACAATCGGCTTCTGGCAGTCAAACTTCTGAAACTCAGCAGGCGGAGAAAACCTTTGCCAGGGTCTGGAAAAGCTTTTCTGAAGTGAGTGCTGAAGCTATCCAAATGGCCACCGACTCTGAAAAAAAGTCCCGTACCTTTTTGGAATTCCTCACAGCGCGCGAGCCCAAATATGTTAGATTATTAAAGAAATCTCAGGCCATTCTCGCTGATTCAGAAGCCAAAAGAGAATTTGATGCCCTTGATGAATTGCACTTGAAAAATAAAAATCTTCAAGAGAATATCATAAAATTAAAAACAGAGCGTGTTTCTGCGCCCGTCTCTTCTTATAACCCAATAGCTTTAACAAAAGATCGAATCGATCAAAAGATAGTAAAAATTGAGCGAGAAATTGCTGAGAATAAATTATCAATAGAAAAATTAGAATCAGATATTTTAGAAATATTAAATAAAAATGGTCTGCATTTTTCCAGGGAAGAACTCCAATACTTTGTAATATCTGCTGAAGGTAGTGAACTTATCCGTTTGATAGCAATCGCAACAAATATGAAAAAAATTCAAGGCGTTATTGAAAAAGAGTTATTAAATGATAGAAACAATGTTGGTCTGGCAAAACATTACACCGGAATGTATTTTATATCCTTAGAAACATATTTGTATGCACATGATTCTGTTTTAGAGAAAATTCCTCAATACCGCCAGAAGAATAGGGAAATCGCAAAAGAAGCGCAACGTAATCGTGATGAGGCGTTAAAGCTGAGACTTTCAGCAACGAGTTCTGAACTTCAGCATATTACTGCGAATATCCAAATTAATGAGAGAGTTCTGACTGTCTCAAAACTGTACGATGAACTGTTAGAAAAGCGTATTGCCTCGTTAGAGAGCTCACGCGCCAATGTGGCCAAGAAAGTCAAAATAGCCGGCAATACCTATCGCACGATTGTCAATGGTAGCGCTTTGATTGCTTTGGTGAACAGCGAGGCCGGCGAGTACTCTCTGTTGATGAATTTTGAGATGCCGGAGCTCAAAATGATCTACGATACCGCTATGTTGAATGCCTTTATGGAAATCGCTGACAAGATCAAGGGGGAATGATCCCGTAAAGCGGGTTCAGCTTGTGGCTATTGGCTTCAGCCGTAGTTATCCGGTTTCTTCTTGATTTCGCCCGTCCTGACAGCATCTTCCCTTTCGCCTGGCTAGCCTGAGACCATACCAGAGGTGCGAAAACGGCTGATAGCAAAAACGGGAGGAACTGGTCAGTGGCTGACTAAAGAAGAGCAGGAGGAAGTGCGCTGCAAAGCGTTCGTTACGGTGCATGGCCTTGGTAGCATTTTGACTAAAGCCAAGCGTCTTGCACCGTTGATCATGGAAGTTTGCAACGATAGGAATGGAGAGAAGCTAGACGGTCATCAGCGTTAAGCCGGCAGGGGAAGATGGCACGTTGGCGAAAGCTTTTTGGGGAGAAGAGTCTGAATGGGACACTTCTCCCTTTTTTTGCGGCTTAGGCCAACTTGAGTATCGCTGCGCCAGCGGCAACGAGCAAAACGGCCACAACACGCAACACAGTCAACTTCTCATGGAGAATCAGGATTGAAAGCAACATCCCAAAGATGACTGAGGTTTCACGCAGGGCGGCTACTACGGGAATGGGGGCTTTGGTCATGGCCCAGATGGCGATGCCATAGGAAATGACGCAGGCCACACCCCCCAGAAGCCCAGGCAGAGGGCGTTTGCGTGCGTACTGCCAATAGCTCCGTTTGTAGCGCAGCAGGATGTAGGTGGTCAGCGGAACCATCTTGAGCACAAAGAGCCAGCAGGCGTAGGAGGCGCCATCGCCGCTTTGTCGGGCACCAAGACCGTCAAGCAGCGTATAGCCGGCAATGAGAACCGCTGTGATCAGGGAATATTGAATACCTCGTGCTCCGGAGCCGCCACGCAGAGCGTCACAGGCAAGGCAGAAAATGCCCGAGCAGAGAACAAGGACGCCACCAAAGGCAGGGAGTGAGAGGCTGTTTCCCAAAAGGAGCAGAAAAAGCGACGTGAGGAGTGGGGCCGTTCCACGCATGACGGTGTAGCCCAGGCAGAGGTCGACTTTTTCATAGGTTCCGGCCAGATAGATGTAATAGACGGTGTGGCAGAGGCAGGAGATGGCCAGATAGGGCCAGGCTTCAGGCCGGGGCAGAGGCAGGAAGGGCAGCAAGCACAGGCAAAGGAAAAAACCGCCTGCGGTCAAAAGACCTGTTTCAAAAAGCTTATTGTCACCGCTCTTGATGATCAGATTCCATGTGGCGTGTAGAAGGGCGGTGGCGAGAATGAGGAGCAAAAGAGATGTTGACATGAGGAGAAGATACTCTCATGGATTCGTGAGGCAAGCCTTTGTTTTTTTGGCAAAAATTCCATTTTTTGTTAGCATGCCTTGCAGAACATGACGTCTGCAGGTCCATCAGACAAGCAACAGGCAACCTTCATCAGCTTCAATTTTCTTCCCGCACGGATGTTCATCGCAAGACTCATGCTCCGCTGCAAATAACGGAATGTCCTCTCTCATTCTGGCGAGAGGCATTTGTTCCGGCAGCATCTGCACAGGAAATTATCTGGAAGCCAGAGGAGTAAGCCATGCCTGAAAGAGATACTTCCGAACTGTTTCGCTTCCGCTCTGAGGCGCTGCCAGATGAAGCTTTTCATGTGCTACGTTTCCGCGGAACCGAGGGGCTGAACCGTCTTTTCAGCTTCACCATTGATATGGTCAGTCCAAACAGAGCCATTGACGGCCAGACGCTTCTTTCTCAGCCTGCCTGCTTTGTCATTCACAGAAAGGACCATACCGATGCCGTCTTCCACGGTTTCCCCACAGGCTTCAGACAGGTCGGCTTCTTCCACGGCTACACCTTTTATACCGTTGAGCTCAGGCCAGCTTTCTGGAAGCTATCGCAGATCGTGCAGAGCAAGATCTTTTTGAACAAGACGGTCAGGGAAGCTGCGGAAGAACTCCTCACGGGGCAGCAGTTCTTCAGTCTTCCCCATGAGTTTCGCTTCACCCATACGGACTATCCCACGCCGGAATTTTCCATGCAGTTCAATGAGAGTATCTGCGACTACTTGCTCTGGCGCATGGAGGAGCAGGGTATCTATCTGTATTTCGCCGCTGACGGCGACAAGATCATCTTCGCCGATTCTCCGCAGTCCCACGATACGGTTGGCGAAACCCTAAGGTATTCGCCGACTTCAGGGCTTGAAGGAACACACCGCGAAGAAGTCGTGACCAGCTTTACCCTTGTGCAGAGCGCACTTCCAAGGCGTGTTGTCGTGCGCAGCTACGACTGGAAGAAACCGACAAGGCCCGTTGTGGGCATGGCCGACGTTTCGGCGGACGGCACGGGCGATGTCTATTTGACCAATGAGGCTGTCGAAAGCGATCAGGAGGCCGATCGTATCGCCAAAATCCGGGCCGAGGAGTTGATCTGTCGCAGCCGCATCTTTTCAGGGGTGAGCGCAGTCCCTGTGCTCAGACCCGGTTATTCCTTTACGCTTGACTCTCACTATGCGGAATCCTTCAATCGAGACTATCTGGTGACCGAGGTCGTCCACGAGGGTTCGCAGGAGTCTTTCATTAGTCTCGGCCTGAACATCTCTCTTGAAGGCCTTGATGACCATCTTTTTTACCGCAATTCCTTCACCTGCATCCCGGCCGACTGTACCTACAGGCCTGCGCGCACGGCGCCAAGGGCAAAAATCGCTGGCCTGATCAGAGCTTTTGTGGACGGAGCAGGCTCGGGTGCCAGGCCCGAACTCGACGCATACGGCCGCTACAAGCTCGTTTTCCCCTTTGATATCTCGGGGCGTTCCCAGGGCAATGCCTCCTGTTGGGTTCGCATGTCCCAGCCCCAGGTCGGACGCGACAACGGCATGAGCTTTCCGCTTCTGCCAGGGGCCGAGGTGACGGTGGCCTTTCTGGACGGCAATCCGGACCGACCCGTGATTACGGGTTCCCTGCCCAACGGCGAGACAGCCGCCCTGACCGGGCAGAGCAACGCCAATCTTTCGGGCATCAGAACCCCGGGCGGCAACCAGATCACGATCAATGATTCCGATACGCATCAGGGCATCTCCCTCCAGACTCCCTCAGGGCTCGGACTGACCATGAACGCGGGCTCACTTGGTGCCACGACCGAGCATTCGGACCTGAAGATTGCCATAAGTTCTGTCTTGGGAACGGAAGTGGCCAATCTTGGCAAGTCGCTTGTGACTGGCTGCAAGGTCCAGAGCATAGCCGCACAGGATGCCTATTCCTGGATCATAGCTGCCGTTACGGCCTTGCAGAACAGTCTGGGAGGTATCTTTGATTCCCTTTCCGCCAAGGCAAGTAAGGATGAGAATTTGAAGAATGCCGAAAAGAGTAAGTGGGGGAGTGACATCGTCAAAACCGCTGGCCTGGGCCTGCTGAATATCATAGGTACGGTCAGGAGCTGGAATGCCCCGAGCAATCAGTACGGAGCGGCTCTTGTGGGCTCGAAGGGAACATCTGTCCAGACGTTGCAGGTTTGGCCTGGCTGGGGCAAGACACTGGGGCTGATCCTGACCTGGATTGCGGGTCGCATTGCCCAGTTTACTGCTGAAACTGTGGACTCGATCAAAGAGGTGGATGCCGCCAGCGAGTCCAAAGCTCAAGAGGCGATGGACAAAGATCTTCAGGACGTGACGGGTGACCAGAGCAAGCCAAAGGACGATGACGAACGCAAGCAAATGTATACCAAGGCGACCAAGCAGCTGACCCTTGGTATAGCCAAGGCCACGGCCGACGGCGACGCGGCAACCGTCAAAAAGCTTCAGGCCCAGCTGAATGCCCTGAACAAGGACTATGACGTGCTCTACAATGACCAGAGCGCTTCCTATTACAAGTATACCAAATCCGAAGCCATACGGCGTGCCGTGGTCTCCACGACCCAGGATATGCTGCCGGAAATCACGGCCATCATCCTGCAGTTCAAGGTGTTGAGCGGGCAAGGTAAGGATCACGGTGGCGTCGGCCTCTGCTCTCCTGACCGCAATATTAACCTGAATGCCAAGGAAACGACTTCCCTGCATTCGCAGAAAGGAATCTTCCTGGACACCAAGTCGACCCTTGAGGACGCCACGAGCTGGGGAATCAAAGATGAGGACTATTTCGACAAGCTGAAGATCAAAAGTTGGAAGCTGCCTGATGATATTGTTGTGCCTACTCAGAACAAGAAATTCATTTCCCTGCGTACGGACATCGAGCACCATGATGTGGATCGCCTTCTGGAGAAAACGGGAAAGGCCCACCGCCAATCCATTCAGCAGTGGCTCTCGACGCCGGACAATGATGCCGTTCTAAGCCTGTACAGCAATACCTGCTCTGTGCAATGCAAAAATGATCAGGGGCTGATCACCATGAGCTGCGCAAGCGCTGACAAGCAAACGCTGATCCAGATGAACGACGGAGAGATCAGTCTGAGCCGGGGTACTGACACCAAAGTTTCCCTGCTCAACGATGATACCTTTGTGGTCAAGGTGAGTGGTTCGACCCTGAAACTGGCGAAAGACGGAACGTTCGGCATAGAGAGCAGCAAGGGGGCGACGTTCGACCTCTCGGACAATGTGGTTATAGCTCCGGAAAAGAAAACGCGCATAGGCGGTATAGAAATATCACAATCGAACATCACGGCGTCGAACCTGAATATCAACTCGGGCGCCATTAAGATCATGGGCGGCGCCGCAAGCGCCATTCAAAGCACGATCAAAAGTGCGGCCAGCGTCATTGACTCGAAACTGAAAGCGCAGGAGGAGAGGATTTTAGCTCTGGAGAAAAAAGAGCAAGCTCAAGCCGAAAGTGACGTTCAGGTAAATGACGCGGAAAGCACTGCCCTCTCCGTGAAGCAGTCTGCCGCCGATACGCTGCTTGCGGCCAAGCTTATGACGGGCCTGTAGGAATCCATGAATACTGACGGTATTGACGATCTTCTGAGCTTTACGGCTCAGGCAGCATGGTGGCAGGGGCATCTGTACCAGGCCTGTACCTTTGGCCTGGGCTTTGATCTGCGAAGTTCAAAGCCTGTTCCTTCAGAGGTGGTCTGGGCTGCAGCCATGAACTGTCTTGAGCCGGGTCAAGTGATGGACTTAGGTCAGCCCAAGGAAGAGGCGGAGTGGCTCGTTGCGGGCTTCGCCTGCGCGCCGTTTGGTTCATCTGTGACCAAACTTGTGGTTGAGATGCGCTTCGGGACGCATGTGCGCAAGTTGCTGGTGTACGATGAAGCCCCTTTTTTCGCCATGCCGCTTTCCTGGAAAAAAACCTGGGCCGGCAAAGAGGAAAACCCAGACGGTCTGCCGCAAAATCAGCTGCGGCGGGCGAATATTTCCGATGCGGACAGCCCCTTCGGGACGCCGGCCTGCCCCGGGCCCAGAGGGGACTGGCCGTGCCGAACAAAATATCTCGGAACCTGTGACAAGGCCTGGCTGGAAAAAGACTGGCCCATGCCGCCGGCTGACATGAGCCGCGCCTTCTTCAATCTCGCCCAGCCTTGCCAGCGCCTGCCGGAAGGACTGCGGGGGGATGAGACCTTTGAGTTCAGAGGTCTGCATCCCGAGCTTGCCTGCATCAGCGGGCACTTGCCCGGCAAAAGCCTGCAGCTTCTTGTGGAACGCGAAGACGGGGTGCACGAACACGACGTCTCCCCTGACACGGTTTTCTTCTTCCCGAACCAGCTGCTCGGCATCATCTTCTGGCGTGCCATGGTCGCCTGTGACGATGAGGCGGGAGCAGGCATTACGGCCCTAAGCGTAACCCTTCTGCCTGCAGAACCTGCCTCAGAGCCTGAAAAGGACGAGGAAAAGAAGCCTGAAGAGAAGCCTTTTGACGCACCCCTCGAGAGCAAAAAGCCCAATGCGGACGATGTCGCGGCCGAGAAGGCTTTTGGGGTCCCTGAGCCTGAGGCTCCTTCTGCCGCACCCTCCATGCCAGAAGACCTGCCGAATCTGACGGCTGCGCCAAAAGCTCCGTTTGTCGCTCCCACGCCCTATCAGAGCCTTTTCTCCAAGGAGCTTTCGGATTCTCTTGAGGAAATGAACGCAGGTCTTGCCGAGGCGGGCTTTCCGAAGCTTACCCCCGCCCAGGTCGCCGAGACGCAGAAACACCTTGACCATTTGGCCGAACATTTGACGGCGCTTGAGGCGAAGGCTCAAGACTACAAGGCTCCTGAACTTTCTTCTGTCTTAAAAAAGATCGGCCTGAGCGAGGCCGAATGCAAGAATGTCCAGGCGGCCCTTGATCTGCCTTTGCCCGACCCAGCCTTGAGCCGCAATGCGGCCGAGTGGCAGCGTCAGGTTGAGGCCTATCTGGCATCGTACCAGGGGCTCATGCACCCTCCCCAAGGCTTACTGGATGGCCTTCGCAGCAGCTTGCTGCTCAACGGACCCGGCGGGGCAGAAGCCGTGGCAAAACTTCCCAAGCAAAACCCCGCAGAAATACTGGAAGAATTTGAGATGTCGAGAGAAAAGACGCAGTCTTTTCTGGCACTGCTGGAAAGTGACCTTCCCGATGAACCTGAGGCCCTGCGAGCCTTTACGGCTAGCCTTGAGGAGGCCGCAGGCTTTCCCAAAGGGTCCGTTGCGCCACCTATGACGGCAAAGGAGGCCTTTGCCCTGGCAAACATTCCCTACCCGCAGGTGCAGGCTAGCCAGGCCGAATCTGTAACAATGCAGGCCAAGGACACCTTGCCCCACACTGAGACGCCCGCAGCGGCAGCGAAAGCCATGGCAGCCAAAACGCCGGCAAACGGAGCCTGTGAGGCGCAGGATGCGCTTTCTGGCCGCGAGCTTGTGATCGCGCTGCTTGCCCGGGGAGAATCGTTGGCTGGCCGTGATTTTTCAGGTTTTGATCTAGAAGGCTTTGACTTCTCGGGCCTGGATCTCAGTATGACGAAATTTTCTGTAGTGAAACTGAGGCAGGCGCGTTTTGACGGTTGCAAACTCTCTGGAGCCATTTTGGCTGATGCCGACTGCGCACAGGCATCCTTCGCAGGGGCGGATCTGAGCGGGGCAAAGCTCTTGGGAGCCTGTCTCACGGAGGCAGACTGCACCGGAGCGGTCTTTGTGGGGGCCGATCTTAGGGCACTTTCGGCACAAGACGCTGATTTTTCAGAAGCCCTGTTCGATCAGGCCGTGCTTGAGAAAGCTGATTTTTCCAGAGCAAGTCTTCGTCAGACAAAAGGCAAGGACCTTGTGGCGCGGGAAGCCTTCTTTGTCGAGACACGCTTCGAGGAGGCGGTTTTTGCCAAAGCCTGCTTTGCGGGCGCAGACTTTTCGGGGGCTGACGTGCACGGCTGTCAGCTTGAAGGCGCGGACTTTCGGCAAGCCCGGCTTGCCCGGGCAAGTTTTTGCTATGGGACAAATGTCTGCTCTGCGAATTTTTCCAGGGCTGTCCTTGAGGGAGCGGTGTGGACGCAGGTGGCGGGAGATCTCGGGCTTTTCGTTGGCGTTCAGGCTGTCGGCGCAACCTTCAGTGACAGCAGCTTCCGGCATAGCGTTTGGACCGGTTCCGACCTGCGCGAGGCGGATTTTTCACGAAGTCAGCTTGAGGGAGCCGATTTGCGTGGAGTCAATCTTTTCGAAGCGTCCCTGAGGGAGGCTGGCCTTGAAGGCGTAAGTTTTGCCAGGGCAAGTCTGTACGGAGTTGACCTGGCGTTGGCCAGAACCAATGTCGCCACGATTTTTGACGGGGCGGACATCAGCAATACCATCCTCGCGGCCCGCACAAAACGTTGAAAGTGGGCGGCGTTTTCCAGGCAGACGGATCTCTTTGGCGATCCCCTGAATAAAGAGAGAAGACGTGCATGCAGGAACATCACCCATTTGAACGGCCAGGAACCGATGCTACTCCAAGGCCTCGCCCAGATATGGCTGGAGGAGTTTCTGCGCAGACAGAAGTCCCTGAAGACAAGAAAGGGACAGCGGACGGAGAGGATTTTCGAAAGTCTGCAGATTCGAGCTCCCGGCTGATTTCGGGGCAAAATCTTGCGGGCAGAACGCTCACAGGTCTTTCTTTTGCCGGTTTTACCCTTGAGAAGTGCGATTTCTCAGGTTCTGATCTGACGGGCTGCGATTTTACAGGGGCGTCGATTCAAGACTGCTCCTTTGCCGGGGCAAAACTCACCGATGCTCTTTTTGACGAGGCCTTCTGCCGTGAGACATCCTTCAAAGATGCAAATCTCAGACAGACCTCCTTTGTTCGCACACGGTGCGTGCATGTCTTTCTTGATGGTGCGGATCTTGAACGCGCGCTGTTCGAGCACACGGTCTTTGAAGACATGCCCACTGTCTCGGCTTGCTTGCATCAGGCTACGCTGATCGGTCTGGCTTCTGTTCCGTCCTTCCATCATGGCAATCTTTCCCAGATGCAGTGCCTTGACTGCGATTTTACCGGGGTGCACTGTCTCCATGTCCAGGCCCAGGAGCTCGTCCTGCAGAACTGCCGGGGTCGGAACATGGTTTTTGAGGGCTGCGACCTAACCCTTCTTGCCGCAACTCAGGGCGATTACGCCGGAGCCACCTTCCTGAACTCCATCTGCTCGCTTGCGGCGTTCAGCGGCTCCGACCTGACGAACGCCAATTTTACAGGCTCTCTTCTCGATCTGAGTCATTTTGACGGCAGCATCCTCAAAAATGCACACTTAACGGGAGTTACGCTGACCAAGGCCTCCTTTGCCCGCGCAGACCTCAGAGCCTGCGATTTGGAAGGGGCGGATCTTTCGATGGCGGATCTCTCCCATGCGCTTCTTGAGCATGCCCGTTTTGACCGGGCCAAACTCTCCCTTGCGAACTGCCATGGGGCGGATTTGGATCTGGCCTCGACCAAGGAGGCAGATCTGACAGGGATCAGAAGAACCGATGCTGCTCGGCTGAGAGCGGAAAAATTTCAGGCGCAGGTCTGTACCAATGGAGGTGACCATGGGCTTCGCTGAAAAAGTATTTGCTGCGGAGGGCTCTCTCAACGAGGCCCGGGTGCAGCATGTCGAGGGAGATATGGTGCTGACGGTAGGGCCTGCGGGACTGGTTAAGGCCGTCAGGGCAGCAGGCTGCCTTCTTCTGCCTGAGCCCGGGGATACAGTGCTTCTGGCCTTGACCGGCAGCGGCAGGGCCTGGGTTGTGAGTGTGCTCGTACGGGAGCATGCCCAAGCTTCTCTGCGTCTTCCCGATGCATCGAGCCTCAGTTGCCGGGAACTGAGCGTTCAGACGGAAAAGACCTCACTGAACGCGGAAACGCTTTCTCTGAGCGGCAGTGAGCTCTCCATGGCCGCGGGCCACGTGACTATCTCTTCTCGGCTGCTCTCCCTTGGAGGCCGGGTACTGCTGCAAGGCTTTGCTTTTGTGCGCACCCTTGCGGGTACGCTTTCCGAACATCTCCTGCGTCGCAACTCGCGCATCGGCTCCCTCTCCGAGCACGTGGAGCAGCTTTCCGAGCGCCACTCGGGACGGGTCAGGGAAACGATTGATACGAGCTATCGTCTTCGGGCGGAAAATGCCGATGTGCGTGCCAAGGAGCAGATCGATTTGGATGCCCGGCACATCAAATTGGGGTAGAAACTATGTTTGCTTTGACGCGCAAGGGGGGCGTGTGTACCTCTACCGTTCCAGATGTCTGCAATACTCCGTCGCCGAGTGGGACTGTTCCCGTGCCATACGTGAATGTCTTTCAGTGCAGCATGGTTCTGCCTTCGAAAGCCTGTTCCAAGGTTTTCATCGACGGCTCGGCCGCTCTGCACGTTAAATCGGAAACCACCGTCTCAAACGGAGACGAGGCAGGCGTTAATGGAGGGGTCGTCTCAGGCAAGTTCATCGGTAAGGGGGGATTTATTCGAGGCTCTTCTAAGGTGACTCTCGAAGGTAAGCCCGCCGTCTCCCAGGGCGCCATGACAACGCACAACAACGGCAATGCAACGGGTCTTAATTCAATGGCAGCCCAGGCCAAGGTGGACATTCTCTGAGCAGGTAGACCACCTTTTTTTCCCTTTAAAAGCCTAAACGTGGAATAATGGTCACTCAAATGCCGCATTGGCATTCCGTGGAATATTCGCAGCGATGGGTGCAAAGATCATGGCGAAGACGAAGATAATAATCGGTGACGAGTTCTTTTGTGAATTACGTGAGTCTGGTGGCTATTATGTCGATAAGACCAGTTTTCTTGAAGAATTCCTCGTTTCTTTTCCGAAAGTTTCCCTGATGACGCGCCCACGTCGTTTTGGCAAGACACTCTTTCTGACAACCCTTCAGACGTTCTTCGATATCACGCAGCATTCAAAACAGCTTTTTGACGGGCTTGCCGTATCTCGCAATACGACACTTTGTAAAGCGTGGATGAACAAATGGCCGGTAATTTTTTTGACATTGAAGCTGTTAGAAGCCGATGATTTTGAGTCATCGTTATCTTCCTTCAGCTATCTTGCGAGTTCACTCTGTAAAGAATATGCATATCTTATTGATAGTCCTCGCGTTGATACAGATACTCAAGAATTGCTTAAGCGCTATAAGCGACGAGAAACAGATCGTATTGATTTAGAAAAATTCTTATTGATATTATCGTAAGCAATGTATGAGCATTGGGGAAAGCAATCTATAATACTAATCGATGAATACGATGTGCCGATAGCCTGTGCTGAGCGCAATGGCTATTATGAAAAGATTGTTTCTTTTCTAAGAAATTTATTTGGTAATGCTCTTAAAACAAATCGATATCTAAAATTTGCCATTTTGACTGGTTGTCTACGTATTGCAAGAGAGAGTATTTTTACTGGCCTAAATAATTTTAAATGTTATGGCATAGATGATATCGATTATTCAGAAACATTTGGATTCACGCCTTTTGAGGTTAATGACTTACTCGCTGCGTCAGGGTTTTTAGATAAAAAGCTATTGATGCAAGAATGGTATGACGGATATCGCTTCGGCAAAGATACAGAAATATATTGCCCGTGGGATATATTACAATATGTAGATGACTTGCATTCAGATGTTGATGCTCTTCCAAAATGTTATTGGTCGAATACAAGCAGTAATGCTATTATAAAAAGTTTCATCGCCAGGACTGATATCAATATTACAGATAAAATCGAGACACTGCTCGCTGGTGGCTATGTCGAGGTGGAAATTGTCGAGACGTTGACCTATGATACTCTTCACACATCAGAAGACAATCTTTGGAGTCTCCTGTATCTGACTGGCTATCTGACGAAGGCCTCAGCTGATCAGCTGGCCGCTTGGGGCAGAAAGCCTGAGGATAACATAACCTTTCTCGTTATTCCCAATAAAGAGATACGGAAAATCTTCACGAAAGAAATACGAGCCTTGTTTGACGAAACGGTTCGGAAAAAGAATTTGGACAGTTTCGTAGAGGCAGTGTGGAGTGGAGATACTGAAAGCTTGCAGAAGAACCTTACTCGCATGCTCTATGAGACGATCAGTTATCATGACTCCAGCGAAAATTTCTATTACGCTTTTCTGGCTGGAATTTTTAAGGGAGCAGGTTTACAGATTTTATCTAATCGTGAAAGTGGAATCGGTCGATCAGATATCTGTATAATAGATAGCTTTTACAAAAGAGGAGTCATAATCGAAACAAAGTATGCCGACGATTACTCAAAATTAGATGCTCGTGCTGATGAAGCATTAGCACAGATTCAAGCCAAAAACTATGTAAAAGGTATGCCGCCGCAAATAACATCAATTAAATTGTATGGGATATCTTTTTGGAAAAAAGAATGTGTAGTGAAAATACACGAATCGTAATAATATATGGTGCTCTTAAAGGTTCATGCCTTGCAAAAAGGACATAATGTGGACTCAGCAGTGACAATCCGCATGGTTTCTGACCGTCTTGAAACCTACAAGGGGCGGTTGGCCGTAGCTCTAGAATCTGAATACAAAAATCATTAACAAACATTTATTTTTATGGTCATATATCAATAAAAATGGATATATGAGATGAAGTTTTCAGAATTTTGCAGAAAAAAATTCAATTTCGTAGAAAATGGCATGCCATCACTTTATCTCCAGAGCAATATACTGGCCTTGAGGAGGATATGCGGGCGACGAAAGGGAGTCCTCTGGGACGGGGATGGCAGAATCTCGGCTCTGTGCGACGGGCCTTCATGGTAGAGCAGGAACCGGTTTTCTTTCGGCGTGGTGTGGATATGGTAGCTCGGGCCGAATTCGTTGCCGGCGATTTCCAGCTTTTCAAGCCGCGATGCTGGGGAATTTTCAATCATAATGTGAACCAGAGCTTCGTATGGCTTCATTTTTCATGTCGACACCATCTGCGGCTCTTTGACAGATTGCAGACCACCGAGTCTGTTTCCCTTCTTTTTGCATTATCTCCCTGGGCCATACCACGCCCCTCGTCCTTTGCCGCGCAATATGAGCTGCCCCGTTTCTACAAGTTTGCGTAAATGTTCTTTGATCGTGTTGCGACTGACCCCGGTTAAGGTGACGGCATCTTTCATGGTGATACGTCCATGTTCACGAGCCAGCTCCACGATACGCAGCGACAATTCTGGCATGGCCGCCAGAACACCGTGTTCGCGTTCTACTTTTTTCGCCAGCCTCAACGTCTGCTGATGCAAGGCCCGCAAAAAGAACAGCAACCAGGGCTGCCAGTCGGGCCGCTCACTGCGGAGCGTTCCCTGCGTTTGCCGCAACGCGAGATAGTAGGCCTCCTTGTTGTTCTCAATAATGCTTTCAAGTGAGCAGTAAGGCGTATAGGCATAGCCGCAACGCAATAGAAGCAAGGCAGTCAGAATGCGCGAAAGCCTGCCGTTGCCGTCCTGAAACGGGTGTATGGCACGGAAGCACACAACAAAAATGCCGATAACCAGCAAGTGGTGTAACCTCTTGCTCTCCAGAGCGTCATTGACCCACCGGACAAGTTCCTCCATGCGGTGTGGCGTTTCAAAAGGGGCGGCCGTCTCAAAAACAATGCCGATTTGCCGTCCATTGGCGTCAAAGGCCGCAACATGGTTGGGCAAGGTTTTGTACTCTCCCCTGTGCCGTTCATCCTTGTTGCTGTACCGCAGCAAATCCCTGTGAAGTTGACGGATATGGTTTTCCGTCAGGGTGATGTATTCCCAAGACTGAAAAACGTGTTCAATGGTTTCAGCATATCCAGCAACCTCTTGCTCATCACGTGTGGCAAAAGTTCGGATTGAGAGATTCTCCAGCAGAAGTTCGACATCCCTATTAGACAACAGATTGCCCTCAATGCGGTTGGACGACCCTATGCTTTCAATAGTCGCCACACGTCGCAACGCAGAAAGACGTTCAGGAGCCAGCACGCCCAAAGCCCGCCATGCGCCCTTAAATTCATCAATGGCAGCAACTAGGCGGAGCATTTCAGGGGTGATAGGGAGGGAGTCAACGAAGATCATACTCCATTTCTACACCCAAAAACACCCATTTACAAGGGGAATGGGTGTCATCCTATACTTGTCTGGCTTACGCAGGGAAAAATGTGAGAGTGATTCTGGCGCAGTATGCGAGGTGAGTTTGCCGTAGGGAGACAACAGGTCTCTGTGCGGCAGGATGGCGGCTGAGGAAAAAACGGCATAGAAAAAGGCCGCAGCAGATGCGACCTTTTTCAAAACTAAACCCTGGGCCTAATCTCCCGGGTTGATAAGGCAACGAGTTACTCGTAACCCCTTGGAATCATTGGCGTCCCCAAGCGGATTGAACCCGCTCTTGACGTCGTGAACTTGGCAATTTTCAGTCAAATTTGGTCGTTGGTTCGTCAGATGATCCATTAACTGGACAAAACCCGAGAGGGGAAGAGAGTTTTTGACAATGACATCTCTCGAGCTTCTTGAACAAGACAGTGCGGCGTTTATGCGTGCCTCAGTTGTCGCCGCTATGGCAGAACTTGATCTTTGCACAATCATCCTGCAACAGGACAATAGTGCCAGCCTTGAGGCGCTTGCCCAGGCCTGCGGCTGCGATCTCAGAGGTCTTGAAGCACTTTTGGATGCGCTTTCGGCTCTTGGTTATCTCCGGAAGACTAGTGTGGGCAGTCAAGCCCGATATGCTGTTGCTCACGACTTCATGGAGCTTTTGGACAGCCGCAAAGCGGATTCCTATGTCCCCATGCTGCGACACAGGGCTTGCATGTTGCGCACTTGGTCACACCTGGTTTGGGCCGTACAGACTGGTCGGCCCATGAAAGGCTCTGCCAAGAGTTTCCTTGGGCCAGAGGCAGATAGTGTGTCTTTCATCAGCGCCATGAATGCCATTGCGCTGCGTTTGACGGACCAGACTCTGGCTGCGCTGGAAAAAGCGGGGGTGCTGGCCGCTCTTGCTCCAACTGTCCGCATTCTCGATATCGGTGGTGCTTCTGGCACCTATACCCTGGCCTTTCTGCAGAAGTTGCCAAAGGCCTCTGCCTGTATTTTTGACCTGCCGGCCGGAATCGCACAGGCCAAAAAACGTTTTTCAGGATCCCAATACGCGGACCGTGTCAGTCTTGTGGAAGGGGATTTTACCAAGAGGCCATTACCTGCGGGTTATGATTTTGCCTGGCTGAGCGCCATTATTCACCAGTTGGGGCGCCAGGAATGCCGAGCCCTTTACGCGAAGATTTTTGAGGCGCTGAATCCAAGCGGTATGCTGGCCATTCGCGATTTTGTGATGGACGAACAGCGTACCAGCCCAGTTGACGGCACGCTGTTCGGCTTGAATATGCTTGTGGCAACAGAGCACGGGCGAGTCTACACAATGGCGGAAATGACCGAAGATCTCAGGGCTGTAGGTTTTACCGATATCAAAAAGGCCGTGGATGTGCCCAGCATGTCTGCCGTGGTGACAGCCAAAAAGTCCTCGTAGTGCCCCTCAGCGTGTTGAGCGCATTTTGGAGAAAGCGAGATCTTCCAGAGCTGATCCTCGGCCTCTCTTTTTGACGACAATGGCAGCAAACTGAGGCGTTTTACTTTACGAGATGTTTGAGATCTCCATAGCCTTCCTTGTCCATGTCTTCCAGGGCAATAAAGCGCAAGGCCGCGCTATTGATGCAGTAGCGTAGACCGCCCTTGTCGCTTGGGCCATCGTCAAAGACATGGCCCAAATGGGATCTGCCCACGCGGCTGCGAAGCTCTGTCCGTACCATGCCGTGGCTTTCGTCCCTGTGTTCTGTCACAACCGCCGCGTCGATTGGCTTGGTAAAGCTTGGCCAGCCGCAACCGGATGCGAACTTGTCTGTGGAGCTGAATAGCGGCTCTCCCGTAACCACATCCACATAGATGCCGGCTTCCGTAGTATTCCAGAACGCTCCGCTGAAGGCTCGTTCTGTGCCGGCATCTTGTGTGACCTCGTAGGCTTCGCGACTGAGGGTGCGGCGCAAGGTCGCGTCATCGGGTCTTCTATAGCGAGTTGGGTCAAGGGCTTTTGCACTCATCGTCGACGGCAAATCCCAAAGACTGTCAAAGTTGATATGGCAGTAGCCGTTGGGATGCTTTTTCAGATACTTCTGATGGTATTCTTCGGCAGGGAAAAAATTCTTCAGGGGCTCAAGCTCAACGGCTAGAGGCTTGTCGTAGGTTTTCTGCACCTCTGCCATGGTGGCGTTCAGCACGGCTTTGTCTGCCTGATCAGTGTAATAGATGCCCGTACGGTACTGGCTGCCGACATCATTGCCCTTCCTGTTCACGCTCACCGGGTCGATGATTTTGAAAAACTGCGAAGCGAGAGCGCGCAAGGAGATCGTCTGCGGGTCATAGCGAACGCGTACCGTTTCCGCATGGCCCGTCCTGCCTGTGCAGACTTCCTGATAGGTGGGGTTTTCTCCGCTTCCGTTTGCGTAGCCTGCGCTTGTGTCCACGACGCCTTTGATGCGAGAAAAATATTCCTCAACTCCCCAGAAGCAGCCACCAGCAAAATATATTTCGCGGTTTTCGCAGGCCTCAGAAGCTACGGTGAAAAACAGCATAGCAAAAATCCCTCCAAGCAGAGTACGATACTGGCTCATAATCCTCCCGAAACGTTGATCCCTGATTTTCACGCCGAAAAGAAGTAACGCTTTCGCCTCTCCGCTTAAGAGCAGAGCTTGGCAGAGAAAAAAGCCGGAGATAGATTTCCCATCTCCGGCCCAACGACGTTTGGCCCTGGCCTATTTGAACGCTTTTTCAAGGTTGGGCACCACTTGCTTTTTGCGGCTCATGACACCATCCAGCCATACGGACTTGCCGTCGGGCTTCTTGCCGAAGGCCTTTTCCACCACAGAGGGATCATCAGAAACAAAGAGCAGCTCAGATCCACCTTTGGTGATGTCGGTAAGCAGGAGGAAGACGCTGTGGCGGCCTTCAGCCTTGAGGCGGGTGATTTCCTGATAGAGGTTATTCTTGACCTTGTCGAGCATGGCCAGGTCGAAGACTTCGATCTGGCCGATGCCGATCTTTTTGCCATTCATGATAAAATTCTTGAAGTCGCGGGAAACGAGATCCTTCGCTGAGACGCCCTCTACCGCGCTTTTGGCCGTAAACATGGCTATGCCGACGGCCTTGTAGTCGGCCACGTCAGCGATCTTGGTCAAGGCCTCGACGGCCTTTTTGTCCTGCTCGGTGGTAGTGGGGGACTTGAACATGACCGTGTCGGAGAGGATGGCGCACATCAATCCGCCAGCGATGTTCTTGGGGATTTCCACCCCGTAGAAATCGTACATGGACTTGATTACAGTACCAGCGCAGCCCACGGGCCAGGTCCAGATTTCCAGCGGATTGGGGGTCGTCACATCACCAAGTTTGTGATGGTCGACGATGCCCAGGATTTCGGCTTCGCCAATGCCCTTGGGGGCCTGAGCGAGGTCTGAAAAGTCCACAAGGTAGAGCTTCCTGCCGGCCACATCGTGCACGACTTCAGGAGCGGTCAAACCAAAGCGTTTGAGGACGAATGCTGTTTCGGGCGAAGGAGGGCCTTGTGCCGCGGGCTGACAGGCGATGCCGCGTTTGTTGTTGAGGTGGGCAACGGCGATGGCGGAAATGATGCTGTCGGTATCAGGGTTCATATGCCCCAGGACAAGGGCTGGCACACTGGACTGAGCCTGGGCGCAGACAGGGCCAAGTATGAGCAGCGTAGCCAACAGTGCCGTCAAGAGAGGGCGTGCGTGCATCTATGCCTCCGTTCTGTGGCTGAAAAAGGCAGCTTGCGTAGGTTGCTGGGATAGGGAAGGGGGGGAGTCCTTATTGTCTATCAGGCTTGATGCTGCCCAGCACGCGGTAGAACTCGTTGCTCTCCCCGTGAATCACAAAAAAAAGTACGGTGCGACCAAAGCGTTGCAAGAACGCTTGCTCGCCCTGGGCGGTCTCAAACTCTAAATTCCCTTCCACGTAGCGCAGCTTTTTCCCGCCCATTTTTTTGGCGTAGGCTCGAGCGGGTTGCTCGAAGGCGTCATTTTCAAAGGCAATGTCGGCCTTGCAGACGCGGATGTAGGCATCCTGGGTATTAGCCCTGAAAATGAGCGTCTTGTCTGTGGTGAGAACATCCCATTCCGGCAGGAGCTCGCCCTGGATGCCGAAAGACGAGACCGTTTCGGCGCCGACCGAGGCCACCGAAAGTGTCAGAAAAGCTGCCAGGGAAAAGGTCAAAAGGAGAGATTGGTGTTTCATGACAGCAACCTAGTACATCGTTCGTTAATAGACTAGACATTTTGCTCTTTGTTCTGCTAGTGTGTTGCCATCCTTAGCTAGGAGGCAACAGAACATGAGGACACCAATTCATCTTGAAATCTCACCTGACCACCTAAAAAAGCTTGAAAC
>JAILPJ010000002.1 GCA_024699605.1 Desulfovibrio sp. | reverse complement strand
CCCTAGAAGAAAAGAGCATTAAAACAAACTAGTTAGCTGCATTCTACTAGAGAGACTGATATGTGTCAAGCACAAAAATTAAAAAAATTCAAAATTAGCAAAAAACTTTTGAGCGAGCTGGTAAAAAATTCGCCGCATAAGTGACTATTTATTTGGCAGATAGAGACAATAACAAATATTAAAGAAACATATTAACTTATAAGAAATAACACTGCGGAAGATCCGGCGTCTGAAAACCGGCTTCTCATGCGGTACTTTTCATATTTCGGCTTAGTCGAAAGTCGAGTTCGAGCTCTACTTCTCCAGTAGGAATTTTCTCCCGGGTCTTAACGTCGTAGCCCTCTCAGACGCTGGCTCAATGGGGAAATTCTGCCCTTGATTTTTCAAAAATGTCTACTGTAGTGACTTTTTTTCTTCCTAATCAAAAAGAGATCCAACGAGCTTGGATTTTACGACCGTGCAGAGCGATCTATGGCAGCTTCCGCAATGGTATGAATTGATCGGCGCGCGTTTCCCCTGTCGCCTGGGCCTATAATTCCCTCGATGAAGTAGAGATGTATGCCGAGATCAGCGCGGTGTTGACACATAACCACCCAGTGGGGATCAAGGGCGCTCATGCCATTGCATCTGCAATTTTTATTGTTAGGTACGGCCACTCCCGGAATGAAATCAAGGGCTTTATCCAGGCTCGCTACAGATATAATCTTGAACGTACTTTGGAGGAAATACGACCTGGACATATGAATGTTGAAAGCCGTCAAAAGTCTGTTCCGGAAGAAATAACCGCTTTTCTTTTGAGCGAGAATTTTGAGGATGCAGTCAGGAACGCTGTTTCGCTCGGTGGCGATAGTGATACGATCGCCGCAATTACCGGCAGCATTGCAGATGTGTTTTACGGTGGAGTACCCGCTTACATTTCTGACGAAACTTTTGCGCGGCTGGAAGAAGATCTAGTGGAAGCAATTGGCGCATGGAATGCGTGACCATTAGCATACCAAACAAAGGATGATTTGGTCGTTTTCAGAAAGTGAGGTTGCAGGTTGAATGGGCAACTACTTTCCAACTCTTTTTTGACAATAGGTTATGCACTCCAATCTTCTTGACTGTCTTTTTGTTTTTATCTAGCCTAGAAAAAAATCTAGGTGGGTATAGCCATGCAAAGCCTATGGACGTTACAGGATGCCAAAAACAAATTTTCTGAGGTCGTCAATGCAGCTCGTGCTGGCACTCCCCAAGTTGTATCTCGGAGAGGAAAGCCAGCCGTGGTGATCCTCTCAACTGAAGCCTATGACCGATTGCTCAAACAGGGTGATGGCGCTCCCACCTCTTTTAGGGATTTGCTTCTAGCAATGCCGCAAAATCCTGAAGATGAGGACGAATGCTCCACCCGCATGGATGTGCAGCCTCGTGAGGTGGAATTCTGATGTTCCTTCTGGATACAGTTTTCATCTCCGAACTGCGAAAGAAAGAGCGAAATCCCGGCGTAGTGTCATGGCTTCGAGGCAAAAAAGACACTGACCTCTTTTTATCGGTTTTGACTATCGGTGAAATACGACGGGGAATCTGTCAGCAGGAAATCAAAGACCCCGTGTTTGCCGAAAAGCTCGCTACGTGGCTCGATTCCATACTCAATTTCTATGGGAAACGTATCCTGCCAGTAACCACTGAAATTGCCATTGAATGGGGCAGCATTTGCGCCCGTACAGGAAATAGTGGAGCCGACAACCTCATAGCCGCGACAGCCAGTGTCAATCATTTGACTGTAATCACCCGCAACATAAAGCATTTTGAAGGTACACGCGTTTCTTGCCATAACCCCTGGACTGAGGTGGTCCATTGACAGAATCCAATGATGACACCTTTGTTGTTCCCGCTCACAATTTCTCAATTCACGAAGCAGGACTGTCCAAGCGAGTTCTTTTGGTTACAGCAAGTTACGCAAACCAAAGAAGCTCGCCAAAATGATTGTCGTGCCGCCCTTGATTTCTGCGTGTCACAGAGCACACGAGTCAGACCTTGCGAGCTTCCCATGCGACCTGTATCCGGTTTTGCCTTTCTGAACGCTTGTCCCAAGCCAAAAATCACAAACAGTCCCGAAGATTCTTATTTTTTATGCATAACTGAAGTCTTTCACTCCTCCTCCACCCACTTGACTCAGCTGCTTTTGGTATATATTTTTTGCATATACCAAGGAGAAAGCATGGACACTGCCAGTCTTTTTATGAACGGACGGAGTCAGGCTGTAAGGCTTCCTAAGGAATATCGTTTTTCCGGCAACCGTGTGTCTATCAAGCGTGTAGGGAAAGCCGTAGTGCTACTTCCTTATGATGAACCATGGGATACCCTGTTGGATGTCTTAGGCCAGTGCAGCCCAGATTTCATGAATGAGCGAAATCAGCCGCCCTTGCAGGAGCGTGAAGAGCTATGATTTCTGTCTTGCTTGACACGAACATCTGCATCTATCTTATGAAGAACAACCCTCCTGGAGTTCAGGAACGCTTCTCGAAATATCGAGCCGGGGATATCGGTATCTCAAGTGTCTCCGTCGCTGAGCTTGAATACGGCGTGAAAAAAAGCGCAGCGCCTGATCACAATACACGCGTACTTGAAGCATTCCTCTTGCCGCTTGAAATCGTTCCATTCGATACAATGGCTGCGCAGACGTACGGCATTATTCGCGCTGACCTTGAGCGACGAGGACAGCTGATTGGGAGCTTAGAGATGCTCATTGCGGCCATAGCCATATCGAGAAAATGTTTGCTTGTAACGCACAAGCTGCGGGAGTTCTCACGTGTTCAAGGACTCACCTGCGAAACATGGGTATAGTGAAGAGACTGCGATGTGCGCAGTATACGTTGCAGTATACGTTTTTGCGTTTTTGAACGCTTGTCCTAAGCCAAAAAAGGCACAAAAAAAGCTAGTTACGAAACCTCGTAACTAGCTTAAATCATTTGAAAATCTGGCGGAGAGAGAGGGATTTGAACCCTCGATACAGGTTTAAGCCCGTATACTCGCTTAGCAGGCGAGCTCCTTCGGCCAGCTCGGACATCTCTCCCAAAAATGTTTTTCATTTTTATCTCAAATCTCGGCCCTTTGCAAACGTTTTCTTAGACCGATGTCGTGGCTGTTTGATCAACTCACTTATCACTTGCTTTCTTTCTGCTTTGTGACGATGAAACGAAGTACAGAATGCTTTTGTAGGCAGGGATCCTCTCCCTTTTCCATGTCTTTATTTTCGCTTTTTCTTTCTTACCTTGTGGGCGATTCTTGCTGCGGCATTAGCCATGCCGCCATGCCTAGCACCATTGCATGAGAGTCTTTTTTGACATAACATATTTAGGATTCGCTTTTGATTGATACGCCTTGCGCTGCTCATTTTTTGCTTGTGCTTATGGGTAGTTCTTCGTTTTTGAGAGTGAACCTTTTCCCTAAAGAAAACTGAAAGGCCAGATCATGCAGGTAAAAACATTTACGGGCTCCTCTTCCGGAGAAGTTCTGGCTCAAGTCAAAGCAGAAATGGGCCCTGATGCCGTTATCCTTGGGAACAGGACGTATCGCAAAAACGGAGTCATTTTTCACGAGATCACCGCTGGCCTTGAACGGAATCCTCAAGGCAATCCCCAGATGAATGTTGAGCCGGGAATCGGTTGGGGAGAATGGCAGCGTGATTGGATGCAAATCAAAGAGCAACTCTTTGCTTTGATGAAGCCAGCAATTCAAATGTCTCGTCTTACGCCAAGACAACGGGTTGCCTTGGAATATTTGCAGCGAGAAGGTGTCTGTGATGCTGTTTCTTTAGAGTTGTACAAAAGATTACTTGCGCAGCCTGGCTCTTCTGTACTCGAATGTCTCTGCGAAATGGTGCACGTCAAAACCTTTGGACTTGATGAATGGCCCCAGCGTCTGCATCTTTTTGCTGGCCCCTTTGGTAGTGGCAAGACAAGTACGGCACTGCGCTTTGCTCTCTATCTGAAGAGGATGAACGCCAATCTCCGCCTTGCTTTTGTTAATACTGATTGTCTTCGGGGCAATGGGCGTCTGCTGCTTAGACATTGGGCAGAGCTTTCCAACCTGATTTATCTTGAAGCTGCAGATCGAGAGCAAATGCAGACGATCATTGATAAAGCCGCAGCACTCGATCTTTTGCTTATTGACACCCCTGGACTTGTGCGCGGGCAGAGTTTGCATAAATTTCTTGAAGAGCTTGGACTCGAAAGCAAAGATTTGGCTGTTCACCTCACTTTCTCACCGTTTTGCGATGCCATTCAGACTCAGGAATTTTTACATCGCTACGTCACATCGTTGCCAACCAGCCTTGTGTGGACCAAGCTTGATGAAGCTGTCAGTTACGGATCCATTGTCAATGTTTCCAATGAGGCAAAAATACCTATTTCCGCCCTTTCTTATGGAGGGGAACTCCAGGAAAGTCTGGCGCCCGCCACTGAGCCGCTTGTCTGGCGTCTTGTTTTTAAACGACAAATCCCCGGCCGTGAGGCCGCAACGAATCCGCCGCAGAGAAAAAGGTAAGCGCTTCGCCCTAAAAAACGAGGCTCGCAAAAGCCAAATGGTTTACGATTGGTGAATCCGCACGGACCATGTCATGTCGGGTAAATGACACACTTTGGAAGGCTTCCCTGTTCCGAACTCTGGAGACAATCCGGAGGTTAGGACGAAACGAATGCCGAATCTCAAACGAGGCGAGAGGAGAAACGGCGAAAGCTGTCTAGAACAGTATCAGCAGAGAGAACGCAACGTGTGTGAGGAGCGCAAATACTGCCTAAAAATGGGGCTGCTCCTTGCGCCTATGGCAAAGACGAAATAAAACAAGCTGCGCTTTGAGCTTTTGAAAGAGCCTTGCATTGCTGCGCATGTGGCCTTTGGAGTCAATACTGCTCAGGACGGCTACTATCACATCAGCGGACGATGGTTGATTTTTTTCGCTTTTCCCCAGCGATAGAGGCTTCGAAAAAACCGTAGGGAAATACCCTGTTTGGTTGCCATCAGAAAAAATTGGTCCTTCAACATCCAGGCTGCTGGCGAAACAGTCGAAGGCATCGCATGGGCTTGTGTTGACCGATTACAAACACTATCGTCTGATCACTCGGTCAGATGATTTTTCTTATCAATACAGGAAAAATAATGGAGGAGGCGTTTCCTCCCCGGACTTTCGCCCGGGGTTTCCACGCCGAAGAACTGATGAGTGGAAGTCTGCCTTTGGTTTTTTCTGTTACATCGGGCAAAGGTGGCGTAGGCAAAACGAACCTTGCCGTAAATTTGGCTTGTTGTCTCGTGAACCTGGGGAAACGCGTCATCATTATTGATTCAGACTTGGGTTTGGCCAATGTCGACGTGGTTCTCGGCCTTACTCCACAAAAGAATCTCTTCCACCTCTTTCATGAAGAGGTCAGCCTCAGCGAGATCCTCTTCCCCACCCCCTATGGTTTTTCCATCCTTCCGGCGTCTTCTGGAATGAGTGAAATGCTCACGCTTTCCACAGGTCAAAAACTTGAATTGCTGGAAGCCTTTGATGAACTGGAAGATGACATCGATTATCTGATTGTGGATACAGGCGCTGGCATTAGCGACAACGTGCTCTACTTCAATATGGCCGTCCAGGAGCGACTTGTGGTTATGACGCCAGAGCCAACGTCCCTTACTGATGCGTATGCCTTGATCAAAGTTTTGAAAATGAATCACGGAGTAGAGCGTTTCCAGGTCTGTGTGAACATGGCGCAGGACAACAAAAATGCAAAAAATGTCTTCAGCCGCCTTTATCAGGCCTGTGACCATTTTCTTGAAGGCGTTTCTCTTGACCTCGCTGGCATAGTGCCCCGCGATACCATGGTGCGCCAGTCTGTCATCAATCAGAAGCCATTCTGTGTAGCTGCGCCAGACTCCCCCGCAGCTCGTAGCGTTCAGGCCTTGGCTGAGCAAATTGCCAACTGGCAAGCGCCTGAGATGCTTGATGGGAATATTAAATTCTTCTGGAAGAAATTGCTTTTTCACTAAACTTGCACGCTTTTTGCAGGTGCTGTATTGCGTTCTTCCCATTTGAGGAATTACGCAAACACCCTTCTCCGGGCTGGGCAGCCGAGGAGGAGGGAAACCTGAAAAGGCATTAGCTGAGGAAGAAGAGGCGAGACAAAGAAGGATACGACAATGAAAAGCAGTGCTGCCTGCATCGAACAGTCGCCGCCGTGGGAAATCTTTGAATCGGGACAGACGATCTGGGAAGAATTTACTCCGCATGAACAGGAAGAGATTGTGCGTCATTATGCGCCAAAAATTCGCTTCCTCGCTCTTCGGCTTAAGTCAAGGCTTCCCCGCAATATCGAACTCAATGAGATGATCAGTTCCGGAACGCTTGGTTTGATGGAAGCCCTTGGCAAATTTCGTCCTCAGATGGGAATCCGTTTTGAAACCTATGCTGAAAATCGCATCCGCGGAGCCATGCTGGATGAATTGCGAAGACTCGATTGGTTCCCCCGTTCCTTGAGACAACGCGTGCGCATCCTTGACGAAACGATCCATAAGCTTGAGCATGAGACCGGTCATCAGCCCTCTGAAGAAGAGCTGCAACGTGCCACTGGTTTGGAGCTCAGTGAGGTTCGGCAAGGTCTAGAAGCCCTGCAAAATCAGCTTTGGCTGTCCCTTGATGCCATAGAGAATTCTGTGGCAAACGATAGCCCTTCTGGTGGTGGTGAACCTTACACAGATACTGTGCGTAAGGAACTTGTGGAGAGAGTTGCTCCTCTGGTGGATCGCTTGACGCCAAGAGAAAAGCTGGTATTGTCGTTATATTATACAGATGGGATGAATATGCGTGAGACCGCTGAGATCATGGGTATCACTGAAGGTCGTGTTTCTCAGCTGCATGCGCAGGCCCTGAACAGGCTGCGCAAAGATTTCGTCAACGCATATGGTGACGGAAGCCAGGACCTGTAAGAGCAGATCCCGCCGTGTTCGTTTGTGTTTTCCTGAAGCCGCGTTTTGGGTCAGAAGAACCTTTTGAAACACAACAAGGCACGTGTTGTCAGAAGTCTTTGATCTAAAGCGATCAGAGGAAACGCCGAAAAAGAATAGGAAGACAAATACCGTCCCCCGTAACCCGATGCTCAGAGCCGGTTCATTACACTGTTCACGGGCATCAAAGACATCCCTTCTTTCAAGGAGCAAGAAAATGCCTTTCAATCCGAATATGCGTGTACTCATCGTCGACGATTTTTCTACCATGCGTCGTATTGTGCGTAATATTTTACGTCAGATTGGCCTGTCCAATGTCGTGGAAGCCGATGATGGCACGACGGCCTGGGAAATTCTTAACCGAGAAAAGATTGATTTTATTGTGTCAGACTGGAATATGCCAAAAATGCCGGGCATTGATCTTTTACGCAAGGTGAGAGCTAGCGAACAATTTGGCAATCTTCCTTTTTTGATGGTGACCGCGGAAGCTCAGCAGGAAAATATTATTGAAGCTGTTCAGGCCAAAGTATCCAACTACATCGTTAAGCCCTTCACAGCAGATACGCTGAAGCAGAAGATTGATAAGATCTTCCCGTAAGACACACGGAGCTGTCTCAGCGTTTTTCCGAAAGAGAAGATTAAGGTTGAGTGAGGCCAAGGATCCATGTCGCAGACAAGCGGAGAGGGAACAGAGATAAAAGAGACTACGGTAATACCTGAGGTTGAAGTTGCCTCGCAAAATCTGCCGGCTGAAAATTCTGCAGAAAAAAAGGTCGAACTAGACCTTGAAGATGCTCCATTTCTCAAAGAGGAGCCAAAGCAGGAAGAAAAAAAGGAAGAAGTCGCAAAAGAGAGCGAGCCAGCAGCTCCGGAAAAAAAACCGAAGAAAAAAATAGTTATCATTGCGCTTGGGGCAATTTTGATTGTCGCTGGTGTGATAGGTTTTATCTTCTTTGGTTCTCCCGCACCGCCGCCTCCTCCACCGCCCCAGAAACCCAAGCCAGATGTTATTGTTGTCCCCTCTAAACCAGGCGGGCCGACGAGTCCTGACATCGTCATGGATTTTGAGCGTTTTATTATTCCTGTAGGCAATAGCCTTTCTTCCACGAATTTTCTGATCTGCAAATTTTCTACTGTTTCCAAAAGTCCAACGATAAACAGTGAGATTGAGCAAAAAATGCTCGTTTTGCGTGATGCGGTGTATTTTTACCTTCGAGGTAAGAGTTACGAATACCTTTTAGATCCAGACAATGCTGCCGCAATCAAAAGTGATCTCGTGGGGATTTTGAACGACTACTTGGGTCATGGCAAATTGGAGGATGTGCTGCTCGACAGTTATCTTGGCCACTAGAACTCTGAGCAAACAGGAGTTCGACCATGAGCGTTGATGCAACCATAGCAGTGCTTTACGCACAGACAGGTCTAGGTACACAGTTTGCCCATGCTGCAGCAGTTGCTCCGCATGCTCAGGCCGCCATGAGTCGTGTTCTCGCTCTGGAAACAGCCAAGCAAGAACAACATCTCATTGAAAAGAGCAATCAGGCAGAAAAAAAGGGAATATCCAACGACGAGCAGAAGAAGCAATCGGCCGCCTTTGGTAGTCGCAGGCGGCAGCGAGGGAAGAGTCCACAAAAGGAGAATACTACTTCTACTTCTCCGTATTCGGGCAATTTTTTAAATGTAACGGTATGAACACAACCTTGCTGCTCATTTTGATTCTTTCGTCATCCGTACTCGAACTTTTTGTCTTAGCTGGAGTTCTGTTCTTTTACCGTAGGCTCAAAAAGTCCGAAGGCCTCATGCACATGCTGCAGGACAATCAAGCTAAGCTGTTAGTACGTATTGAAACCAATGCGCGGCTTGAACGGGAAATTGTTGATTCTTTTACCCAGCGACAGGCTGAGCTTGAAGAGCTCAATGGTAAGCTGGAAGAACGTGCCAAGACTTTGCGACGCCTTTTGGAACAGGCCGAAGGCATTACCCGTTCACCCCAGTTCCTTCGAGAAATCATTTTGAATGGCCGTAAGAAAGGCTATAGTTCCGCACAAATTGCCAAAAATGCTGGCCTAAGTGTTGATGAGGTTGAGCTCATTTTAGCTCAGCATACAGAATCTTAGGGTTTGCTCTTCTGTTTCAGATGTTCGCAAAATGTCTCTCCCAAGCTTTTGGCAAAGGACTGATGGAGGGGATTCATTTTGATCCCTTTTTTTGTCAGAAAGACCAGTCGTAGCGTACTAGATCCAGAAGCCCTTCTCTGTGAAATGTTTTTTAATTTTCTCTGCGTATCATTGCGCGCTTCAGGCACAGTTCTTGTGACAAGTAGCGCATCCACCACAAGACCCGCCATTTCATCCCCCGTTATTCCCACTTTTGTATCATAGCCGGATTCCAGTGCTTGCTTGGCATCGTTTCTGGTCATGCCACCAGCATGGCATATGCTGATCTGAATAATCAGGTCAGCGGCGCTAGGCTTTGCAGCAACGGAAAAGCCATGAGCGGCAAAAGTCTTCTGTAGCGTACCGAGAAAGCGTCGCGATGAGGATGAACCCTGTACGCTGAGAAAGATGCGTTCTCCATCGGCACGTTGCATCTGGGTGTCGCCGTTTTTTAGGCACTCTATATCAGATGCGCTGACTTGCGTATGCTTCACGCAGGCGCAAAGGCAAAATATGAGAGCAAAAAAGGCGATAATGGGGCATTTTTGCTTTATATTTTTCATGTGCTATTCCAGTTGTTTAACTCCATTATATAACAGCTAGCTTTCAAATATTGCTTTGGAGTGTCAGTCATATATAAGAATAAAATTTTACAGTCTAAATAGTTATATTTCATATTTATTGTTCGTCGTAAGTTTGACGCTAGGGAAAAATGGCTATCGCAAGCATAAAATATTTTTTATAAGATTTCTAGAAATATAAAATTTTATCTGGCTCAAAATTTGTTTTTAGCTATCAGAAAAAAGTGATGCTGTCGACCCTGTCTGATCCTATCTTTTGATAAGAGATAGTTGCCTACTTTGAAGATGCTGATGCAAAACGTGAGAAAAAAGCAGTTGAAGGCAGAAAATTCCCAAAAAGAAAAAGGGAGACCAAAATTCGTGGTAAGGCTTGACTGTACGAAGTAAATCCGTATCTTGCCAGCGAAGTGGAGCTTATTGTCTTTCTGCAGCATGAGGTGCACATGGCAAAAGATCTCATTATCGTGGAATCACCGGCCAAGGTCAAAACCATCGGCAAGTTTTTGGGAAGCGGCTATGACGTTCAGGCAAGCGTAGGGCATGTACGTGATCTGCCCAAACAAAAGCTTGGCGTTGACGAAGAGCATGATTTTGCCCCGCAATATGAGGTGGTCAAGAACAAACAGCAAGTTGTCAAGAGCTTGCGTCAAGCGGCGGCCAACGCTCAGACTGTTTACCTTGCTCCTGACCCTGACCGTGAAGGTGAGGCCATAGCTTGGCACGTGGCGCAGCTACTGCAAGACTGTTGTCCGAATATCAAGCGAATCGAGTTCAATGAGATCACATCGCGTGCGGTGAAAAATGCTCTTGAGCATCCGAGAGAGCTAAATAAAAACCTTTTCAATGCCCAGCAGGCTCGACGGATTCTTGACCGCCTAGTGGGCTATAAAATTTCTCCTCTGCTTTGGAAAACCGTTAAAAGAGGCATCTCTGCTGGTCGTGTGCAGTCAGTGACATTGCGTCTGATCGTTGACCGAGAAAAGGAAAGAGAAGCGTTCAAAAGTGAAGAATACTGGGTTTTCAAAGCCCTTCTTGAGGGCGCTACACCGCCTCCCTTTGTCGTTCAGTTGCAAAAAATCGCGGGCAAAAAGGCCGTCATCTCAAGTCAGGATGAAGCCTGTGCCCTTTCTGCACGGCTTGAGAAACAACCGTTTAGTGTCCAGAAGATTGAAAAAAAACAGCGTAAGCGTCAGCCTCAGCCGCCCTTTATCACTTCCACGTTACAACAGGCCGCCAACCAACGCTTCTCTTACTCTTCCAAGCGTACGATGAGCATTGCGCAAAAGCTCTACGAAGGCATTGAGCTGGGTGACAGAGGGCTTACTGCGCTGATCACCTATATGCGAACAGACTCTACTCGGGTGGCTGATGAGGCCCAAGAAAGCTGCCGGGAATTGATTGTCAGCCGTTTTGGCAAAGAGTATTTGCCAGAAAAAAAACGAGTCTATAAAGCCAAGCAATCCGCCCAGGACGCCCATGAAGCCATTAGACCTGTTGATGTCAAGCTTACCCCGGATCAGGTGCGTCCACTTTTGGCCTCAGATGACTACAATCTCTACAATCTGATCTGGATGCGATTTGTGGCCTCTCAAATGGAATCTGCCATAGTCGAAGATACCATTGTTCTTACGCAGTGCGAAGATACCCTTTGGCGAGCGCACGGAGAACATATTTTGTTTCCGGGCTTTCTTGCCGCCATGCCACATACCAGCAGTGAAGAAAATGTGAACATCCCCGCTCTTGTGGCCGGTGAGCAGCTTACCTGTCGCGAGATGCCCAAGGAGCAGAAATTTACGCAACCGCCGGCGCGTTATTCTGAAGCCAGTCTGGTTAAGGAATTAGAAGAAAACGGCATTGGTAGGCCATCAACGTATGCTTCGATTATCTCTACGCTCATTGAAAGAAATTACATTATTCTTAAAGACCGCCACCTTCTGCCTACAGATCTCGGTCGCATTGTGTCTTCTCAGCTTGTAGAAAATTTTCCCAATCTCATGGATGTCGGTTTTACGGCACAGATGGAAGAAAATTTGGATACTGTTGCTGAGGGAGGCAAAGATTGGCTTGAGCTGATGCGGCAGTTTACTGGAGATTTCAATCCGACTTTGGCTGCTGCTACCAAGAATATGAAGAGCGTCAAACAGGGATTGCCCTGTAATCTTGTCTGTCCTGCCTGCGGTAAGGATTTGCTCATCAAATTTGGCAAAGCCGGTGCTTTTTTAGCTTGCAGCAGTTATCCTGACTGCAATTTCACCAGTGATTTCAGTCGTCGAGATGACGGCACCATAGAGATTGTGGAGCGCCTGAAGCCCGAAGCTGTAGGGGAATGTCCGCAATGTGGCAGTGATCTGGTCATTAAAAAAGCACGGACAGGCGGACAATTTATCGGTTGTTCTGCTTATCCTAAATGTACCTATACCCAGCCTTTGCCCACAGGCGTCACCTGTCCTGAATGCGGAAAAGGTGAACTTGTGGAACGTCGTAGTAAAAGGGGAAGACTTTTTTATTCGTGTAACACTTATCCCCAATGTACTTTTGCCCTATGGGATCGCCCCATAGCTGAACCTTGTCCCAAATGTGGTTCTCCTTATCTTGTAGAAAAAAAGTCAAAAAATAGTACAACTATTAAATGTCCTAATAAAGAATGTAATTATGTTGCTGATTCAGAGTAAACTATTGTGTAAGAGATAATATTGGATAGGGTTAGCTAATTGCGTTATTTGTATGGTGTTAGATAATATTTAGTCGTCCCTGAAAAAGTCGCAAGAAAAGCGAAGGGGGATTTGCCACCCCCTATTTTGCCTCTCGCCGCTATATAAAATTGCATACAATACCAAAGTGAGGCGGCGAGAGCCGAAATTTTGAAAATAGAAAATCTGTACAAATTCTCTAGAGAATTTGTACTAAATTAAAAAATTTTTTTGTAAATTTTTAAGCGGTCTGAGGCTGATTAAGCTTGTTACACCACTTCTGAAAATTGAAAGCAGCC
>JAILPJ010000009.1 GCA_024699605.1 Desulfovibrio sp. | reverse complement strand
AAAGTGCCTGATGGGGAGTTTCAGAGCTCAGGAGTGTCTACCCATACTGACTGACAAATTACGGTCATGCTATTCTTCTAAAAGCCGCTTAAAATCTAGCTTTAGGGGATTTTCAACCTCAATTTGCTGATAAACTCAGGTTTTCAGCAAGACCATGGCATGGGCTGACGGCGTCTTGCGGGCAGGAAGACTTACGTTGCTTCTCGTTTTGTTCCGTAACGATGGATGAGCAGTGCCAGCGAGGAAGCAAGTACACCTCCTATGGTCACCGCCTGCCATTTTCCCATATCCCATAACAATGTGGCCATGCTGCTGCCTATGGCGCAAAAGAGAAAATTGCTCACGACAAAGGCCGTGTTTAAGCGGCTGCGTTCTGTGTCGGTCAAGGCAAACAATTGCGTTTGCGAGAGAATCCCAATGCCCTGGACCGCCAGAGAAAAAACAGCGGCAACAAGTACGATCAGGACAATGGATTTTTGGGAAACTGTGGCGATTGCCATGCTGGCTGTGCTCAAGCCGATAAAAAGAGTGAGACTACCATAGCCCAAGCCTCTGTCCTGCAGAGCGCCAAGTTTGGCTCCTGCCAGTGTTCCCGTGAGTCCTGCCAAGCTGACCAGGCCAATTTGTGTGGTGTTAAAAAAGAAGGGTTCGCCTGACAAGAGAAAGGTCAAGGCAGTCCAGAAGAGATTGAAGGTGATGCCAAAAACCAGACCTTGTTTGAGCAAAATGCCTCTCATCATGGGATAGCGTTTGACACTTGTCAGTACGCCAAGGAGGAGAGTCGGATAGGAGACGTTTTCTTTGGCAGGGATTTTGGGCAAAAGAGAGCCAATGGCAGCCAGCATGACGAAATTGATCAGCGCGGCTAAGAAATAAATGCTTCGCCACCCCCAGATGTCCGCAATGAGGCCACTCACAAGGCGGGAGAAGAGAATGCCCGAGGTAATGCCAGAGGTGATCAGGCCGACAATACGTCCGCGTTCTGCCGGGTTTGCCAGATCACCGGCCAATGGCAGGATGATTTGTCCGGAAATGGTGAAAAGACCCATGCAAAACAAGGCGGCAGAGAGCATGGAAAAGGAAGGCGCCCAGGCACAGGCAAACAGGGCGGCAATTGTTGCCAAGATCACGAGAGAGAGTAATTTTCTCCTTTCTACGACATCGCCTAGAGGAACAAAGAGCAAAAGGCCCAGAGCATATCCCATTTGGGTTATCGAAACCAAAAAACCGCCTTGGGAGGCAGGGAGATCAAAGCTGTTGGCTATGGCAGAAAGCAGCGGTTGAGCCCAGTAAAGATTGCCAACAGCAAAGCCCGCCGACGCAGCTAAGAGAAGAATGATCCCCGTGGAAAGGCTTTTTGGCTTTTCGGTCATTGGTCTTACGGTGTTCAGGTCAGTCACAACGCGCTAAGACCAAAGCAACCATGGGAGGCAGATAGAGCGTGATGTCGCCAAGCAGGGGATCAAAGCAGGGTTTGGTGAAGTGCTCCAAGGGAGGATCCTGAACCACAAGATTGGCATGACCGGAAAAACGCACTTCGTCAGATGAAAGGATGTCGATGTATTTTCCGGGAGTGACCGCAAAGCAGAGATCGTTCGCCGGTTCGGTTTCGTGAAAATTGAAGATAATGAGGAGACGCCCGCGTTCAAAGGCCAGAAGCCTTTTATCTTCGTGAATAAAACGGAAGAGAGGGGCACATTGGAAATCCTGGGCGTATTGTTCCACAAGCGCCATTTGTGCCTGGTCGAAAAGCTGCAGAGCGTGATATTTGAGCGAGGGGTCTGAGGCCAGGCGCCACTGTCTGTGGGCATGATCCTCGGCATCGAGCCATTCGGGGTGGCCAAATTCATTGCCCATGAAGTTGAGATAGCCTTTGTCCGCTGTGGTCAGCGTGATCAGACGCATCAGCCGGTAGAAGGCCAGGCCGCGTGAAATTTTCCAGGTTTCGCTTGTGACGTGCATGGCTGAATACATATCGTCACCAAGAATTCTCCAGATCATGGCGTCGTCGCCATTGATGCACTGATCGTGACATTCGACGTAGCTGATGGTGCGATCATAGGCGCGGTGATTGTTCATTTCATACCACATGCTGCCAAGATCGCGTGGCTCTTGGATGAATTTTTCCCAGTAATCGGGAATACCCATGGCAAAGCGTGCGTCAAAGCCGAGACCGCCCTGCGCGGGCTGGCAGGTCAGACCGGGCATGCCGGAAAATTCTTCGGCAATGGTGATAGCCTGGGGCGAGAGCTCGTGGACCAGACGATTGGCCAGACAGAGATAGAGCTCCCCGGCTTCGTTGGTGCGGGGCTTGCCGTCCTTGCCGTAAAAGCAGCGGCCAGTGTGCGAAAAACTGTCGTCACGGCCAAAGTCCTTGTAGAGCATATTGCCCACAGCATCAAAGCGGAAGCCGTCAACGTGGTAGTCTTCAAGCCAGTAGCGCAGATTGGAGAGCAAAAAGCGCCGTGTCATTTCTTTGGAGAAATCAAAGGTCGGCGTGCCCCACTGATTGTTTTGTTCGGAAAAGAAATAATTGGAACCGTCATAGCGGCAGAGACCCTGTTCGGTATTGGCGCAGGCATGGGCGTGGGTGATGTCTAGAATCACCAGAAGGCCAAGGGCGTGGGCTGTGTCGACAAGCTTTTGGAAATCACTGGGTGTGCCAAAGCGCGAGCAGGGAGCAAAGTAGCTGGAAACCTGATAGCCGAAAGAGCGATAGAGCGGATGTTCAGGTATGGCCATGAGCTGTACGGTATTGTAGCCGCTTTGGGCTATCCAGGGCAAAACCTTGTCACTGAAGTCCTGATAGCTGCCCACGGATTCGCCCTGATGTTCGGTATCGGCCTGGGCCATGCCCACATGGGCCTCGTAGATGCGCAGAAACGATGGCGTCTTAGGTCTGGCATGTTGGAACTGATAGGCAGTTTGCGGATGATACAAGCGAGCACACCACTGCGTGGGGATTTCGGCATTCTGTTCCACCCAGGTCGCAAAGGCAGGCACGCGTTTTAACGATGTGGGGACACCTTCGGCATTTTTCACCACATAGCCAGCCGGTTCCACACGCAGTTCAAGATACATGCCGTGTGTTAAGGCTGCTTCGGGCAGTTCAAGCTCAAAGTAGCCATTGCCTTTGGGCGTAAAGCGTTGACGTGCATGGCGCTGAAAGTGATAGCGTTCTGTGGTTAGCCAGACCGTGGCCGCAGCCGGCAAATATTCACGTAAGAGCCAGTAAGGCTCGCCGTCTTTTTCTATGCGATGGATGCCCAACTCTTGGTGCAGGTTGGCGTAGGCGGCCAGAGAACCGTAGTGTTCGGTAATACGCTGATATTCTTTCTGAAAACGGTTGTCTCGTTCCCTCAGAAAACTCTGATAAGCCTGAAGATCGTGATCTTCTAACGGGTTGGAAGGCATGGGCATGGTTTTGCTCCCGAACGTTTGCGCTCTGCAGTTTGCCTTTGAAGCCGTGAAGTGGGGGCAAGATCAGAAAACACTTGGCTGATCGACCAATAGCTTTCTAGACTGCGCTTTTGCGATGTTAAGCCATATAGTATGCGAAAATCCAGCTGTCAAGGCACTTTTGGAGAAGCGACCAGCCCTTACGCTCTGTCAAGGCCGCTCAGCCTACTCAGCCAATGCTGAGCAGAGGAGCCGTCACGCACGTAGCCCTAAAAGACAAGGCTGATGCAACGCAAATCCTTTGAGCAGCGTTTGTGGACGTACGGTCAAGGCAATACCGGCCTAAGCCTGCAGAACAGCCACTCTTGCGCTCAGATCGACGCAGCCTGGCTCTAGGGTTTTCTTAAGGACGGAATAAAGGCCCTTTGCAGAGCACAAAGCACAGGTATTATGCGTGTGGCATTTTCCCCAAAACGCAAACCATGCACGCCCAGGAGCTGATGAATTGTCTTTTGCGAACTTTTGGCGTAGGATAAACTGCTTTAAGAGAGCTCAACGAGCGCTGTGCGTAATGCAACGACGCAAGTGCCTTGACGCATTCAAAAGACGATGATGGGCGAATGGCCTGGAGTGTACTCGTCTTTGGCAGTAATTTATTTCGACAATGAGCAGATCCAGGCAGCGTTTGGCTCGCCTGGGCAAAACGGCAAAGGCCAAAAAACCATTGGAGGCGGCATTTTCCCTCGCTTTGGACAGGGATTGCCGAATTTTTGATGAACGAAGAACAGCAAGTGGTTCAGGAAGATACGGAAGATTTTGCAGCGCTCTTTGAACAGCACAGCGCTGTCAATGTGCGCCTTGCACCGGGACAGAAAGTCTCTGGTACCGTCATCGACATCTCAGGCGACAATGTCTTTGTCGATGTGGGGATCAAGGTGGACGGCATTATGGATCGTAAGGACATCCTCAATGCCGAAGGCGAGGAAATCGTCAAGGTCGGCGACAGCATTGAAGGCTGGATCGTCAAGATGAATTCCCACGAGGTCTACATTTCACGCTCCATGAGCGGCAGCGGTTTGGCGGCTCTGGAGGATGCCTGCGCGAGTGCTATCCCTGTGGATGGCCGGGTGCAGGGGACCTGTAAAGGGGGCTATACCGTTGATGTGCTGGGCAAACGCGCTTTTTGTCCTGGCAGCCAGATGGAGGCCCTGGGCGAGGGCGACGATATCACCGGCCGCACCATGCAGTTTTTGATTATGCGTGTGGAAAACCACGGTCGCAATATCATTGTCTCTCGCAGGGCGCTTATTGACCGTGAGCGCTCAGAGAATCTGGAAAAAGTGCTGGCGGATCTCAAAGTGGGAGATACCGTTGAGGGCAAGATTTCGCGTCTTGTGCCCTTTGGTGCGTTTGTGGAGTTGGCCCCGAGTGTTGAGGGGCTTATTCATATTTCCGAACTGGCCTGGTCGCGTGTGGCCACAGCCGATGAGGCCGTGAGCGTGGGCGATCTGGTTCGGGCCAAAGTCATTGGTATTACCAAGACGGAAAAAGGGACCCGTATTTCGCTGTCACGCAAACAGGCTGAAGGGGATCCGTGGAACAGTCTGGGTGATCGCCTTGAAGCCGGTCAGATTGTGCAGGGCAAAGTCGTGCGCCTGGCTCCCTTTGGTGCCTTTGTAGAGATTTTGCCGGGTATTGAGGGCATGGTGCACGTTTCCGAGATGGCCTGGGGCAGAAGAGTGAACAAGCCTGAAGAGGTGGTTAGTCCGGGCGAGACCGTGACCGTCAAGATTCTTGAGATCAATGGCGAAAGCCGGCGTATTGCCTTAAGTATCCGCGACGCTCAGGGCGATCCCTGGGCGGATGTGCCTGAGCGTTTTGCGCCTGGCACTGTGGTGCAGGGCAGTGTGGACAGTCAGAGTTCCTACGGCATTTTTGTCAATCTGGCTCCGGCTGTGACAGGCTTGTTGCCCATGCAGAACCTGAAAAATGCCAAAAATCAGGCCGAGCTGAAAGCCTTGAAAAAGGGCGACCCCATTTCAGTGGTTGTGCAGCGCATTGACAGCGAAGCCCGCAAAATCAGTCTTTGGCCTGAAGGGGCGAGTGAAGCCAAGAATGCGGAAAACAGTGACTGGAAAAAACACGCTGCCGCTGGCACAAAAACAGCCTCTTTGGGTGTTTTGGGCCAGGCTCTGCAGAAAGCCTTGCAGAAGAAATAGCGCAAGTGACCAAAGCCTGTGCGCAAAAGCGCTTCAGAGTGAGGTTCTTTTCCCTCATTCCACACAGGCTTGGGGATAATTTGTCGAAGGATGATTATGAAAAGACTTTTTTCTTGTGTGTTTGCTTTCTTGGTCTTGTGTCTGGCCGGGAATCTCTGGGCTGGACCGGCGGATTTCAGCGCCTTGGCGGAAAAATGCGGTCCCGCTGTGGTGAATATCGGAACTGAGCGTAAGACATCGAGCGTTGGACCGGAAGACTTTTTTGGCGAGATGTTCCGCAATCTCCCTCCTGGCTTTGAGCGTTTTTTTGGCTTTGAAGGCCAGGATCGGCAGGGGCAGCGTCGCAGACGGGCGCCTCAGCGTTCACAGAAATCGCTGGGCTCGGGCTTTTTGATCTCTGCTGACGGCTATATTGTCACCAATAATCACGTTGTGGCTGATGCCGACAGCATCACGGTGACGCTAGACAATGGCAAGGGCCGCGAGGAGACCCGCAAGGCTGAGCTGATTGGAGCCGATGAGGAAACGGATCTGGCTTTATTGAAAATCACCTCTTCGCGCACGCTTCCGTATCTTGAATTCGGCAATTCCGATGCCCTTAAGGTCGGTGAATGGCTCCTGGCCATCGGCAATCCCTTTGGTCTGGATCATACGGTAACAGCCGGCATTCTCTCGGCCAAGGGACGTGATATTAAGAGCGGTCCCTTTGATAATTTTTTGCAGACTGACGCCTCCATTAATCCCGGCAATAGCGGTGGCCCCCTTCTGAATATGGAAGGCCGTGTGGTTGGCATCAATACGGCCATTATTGCCAGTGGTCAGGGCATTGGTTTTGCCATCCCCAGCACCATGGCCGCCCGTATCATTGATGACATCCGTCAGGGTCGCAAGGTCAGCCGTGGCTGGCTTGGTGTGCAGATCCAGGAAGTCGACGAGGATATGGCCAAGGCTCTGGGACTCAAAGAGCCCAAGGGAGCCCTGGTCGGTCAGGTCATGCCTGGTGAGCCGGCGCAGAAGGCCGGTATGCAGGATGGCGATGTGATCATGAGTGTGGATGGCAAGGCCATTGAAGACACCTCGGATCTTTTGCGCACCATCGCCGGCAAGGCCCCTGGCAGCACAGTGACCTTATTGTTGTGGCGCAACGGCCAGACCCACGAAGTCAAGGTGCTCTTGGGTGAGCGTTCGGTTTCACAGCAGCGCACTGAGGGCTCAAACCATCAGGGTGGTCAGAGCGAGATTGAACAGCTCGGTTTATCGGTTAGGCCCATTACGGGCAATGAACGCAGACAGCATTCTGTTCCGGCTGGTGAAGGCTTGATGATCACTTCCGTGGAGAGCGGTCATGCAGCTCAGGATGCGGATCTGCGTGCCGGTGACATCATTCTGCAGGCCAATATGCAAGCTGTGGGTGATGTGGCAACGCTTTCCAAGATCATCAAAGAACAAGGGATTCCTCGAGGGGCTTTGGCGTTGAAGATCAAGCGCGGAGGCTCAACCTTCTTCAGAACGCTGCAGTTGAAGAAATAATATGGACATGAAGGCCGGAGAGCTTTGCGCTTTCCGGCCTTTTCGTTTTTTCCCCAAAGGGAGGTTTTTATGGCGGTTGTTCACAGCAATGCCGGCCATCTTCCGGCGCCAGAGACCCTGGTCTCTCTTCCCAAGCTGATCAGTGCCTATTATACGGAATTTCCCGACACGGATAATCGCGAGCAGCTCGTCTCCTTTGGCACTTCGGGCCATCGTGGCAGTTCATTTTTGCACACCTTCAATGAAGAACATGTTTATGCCATCACCCAGGCGGTCTGCGATTATCGTCGAGAGCAGAAGATCGATGGGCCGCTCTATATGGGAGGAGACACACACGGGCTTTCAGAGGCGGCCTTTCGTTCTGCGCTTGAGGTGCTGGTGGCCAATGAAGTGCAGGTGCGGATCGCGGCTGGCAATGCTTTTACCACAACACCTGCTATTTCCCACGCAATTCTCTCCTGGAATGCCGGTCGTACGCAGGGCTTAGCCGATGGTATTGTCATCACCCCTTCACACAATCCGCCGCAGGACGGAGGCTTTAAGTACAATCCTCCGCATGGCGGCCCCGCCGATACCGAAGTGACGGCTTGGATCGAAGAACGGGCTAATACCTATCTCAAAGACGGCAATCGCAAGGTCAAAATCACAAATTTAACGGCCGCCAGAAAATCCTCTTTTGTGGCAGAACACGATTTTATCGCCCAGTATTGTGGGGATTTACCCAAGGCCATTGACATTGAGCGCATCAAAGCCAGCGGTCTGCATCTGGGGGTGGATCCCCTGGGTGGGGCCAGCCTGGCCTTTTTTGAGGATATTGCCGAGCGTTATGGCCTTGATCTGACCATTGTCAATCGTGAGGTGGATCCCACCTTCCGTTTTGTGCCCTGCGACAAGGACGGCAAGATTCGCATGGACTGCTCATCGCCTTATGCCATGAGCGGTCTTTTGACCATGAAGGAGCGTTTTGATCTGGCTTTTGCCTGTGATCCCGATAGTGACCGTCATGGTATCGTCACCAAGAATGGCTTGATGAATCCCAATCACTATCTTTCCGCTGTGGCCTGGTATCTTTTCCGCACGCGGAACGAGTGGCCGGCAGACTGCGGCATCGGTAAAACCTTGGTGACGACAGCCCTCATTGATCGGGTGGGAGCTATGCTCAAAAGACCTGTCATTGAAGTGCCTGTGGGCTTCAAATGGTTTGTGCCGTACCTGCAGGCAAAGCGCTGCGGCATGGGTTGCGAAGAAAGTGCCGGCGCAAGCTTCCTCTGCTTTGACGGCTCCCCCTGGAGCACGGATAAGGATGGTCCCTTACTCTGTCTTTTGGCCTGTGAGATGATGGCCAGAGAAGAGCGTTCGCCCTGGGAGATCTATACCAAGCTGACCGAAGAACTGGGAGAACCCTGCTATCAGCGTCTGGATGCGCCCTGCGACAATGCCACCAAGAAGCTCCTAAAATCTTTGGCCAAGGATTCTGTGATCATGAAGACGTTGGCCGGTTCCCCCATAGTTTCTGTGGAAACACACGCTTCGGGCAATCATGCCGCCATTGGCGGGGTCAAGGTACAGAGTCGGGACGGCTGGTTTGCGGTGCGTCCTTCGGGGACGGAAGCTATCTGCAAGCTCTATACGGAATCCTTCAAAGGCCAGGCTGAACTTGAGGCCTTGCAGAAGGATGCCCTGAAGTTTATGGATGATCTTTTGCACAAATAGCAACTTGCCTGATTGTTTAGCCAGCAACGAAGAAAGCCCAGCCAATGCTGGGCTTTCTTCGTTGCATCTGTACGAGATCTGATTACTTCACGCTTTTTTGGCGGGTAAGACCTTGGATTTTTCCGTACTCATCAGGAAGGCCAGCGTGGAGCGGAGATTGGCCGAACCGGTTTTTTCGATATCCTTCCACTGCAACTTGGCCTGGCTGTTGACCCAATCAAGCTCATGGGTGAACTGCATGCGGAAGCCATCGGCTTCTTTGTCTTTTTGCGTGTAGTGCAGACCAAGTTTCTTGCCAAGCAGGAAGAAGGGCACAGCTTTTTGCCCGTTGGTTGACAGCGACAGCAGGAAAAAATAGATGGCGCTTGAGGCACTCTGGGTAGCGTGCGGAGGAATCTTAATACAGACGCCACCGGCTGAGATGTTGAGAATGGAGAATTGAAAGATCTTGTTATTGGAGACGCAGTTGCCCAGAATGGTCTTGAGTTCCAGGCGTGTCTGGGGAATGCCGTTGAGTACGTCAAGACCGAGGGTCGCTGGAATATCTTCTTTCCATTCGTAGCGCTCATCCCGCCGCATCCGTCTTGTATTAAAGGCATGACCAAAACGCAGCAGTAATTCGGTTGGTTTGCCGTCGGCATCGGTTGTGGTGTTTAAAATACTGGCTTCGCCGCTATAGCCTAAGGGTTCGATAATGCCCCCGGGTTTTTGCAGGCTCATATTGAAAAAGACATCCGCCACGACTTGGCCCTGTGCCATTTTGGCGGGAGCTGTCGTCGGTATGGTCTTTTGTGTTTCTATGCCAAAACGCACCACATTGCCGGCAATTTTACAGATATAGCCCTTGAGTTGTACCGCAAGCGATTTCCCGGTGAAACCATGAGAGAGAATCAGGGTCAGGGGAATTCTGTTGTTGTACACCTGTTCGAGCACGGGCAGACTGGAGGGTCTCCACATGGAAAAGAGGTCTTGGGAAGACTCTGCGTTCATGAGGATATGGTAGCATATTTCTCTTTGCTCAACAAGCCAGACTGTGGCGAAAAAATAGGCATTACTGCCAAATTTTTTGTAAGCTTTCCACCCCCTCTTTTCAAAGACGAATTTTTTGTGCAAACCTCCTGCTAAAACAGGAGGTTTTTTTATGGTCAGACGTAGCCTTGAACAAAGGATGGATATGGTACGGGCGTGGCAGGAAAGTGGGTTACAAAAAACAGAATACTGTAAGAGGCACGGGATCGCTCACTCAA
>JAILPJ010000005.1 GCA_024699605.1 Desulfovibrio sp. | reverse complement strand
ATAACAAAAGAAATAATCTCTGATAGAACTGGTTTAACAATTTCTGAAATTGATAGAATTGAAAAAATTGATAAAAATGTATCATTATTAAAATTTTTATCATATTGTAATAGCATTAACGTCTTAGAAAAAATAGCTGAATCAATTTCTTATAAATATGATGAAATAGGAAATCGACTTATAATGAAAGAATTAAAGAAAAGTGGACGTAAATATGTATGATAAAATAATTGTTTCTATTGATTTGGACAGAATTATAGGAGAGCTTTTTTTTCGAAGGGGTAGAGGGATTGAATATCAAGAATTTGAGTATAATGAAAGCTGGCTTAAGGATGGATTCCAAATAGATCCAGAACTTCCTTTATGCAAAGGCGTACAGAGAGCAAAAAAATATGAATTTGGGTGCTTTTCTGATGCATCACCTGATAGTTGGGGCAGAGCGCTTGTCAAAAGATATTATAATAAGATAGAAAATAGGAATGAATTATTTGCTTCTGAATATTTATTAGCCGTAGCTGATGAATATCGTATGGGTGCTTTTCGTTTTTATGATGATAAAAAAAATCTTTTACCTAAAGGACCATTAATAGTTCCTGTAAACAAGGATTTGAAAACATTTCAATATATTATTAACAAAATACAAAAAGGTTATAATATAGCATATAGTGATTTTCTTGAAATTGTTAACTATGGATCATCTCTTGGTGGGGCAAGGCCGAAATTATCTATTAAAGATAATAATAAATTATGGATAGCTAAATTTTCAAGTATTCACGATGTATATGATAATCCAGCAAGGGAGGCAATATCACTAGCTTTGGCAAAAAAGTGTGGAATTACTGTTCCTGATTTTAAACTTTATCCTATTGCTTCAGATAAAAGTGTTCTTTTAGTCGAAAGATTTGATAGGAATAATCGAGAGCGTTTGCCTTTTTTGTCCGCAAAAACTTTTTTAGTTGCAAGTGATGGTGAATCAAATAACTATTCATATCTCGATATTGCAGCAATTATTGAGTCTACTGCAATTAATACAACGAAAAGTGATCTCAAAGAATTATGGCAGCGTATGATTTTTAATGTCCTTATAGGAAATAAAGATGATCATTTGCGAAATCATGGTTTTTTATATAAAGATAAAGCTTGGCGTCTCTCCCCAGTTTTTGATTTAGAAATTTCAGTCGATAAAAAGAATCACTCGTTAGCATTGGACGATATGGGCTCATTGAACTGTAGTATAAAGACAATAATTTCAATGGCAGAATATTACGGAATATCTACAAATGAAGCCAAAGAATCAATAATTGAAATTTTTTATATTCTCAATAGCTGGGAAGCCATTGCAATTTCAGAATTTTCTATACCTAGAACGAGCATCAACAAAATGCCGAAATATAAGGCGTATAAGGATGAAATTTTACAAATAAAAAAAATATGAGGTCAAAAAAATTTGTAAAAATCAATAATGATTGTAGTCTGCGAAGTTAATTAGAAAACTAGGAATGACTCAATTTAATGACAAACAAAAAGAGAAATAATGTTAAAAAAAGAAGTCTTCAAAACGATAGGTTTGTCAAATATTACTCAAAAAAGTAGAATTTTATATTGGAGATGGCAAATCCATGTTTTTCCGTACACTTCTTTTGCTCAGATTTTTTGCTCACAAGTCACCGAATGCGCTTTTCCTGTCGGTTTACTGGGCTTTGCGTATTCCTAGCCAAATGACAAGACAGACGACAGGGCAACGGTCTGTTCGTCAAGCGTAGGTGTCATGACTCAATCACCGTAGCGGTTTCTCAGCTTACAGGGACTCTATTGAAAAGAAGCCACACCCCTTGGGGGTGTGGCTTCTTTATTCGCAGAGAACTTGCGGTTAATTGAGCGGTGGAATACGCAGCTTTTGACCTGGATAGATTTTATCGGGATCTTTCAGCATGGGTTTGTTGGCGTTGAAAATAACAGTGTATTTGGCGCCTTTCCCCTTACCATACTGTGTTTCCGCGATTTTCCAGAGTGTGTCGCCCTTTTTGACTTCATAGTAGGTGGAATCAGCGGCAGGGGCTGTGACGGTCACGTCATCGGTTTTAACCGAGGCGATGCCAGCTTTGTTGCCAACTTGCAGGATGGCTTTTTCCAAGGTTTCTTGGTCTTTGGCCGTTCCCTTCAGCACAACCTGATCGCCTTCCACTTCCACTTCCAGCTCTTGTGTTTCCAAGCCGAGAGAATCCAGATCTTTTTTCAGTTCTGCCGCGTTGGCTTTGCCTGAGCCGAAGATTTTATCGCCAACATCTTTGATGAACGAGATCAGTCCCATGGAATCCTCCTTTGTTTAAACGCTTGATCAATCAACAAAAAAAGCGCTCCATAGCTTTTTTTCAAATAGCAAATTCAAGCCGTGCCGTCAAAAATGCTCTCACATCTTGCCCCGTAAGCACTCGGTCTGTCAGCTCTTTGTGATTTTTCACTTATGGATTTTTTACAAAGGCACATGTAGCAATAGTGTGCAATGTGCGCTTCTGGAAGAGGTGACGTGTAAGCCAGTTTCTAAAAATGCGAAAATTGCGTGTACAGTCTCCTCTTTTCACGGATCTCTCTGAGCACAGAGCTTTTCAAAATTCTCCTGAAGAGTGTGCCATGAGAAGCGTAGCTTACAGAATGATGCGCAGAAGAGCGATCGGCCTATCAATTAAAAATTATATATCAAATTTAGTAAAAATTAGAGCAGAGGTTCTCCATCCTGATCTTCAAAAAAGTGTGTTCGAGCATCCTTGTGACCTTCGGTATTGGGACAGAGGAAAATATTTTTTTGACCTGCGTATTTTCCGTTGTGTACACGACGGTAAAGCAGTTCAGCATGGCATTCCGGGCAGCTGAAAACAGCTTTGGCTTTGGGGTGATCGTTAACCTCTCCCAGATGGCTGGGTGTGCCGTCGTCGTGAAAGAAGAGCACCTGCTGATTTGCGTGTTGGCTTTTGTTGAAGCAGGCCACATAGGGACGGCCAGTCTTTTTGGAGATTCTGCGGTGGAGGAGATGACCGCATTGGGGACAGGTGAGAAGAAAGGGGCTGTCCTGAAAGTCGTCGCAGCAAAAATGGCAGCCTTGGCGGAAGCCTGTGCAGGACCAAAAAAAGGCTTTGGGATTGTTTTTGCGGCTGCGGCGTTTGAGCGGCGCCTGGCAGAGAGGGCAGTAGTAAATTGGCATGGTCATATCCTGTTTTTGGGGAATTGCGATTTTGCCTAGTCAAAAAGCGGCTTGCCGTCGGCTGCGACAGAGAAGAATTTGACTTTTCTGCCGTGCTTGGGACTTTTTGTGAAACAGGCCCAATAGGGCTTGCCGCTTTGTCTGGCATGTCCAAAGACCAGTGGGGAGCCGCAGAGCGGACAGGTGAAGGAGCCCTCAACGGGCGGCTTGCTGCGCAGAGAAGGCGTTCCCGGTTTGCCATCAAGATCGGGTGCTGTGTAGGTGCACTGAGGGTAGCCTGTGCAGCTGAAAAAGCTGCCTGAGCCGTCTTTGCGCATCCGCCTGGCGAGAGGCTTGCCGCAGCGCGGGCAGTGAAACTCGCCTGAGATTTCCGCTTTGGGCGCAGGCGTTCCCGGTTTGCCATCGAGATCGGGCGCTGTGTAGGTGCACTGAGGATAGCCTGTGCAGCTGAAAAAGCTGCCTGAGCCGTCCTTGCGCATCCGCCTGGCGAGGGGCTTGCCGCAGTGCGGGCAGTGGAACTCGCTTGAGATTTCTGCTTTGACAAGCTGTTTGCCACATTTTCCGTCTTCATCACTGAAGAGGGCCCGGCAGGCGTCGTTTTGGCAAAGCCAGTAGTACTTATGGCTTTTTTTGCCAAGAATTCGCACCAGAGCCCGTGAGCAGAGCGGACAGGGGGTAAAATCGAGTTTGGGCAAGTGGCTCAGGTCCTGGCTGAAAACCTCCTCCAGCATCGGCGAAAGGCCTTGGGCGTAGTGGCTGACGACCTTGTCTGAGGGGATTTTGCCGTTTTGAATGTCTGAGAGCATATCTTCCAGCACGGCTGTGGTGACAATGTCTTTCATGGAATGCGGACAGAGATCGATGACGTTTTGTCCTTTGGGGGTGGAGAGCAGAGTCTTCCCCTTGTTCTGAACATAGCCGCGGCTTTTGAGAATTTCGAGAATGCCGGCGCGTGTGGCTTCTGTGCCCAGTCCGCTGCTCTCCCTGAGTTTGGCGCGGGCTTTTTTGTCTTCCACGAAGCGGTGGATATTCTTCATGGCGGCAATCAGCGTGCCCTCAGTGAAGTGGGCCGGCGGCGTGGTCCGCTTGTTTTGCAGCTCAATGTCCTGACAGGTCACGGCATCGCCTTTTGCTACTCTGGGCAGGGGCGGTTCAGCTTCTTTTTCCGGGCGCACCACGCTGGTCCAACCGGGCTTTTTGATCACCTTGCCCTGGGCTTCCCAAAGGGTTTGATTGCTCAAGGTCACCTGCAGTTTGGTGGCCTCATATTCCATGGGTGGCCAGAACTGCAGAAGATAGCGCTGGGCAATGAGCAGGTAGAGACGTTCTTCGTTGGGGGCCAGGGCGTTTGGCCTGATGCCTGTGGGGATGATGGCGTGGTGGGCTGTGATCTTTTGGCTGTTCCAGGCCTTGGAGCGAAGATTGGGATTGGCACCTTTGGCGCAGTCGGCGAGTTTGGGAAGCTGTGCCAGGGCGTGGATGATCTCTGCGGCATCCTCAAATTGTTCCTCAGGCAGGTATTCACAGTCGGTGCGCGGATAGGTTGTGAGTTTGCTCTCATAGAGTTTTTGGGCAATATCCAAGACCTGCTGGGCCCCTAAGCTGTATTTGGCGGCGGCATCAACCTGCAGGCTGGCCAGGGAATAGGGCAGCTTGGCCCATTCCTGGCCATTTTTGCGTTCCAGTTTGCTGATTGTGCCAGGCAGATGCTTGGACTGGGCTGCGATTTTTGCCGCCACGGCAAAATCAGTCAGACGCCCGTCTGGGTCAAGCCCCGGGAGATCCTCGCTGGGTTTGAAAATGGCCTTGAAGGTGCCTTTGGCATGTTCAAGGCTTGCCACAAGCTGCGCATAGTCCACAGGGACAAAATGGGCGATCTGCCGATCACGGTCCACCACAAGACGCAGGGTTGGCGTCTGGACACGGCCCAGGCTGAGTACGCCTGAAAGGCCAATGCTATTGCCAAAAATGGTCATGGCCCGGCTCATATTGATGCCGGCCAGCCAGTCCACAATGCGCCTTGTGGCTGCCGCATCACGCCAGGTGCCATAGCGTTGATTGTCCTCAAGTCTGGCCAAGGCTTTGGCCACACTTCGGGGATCCAGAGCGGCCAGAAAAATGCGCTGTGTTGGACCGGTATAGTGCAAATACTCGAGGACTTCATCGACGAGGAGCTGGCCTTCACGATCCGGGTCGCCGGCATTGACCACAAGATCCGCCTCTTTGAGGAGACGGGCGATGAGCGTAAGCTGCTCAGAGACGCCTGCGTCGCTGCGCGGCGTCAGACGGACCTTGTCCGGCACAATGGGCAGCAGATGGCGGTCATAGCGATTGCCCCAGGCGGGATTGTAGGCCTCGGGCTGCGCGAGTTCGAGGAGATGACCAAAACACCAGGTGATCAGATCGTGTTGGCCGCATTGCAGATAGCCGGCCTTTTTTTGGCTGGGCCCCAGGGCCTCGGCCAGGGTTCTGGCAAGAGACGGCTTTTCAGCCAGAAAGAGACGCATTTTCGCTCCTTAGTCGTTGGCGAGATAAAAAAGAACAAGGACTGTGAAGCCGGACAAGACTTGTGTCATGAACTTGCTCATGCCGCAAAGGACCTGCGTCTTGTTGCGGTCGCCCTTGAGAGGGTCTGGGTGCCAATCGCTCTCTACAGGATAACTTGAGAAACTTTCGGCTTACAACGCAAGCAAACCCATATCCTCATGGGAGCGATCCAGGTGCCGCTGCTTTTCTTACGCTTTTCCATGAACTTCTGCAGCCTGCGCGAACTCTGCCGTTTCCGGCAGGGGTTGCAGACTCTTCCTTAGGCAAGAGCGCGCCTTTCTTCTCCGTGGCCTGGCGATCGCCGTTCATTCCTTTTCCATGGCGGAAGGCGTAGGCCGACCAAGAGCCGCAAGTCTTGCCTGATTTCGTAAAACCATTTTTTCGAAAGCCTTGAAAGCGAGTCTCAAACCAGCATCGATGGCAACATGCCTTTACGATGTCGCTTTGAGCTCTCTCTGACACTATCGACGAAACCCTTTTTCCGATTGTGCATACCGCAAAGGAGGCTTAGGGATTACGACATAGCCTTGACCATACGTTAGCGAATTTTGCTTTCTTAAATCACCGAAATTTAGCATGAAAAGAGATACCATATGTGATGCGGGAAATCAACCTCTTTGCCGTATTGTTTGACAGAAGTCACAAGCAGGCGAAGGTCGTTTTTGCCAATCCGACACCTGGCAAAAAGGCGTGATCTGTGTTAGCGATTTCACCCAACTTGTGCCATACTGTGCTGATCAAGGTTCCCTTTAACCCCGTGCAAGCTCTCTTGCCTAGCGTTTGCCCTTTCAACCATGCGCATTCTGAATATTGGAGCCCCTCTCCTCGTCCAAGCCCTGCAACGCTTTGGGCAGGACGTCTTTACTGTGGGTACGGATCAAAAGCTCTCCCTCACCACAGACCATCCCTTTTATGTCGCAAGACTTCTGGCCAAAGTACAAAGCCTGGGCTTTCAACCTGATGTGCTTTTCTACTGTGATCAGGGCAATCTCCCGCTCCTGCTTGATCCGGAAAACCTTCCCATACCAAGCATCTGGTATTCCATCGACACCTACTGCAATCCCTGGCACATCCCCTATGCCCATGGCTTTGATGCCACCCTCGTGGCACAGAAGGACTTTGTTCCGCTCTTCACCCAGGAAGGTCTTCGGGCCTTTTGGTTTCCGCTCTTCTGTCAGACAAGCCTTGTCCCTGCCCCTGGCCAGGGCCTTGAGCGGGACGTGCCAGTGGCCTTTGTGGGCAATATCGGTCACAAAAACAATCCGCAGCGAGGCCCGTTTCTCCAGGCGTTTCGCGCTCTGGCGCCCCTTGTGATCCATTGCGGGGCCTTTGTGCCGCTCTTTTCCAGAGCCAAGATTGTGCTCAATCAGACCGCCTTTTCCGAGGTCAATTTCCGCTGTTTTGAGGCCATGGCCTGCGGTGCGGCTCTCTTGATGGAACGCTGCGGCAATGGCCTTTTGGAGCTCATAGGCCACGATGAGATGCTTCCCACCTATACCCGCAACGACGCAAGGCAGGCTGCTGCCATTGCCAATCAGGCCCTTAGCGATCCCGCCCGCCTGGCAGACATTGCAAAAGCCGGCCAAAACGCTGTCTTGAGCCGACATACGGATCGGCACAGAGCCCAAAGCCTGATCAAGCATTTCCAAAACCTGGACCATGATACGCGCCCGATGCCTTCTGAGCGGCGAAAAGCGGCCAGTCCCTTTGTGCGTGCCGCCTTTGGCATCCTCAGTTCAGAGCTGACCTGCGCAGAAATGCGAAGCTATCAGCACTTTTTTGCGGAAATCGCCCAAGGTCACAGACCCAAAAAAAGCGAGCAGCCTTCTTAGCGGCCTAAACGCATGGAAAATGAGGGCTCCTCTTCAGGCGCAGACCCTTCCCCTGGCTTTTCCGCTGACCTTGGCTTGGGCTTAGGGCTGCGCTCATAACAGGCTCTTTCCCGTGTCAGAAGCTCTGGTTCACAGGCCGGCAAAGACTGATTATAGAGGCTTTCCACAATCACAAAGGAGCCACCGGGGGCCAGCTTGAAGCCCATTTCCCGAACCAGTGGACGGTAGACGCCCTGTTCGTCCAGTCGATGGCTTTCCCGGTTCATTTTGGCCACCTTGCGGATATGGTAAGTATTTGAGCCCTCACCCATGCGCATTTGCTCCATAGAGAAGGGGTAGACCATACAGGGCAGAACATCGAAGCGCGGACAGCGCACGACTCTTGCCATGACCTTGTCCAGGCATTCTTCTGGAGACAGGAAACGTTTTTCCAGGATGCGGCCAGCCTGATCACGACGCACCCATTCCGCATCACTGGGTTGAAAGGCAAAGCTTGCGCTCACGCGGTTGGCACTGTCGAGACTGCGTACCAAAAGATAGGGCTTAACCGGTCGATAGGCCGTAGCCTGGTTTTGCACAGGCTGCATTTCTGGCAATTGAAAAAAGGTCAGAAGATTGTCACGCACAAGGTCCGCTTCTTTGGGCGTGGCCCGCAGGCTGGCATCGGCATTGTAGAGATAGCAGAGCGCGCGATAGCGTTCTCGGCCGGGAAATTCTGCCGCCAGAAGCTCTTCAATCATCTCGTCACGGTTTACTCCATGGGCTTTGGCCAGATTGGCCTCAACGAGCTCTTTGCCCTGGGGACTGGCTGCAAACCAGTGACGCTTGGCCGAGACCTCCTGAGGGGTAAAAATGCGCACATGACCGTGGCCAAAACGCATCAGATGCAGGCTTTCCGACTGATCATAGGTCAAGACATGGGGCCAGTCGGTTGCAAAGCGCGCACTGTTCAAAGGGTCGGCAAAAAGACGCAGGCGCAGCATGCCGCCACACGCCAGGGCTCGCCCCTGATAATCTGGCGTGCGTAAGCGTTCAAAACTTGGCCGCCTTTGGCCTTGGCCTGCTTCGTCTCCTGCCTCCTGTATGACCTGTATTTCCTTGCCATCTGGCCAGCGCAAGCCTGTGATCCCAAAGGCCTTTCCCTCCCTGTCACAGAGAAATTCACGGACCATGACGTAGCCTACGCGATACGGACGTTTTTCCTGCATGACTTCCTTCCTTTGGGGCTTAGCGCATCAGCTCACGCAAACGCGAACGCATGGTTTGCCCAAGCTCAACATTGCCCACTTCCAGACTGCGCGTGATCTTCGTCCAGTCCTCAGCGCGCCGGAACAGCGTATGGTGCAGATCATCCCAGATCCCCATCCACGCACGTTTTTCCTGCGCAAGCGCCTGCAGGGTATTGCGGCACAGCCCGGCACAGACCTCTTCAAGCAGGGATTGAGCCGCCCGCACCACGTCTTCCACGCCTGGCAGCGTGATCTCCGCGGCGTGGTAGCGAAAGACCTGCGAGAGCTCTTCCAGACAGTCTTCCAGATTGGCCATATGCTCCTTGCCCTGACCCTCCTGCAGAGCGCGCTCATAGAGACTGAGAAGCGCCCCCTGCATAGCCCGAACCCGCTCACCATAGCTTCCCGCACAGTTTTTCATGGCAAGACAGGCGCTCGTCTCTTCAAGGCTTTGCGCAAGACACGTCCCGTACATTGCCCCAAAGGCGATGAGCCAGACAAAGACAGAGAGAGCGAAAGCGAAGCCAAAGGGCCAAGGCCTAGCCTCTTTTGGCCCAATGCGCTCTAAGAAGACGATGAACGTTGATCGTAGGGCTTGCCTCAAAGCCAGCCATGGCTTGTGCATTGGCATAGGACTTCTCCAGAAATATTTTGATGTATCAAATTTATTGAAAATAACGGCACAAAAAGGCAAGGTGAGCCTGCGTGGGAGCAAGCTGGTAGACCTGCAGAGCTCCGCCGAAATGGTGGCTAAGCGCAGTCAGCAGCTGCCAGCGAAGGCTTCACGCAAGGCGCTTTGGGAATTAATAAATTTGATATAACGAAAAAATAAATCAAAAGATCAGCGCTGTCAAGTCACGCGTTTCGACTCAGCGAAAAAGTAGCTACGCAGCGTCATCCAAGAGAAATAGGCACGTGAGAAGCCTCTCATGCCTAACGTCAGTGCTTCAAAAGAGAACGGGTTCTGGCCGAATCGTGAGCATTTGGAGACAAGCCGTTCTGTCAGAAGTCATACGTCAGCAGCCTGACGCAAGCCGCTTCTCCGTAAAAAGAATCTTCCCTCACGCATCACATACGGGCGCTCGCCGACACAATTCGCTTCCCCAAAGACAACGAGAGTAAACGACAAAAATACGTTGATTTGCGTTTCTTCTGAGGGATTACGTTTCTGCGTTATTATCTATAGAACTTTTCACTTTAATCTCCCTAGAAGAAAAGAGCATTAAAAAAACTAGTTAGCTGCATTCTACTAGAGAGACTGATATGTGTCATGCACAAAAATTAAAAAAAATTCAAAATCAGCAAAAAACTTTTGAGCGAGCTGGTAAAAAATTCGCCGCATAACTGACTATTTCCCTGCGCTTCGATATCGTAGGCATCGGTGGAAAGCCATGTGTAATGCACGCCGATATGCGGGATAACATCAAGCCATTCCGTTCTGAACGTGTAGCCGGCATTAAAGCTGGCCGCAAGCGCCCTGGCATTGACGTTGCCTGAAAGGCTTCCCATACGTATGGCCGGATCAAGCTCCTGCGAGATGCGATTGTGCGTTGAAAGGAAACTGACATCGCCCGAAAGCTCAAAATCCCCTGGCTTCCAGCCGCCATAAAGGCCCGCACCCCAGAAAGACACACTGTTGTTTGTTACTGAAAGGTCCCGACTTCCGCAAATCCTCCGCCCAGGATGAACATAAGCCCCAGGCGGATGCTCTTTTCAAGCGTGACATCGCCTCCGAAAGAAATGCCGCCAAGGGCAGTATGACCGTCCACGGCATAGTTTCCGGCCTGCATGCCAAAGCTGTTCAGATTCTGGAAGACCGGCGCAATCCAGAGAGCATAGCCCTGATCACCAAAACGGTTATCCTTTTCCTCTGACCCGAACGATCTGTGATCTGTCAGAATCAGAGAACTGTCAGCACCCTGCATAGGCAGGCATTCAGCAACGGTCATGCCCATGGTGCGACTGGCAAGAAGGGCCTCCTCGGAAACCTGCGCTACAGCGATACTACGCGAGAGGCTCTCAAGCGTCCGGGTCGTCTGTTCAGGGTCATGACCACCATATCCCTTCCTGTGAAAGATCTGGGGAGTAAGGCCGCAAACAAGCCCCCAGCGTACCATTTACAGCATCCAGAAGCAGCGTAAATGTCACGATGGCAACGGAGTTACAGCGCAACGCGTAGCAACTCACATGATGGCCCAGTGCCCA
>JAILPJ010000067.1 GCA_024699605.1 Desulfovibrio sp. | reverse complement strand
ATTTATTTGGCAGATAGAGACGATAACAAATATTAAAGAAACACATTAACTTATAAGAAATAACGCTGCGGAAGATCCGGCGTCTGAAAACCGGCTTCTCATGCGGTACTTTTCATATTTCGGCTTAGTCGAAAGTCGAGTTTGTATAATGTTTGTCCGGAGCAGGAAACGAGCGAACGGTCGAGAGTTTATGTACTGAATAAGATTTTTGTAGAAAATTTCAGAATTTTATTTCCGTATCTCTTGGCTTTTTCCTTGCTTATTTTTATCGGTATAAAATATGAACTGTACAATATGCTCTTTGCCTGGTCGATTTCACTGATTCTTTTGCTGTCGCTCAGACAGGTTTTTATCCTTTTGAAAAACAGAATGCTGTTGGCGAAGATTCAGCAAAAAGAGCAACAGTTGAACTTGAAAAATATGGAGCTGCAAAAGCTCAACGAACAGATCTTGCGGGATGCGCAGATTGATTTTCTGACACAATTGAGCAATCGCCGTTACATTGAAGACGCTTTTGAACGGCTGGCGCCGCAGACAGAGCTGATGGAGCATCTTGGACTTTTGCTCATCGATGTGGATCACTTTAAAACAGTCAATGATACCTTTGGCCATCAGGTCGGAGACAAGGTCTTGCAGAGTGTTGCGGAAAAAATCCGCCGCTCCATCCGTGCGCACGGTATTGCCGGCCGCTACGGCGGCGATGAATTCATTGTGCTTTTGCCTGGCGCAACCACGCAGGCTGTGATGAGTGTGGCCAAGCGTCTGCAAAAGCATATTCGTGAGGATCACTCCCTGCAGGAGTGGCGGGTGACTGTCAGTATTGGGGCCTCAAGTTTAGGGATGAACAAGGACGATTACGAGATCGGCCGCCTCCTCAGGAACGCCGATGACGCGCTCTATCAGGCCAAGGACAATGGACGCAATCAGGTCTGCATGGCTTCGACTGAGAATCTGGTGCCGGCTTAGTGCTTTTTGGTGGCAAGATGTTTGTTTCGCTAGCTGAAGATGGATGGCGTATGCACAAATCCCGTCTGTTTCTGACCTTTTTGCTTCTTTCCCTGCTTTTTGCGGCCCTGGCCTATGGCGTGAGCTCCCGCATTGTCCTGGATGGCGTTGACAGCATTGAGCTGCGTCAGGCCATCAAGAGCATGGAACATATGCATGAACGCCTGGCCTTAAGTCAGTCCGGTCTTTCCTGGCAGGTGCGGGCCAATGCCTGTTCCGATGCCCTCTACGAACAGCTGAAAGCGCCCAAAGGGCCTGATATGGCCTTTTTAAATGAGAAATTTGCCCCTGAATTTCTGAACAGTCTGCAGGTTACGGCCCTTACGCTTTTTGGCGAAGCCGGGCAGCCGCTCTTTCTGACCCTTGGGGCAACGAGTTATTTTAGCGAGGAACAGCTGGCCTGCGTGGAACAGACCTCGGCAAAAATTGTCTACAGATTGATGCATGAAGGCGGGGTGGCGCTGGAAGGGCTGGTCAATATCGAAGGCGAAGCCTATCTGATGGCTGCCCACAAGATCTATGACGCTGATCTCGCCAAAAAGCCCCAGGGCGTGCTCCTGATGATCAAACGCCTTGAGCGGGAATTTGGTGCCGGTGCGGAAACCAATTCTTTTCTGCGTTTTTCCGTCCTGCCCAAGGCTTCCTTTGACGCGGTGCCGGCTGAAGTGGATGCGGAATCCGGCTACAAGATCCTGGAAGAAAACGACGAGATCTTTGTCTATGCCCTGGAGCGCGATGTCTTTGGCGTCAATGTCTGCTGCATGGAGTCCCGCGGTGAACGGCTTTTTTCAGCCTTTGCCCGCAGTTTAGCCGAGAACAATTTTTTCTTCATGCTGGCTATTGGCCTTTTGCTCTTGGCCTCAGCCATTGTGCTGATGCATCGCTGCGAACAGCGTGTGATGGAGCAGGAGATTCTGCGCAGATCACGCCACGACGGCGTCACAGGCCTCTACAACCGTTCCTACGCAGAAACCTCGTTGCGCGAAATGATTGCCGAGGCTGATCGCAGCAATGAATATGTGGGAGTGATCTTTCTCAATCTCGACCGTTTTCGCGGCATTAACGACAAATACGGCTATGAGGTGGGCGACAAGATTTTGTGCGAGACGGCGGCAAGGCTTGCGAGCATTGGGGAAAAGGCCATGATTGCCCGCTATGAGGGTGACAAGTTCGTCATGATCGCCAAGGATGCCAATAAGGAGATCTTGGTGGGCCGGGCCCAGTCAGCCCTGGAAGTCATGTGTGAGCTTTTTAAAATCGGCGGCAATGAGATTATGCTGACTTCAAGTCTGGGATTGGCTTTCTTCCCCATTAATGGGAAAAATCCCGGCAATATCCTGAGACGCGCTGAAATTGCCATGTATCAGGCGCAAAAGCGCGGTCGCGGCCGGCTCTGTGTCTTTTCAAACGAGATGGAAGAGGAGGCCACACGCCGCGTTTCCATGCAGATTGCCCTGACCCAGGCTTTGGACGAAGAAACCCTTTTGGTTTTTTATCAGCCCAAGGTCGATGTGCTCAGCAAGCGTGTCGTGGGGTGTGAGGCCTTGATTCGCTGGCAACGGGAAGACGGCCGATTTGTGCCGCCACCGGATTTTATTCCCTTGGCCGAAGAGATGGGGCTTGTGACGCGTATTGATATGTTTGTGCTGGACACGGCCTGCCGCCAGGTCAAGGCCTGGAAAGAACTGGGGCTGGATGTGCGCATTGCGGTGAACATGTCCGCGTACAGTATCCTTTCCGAAGGCTTTGCCGAACGGGTTCAGCAGATTCTGCATGAAGAGGGCATTCTGCCGCAGTGCATTGAGCTGGAAATCACCGAGACCTCATTGATGACGGAGCTCGACGTGGCCTCTGCAGCCATTGCCAAGCTCTACAACAGTGGCATCAAGATCGCTCTTGACGATTTCGGTACGGGCTATTCCTCCCTGCGTTATCTGCATTCCATGCCCATCAGCTGCTTGAAGATCGATAAATCCTTTGTGGACGGTCTGAGTAAAAAAGCCAGCAGGGAAGATTCCTCGGAGCTGATCAGCGGCATTCTGGCTTTGGCCACTGGCATTGGCAAGGACATGGTGGCTGAAGGCGTGGAAGAGGCGTCGCAGCTGGATTTTATTGTGACCCACGGCTGCTCGGTGATTCAGGGCTATATTTTCTCAAAACCGCTTAATGCCGCAGCTTGTACAGATTATCTTTTGCATCAGCAGGAGCGTATTCAGACGGTTCTGGACATGGTCGCAAGAGAACGAAGTCGCAGCGAGTCTGAGGCTGGATAGCCGCCCAGGAGCAGGATTTCTCGTTTTGACTTTTGGCAAGTGCCTGCTTCTGTCAAAAGCGCTTTTGCGCAAAATTACGAGTTATGTTGATTTCGTAAGCGAATTGCAAAAAATAGTCCTAAAGATCCACTTACTAAAACAATAATTAAAAATGCAATCCACGCATCTAAGTTATCTGTTATTATCATTCCCTGAACCGCCAATTAAAGCAAAAATTGCTATAGAAATACTAAGCAATAAATACTTTGAAGCAAAAATACTGCCTATTGATGCAGCTACAAATAAATTTAAGAGAACGTCTGCTAATTTTCTCATGCACGCTTTATAGCTTTTTTAGAAAGCGGAAACGATTACGCTCCTGGTTAGCAATTCAAAAGAAAAGACAGCTACGATTTTCATCGTAACTGTCTGATTTCATTCCCTGTGACTGCCATTATTTCACACGAACTCATGTCTAATATTTCCGTATAGTGCGTGAAAGCATCTTTTGCTTGAATCGCGTCACCATTGTAAACAGACAGGAGATTCTTATCTTTAGGCGTCGGTCTGAATGCTTGTGAAGAGACGCGACCATTTTGTATGAAATTTTTGTGTATCTGCCTGAGCATCAACGTAGAGTCGGTCACGTTATGCCTCCTCTGCGTCAAGCAACGTAGATACACGTGACCAGCCATCACTTATCAAATCAACATCCTCATCTATTTCTTCACCTCCTAGTTTATACATGCCATACAAGTTTCCGTGATGTGTTTCTGCATCGATTTCCATCGAGAACTCAGCAAATTTGTCTATATCCCATTCCAATGAAACACCACCTTCGGCCGTAGGGTATATGTACGGCAAGGGGATGTTTGCGGGGTAGTATAGTTCAAAAAGTTCGTCTAGCCATTTGACAAATGGGAGGCTTGGTGGCACACCAACGCCTTCAAGCCAACCTGGTTTCAACTTTGCAAGCTCGTATAGCCGCACAGAGACATCCATGTCGTCTAGTTCTGTTATGTTCGAGATTTCACTGATTTTTGTCAGCACACCTTCCTTGTAGACGCCAACGCCTTCAAGCAGTATATACCCCCCTTGATTTGATCTAGTAATTTCACTGACAATATTACTCTGATAATCATATGGTATGACTGAAATAATTTTACCCTGATACAGAGGATCAAATCCATACGTGTTTTTATCTAAGTCAATTTCAAAGATACGTCCTTTTAATGCTATGCTTTGAGTTATCTCTGATGGTAAGCCTGAAGCTTCAAGTATTCTTTTGCGGTAACCGCTCACGTGGGTGAAGAAGGCGCCGTTTTTTAGACGCTTTCTGTGGCTTCATTTGCAATTTTTTTGATAGAATTTTCTCAGACTTTCTGTCGTGATGTGGCAAAAATTTTGCATTTGTTTTTTCATGGAAAATT
>JAILPJ010000066.1 GCA_024699605.1 Desulfovibrio sp. | reverse complement strand
AATTTTCCATGAAAAAACAAATGCAAAATTTTTGCCACATCACGACAGAAAGTCTGAGAAAATTCTATCAAAAAAATTGCAAATGAAGCCACAGAAAGCGTCTAAAAAACGGCGCCTTCTTCACCCACGTGAGCGGTTACTATCAAAAAGCGTTGAAAAAAGGTATTAACGAAGAATATATTAGAAAACTCTGTGAACCTTCTGATTTTCTGGATAAAATGTTCAAAATCACCCACACTACGGCAGTAGCTTCTGGATTAATACAATGTTCACCGATTATTGTCAGTGATCTCCTGCAAGCCAGAAAAGCAATCTCTATTTTCATTATGCACTCAGAATATATCAAAGAAAAATATGGTGAAACTGACGAAAGCTACACCAGTGCACAATTTTCTGCTGCCCTTTACGCAGGTTTTTTATGTGCTCTGAAGTGGTGGGAAGAGACAGGCGATGGCGAAGAAATTCTTTACAACGATTGTGTCATTGATAGTTATTCAAGCGATAAAGCTGATATAATGCTTTGTGAGAAGTATTGTGAAGATAAATTTGTCACTTTCTTAGAAGATGTAGTTTATATCGTAGCGGATGAAATCGGCAAAGATAACGTTGATAATTTTGAGAAAAATATGATTTTCAGTTTTGAAGCTCTTTTTCAGATTGGCGTGACGTTAGCGCTGTATGAAAAGTAGCTTGCCACCCACAGCCAAATAAGTAAGATGGCGGAAAGCCACAATATGGCGGTTTTAGAGATATCGACCGAGTAGGTGAATCAGCAGCTGATAGTGCTTTTGTAGTACTGTCCTTGTTTGGCTACCAGCAACATAGGTTGATATCCCAGTCTGCCAGGATCCACTATGCGTTTTACAAAAAACTTTGTTTTATAGATATAAGTCATTTATGAAAATCTGTAAAATACTAACTTAGTAAAGAATTTTTGAGGTAGCAAGTAAAACAATGCAGTATAGCTTGCTATTTTTTGATAGGTAATGACGATAATAAAGAGTAAAGCGATACCTTAGTTGATAAGAAATGACGCTGCGGAAGGTTGGACGTCTGAAAACCGGCTTCTCATGCGGTACTTTTCATATTTCGGCTTAGTCGAAAGTCGAGATCATAACATGGGGCGACTTCGTTATGAATCAGGGAAACATCAAGAGAGCCTTCACCTATTTTGAGTCGGGCGCCGTCCTCCTTGTCACTACCAACGACGGCGTAAAAGAAAACGTGATGACGATTTCCTGGCAGATGGTACTCGATTTCTCGCCGCGTATCGCCATTGCCACAGGCGGGTGGAACGAGTCGTTCCACACGATTCTGAAAACCAAAGAGTGCTGCCTATGCATCCCCTCTTTCGATATGATCAAGAAGGTTGTTCAGGTTGGGACGACGCATGGGTCTGAATGCGATAAGTTCACGTGTTTCGCCCTAACCAAGGCGAAGGCGGCGAAAGTCCGTGCGCCCTTGATAGCGGATTGCCTCGCGGCATTGGAATGCAAGCTGGAGGATTACGTGGAGAACTATGGACTGCTGATATTCAAGGGGATCCTGCTCTGGGAAAATTCCCAAAAAAAAGAGCGAAGGGTGATCCACGCCAACGGTGATGGAACCTTTTTCGCTGATGGGGAGTTTCGGAACCTGAGGCGGGAAATGGCCCCTAGGCTGCTGGAAGGAGTAGAACGTTTTTGAGGCCTACATTGCCATTGAATACGGTTACTGGGACCAAACTCGGCGATAATCCTTCTCAATAAGACGATGCAGAGATCATCGTCTCTCATAAGTCAAAGAGACAGACTGAACGTCGTTCTCAAAAACGCGTAATGGCTTGCACACCTGCCGACGTGTCAGCATCTTTGCGTCTTTGTTTTGAATCATGGATTCATGCTCGTGTAACGGTATTTCTGCGTTTCCAAAAAACATACGCTGGAACAAGAAGCAGTATGGCTCCCATCCAGGCCAGAGGCGATGCAAGACAGATCCCGTCAAAACCAAGTGGTCCGACGAGAAAAAGGGCCGCACCGCATCGCATTCCGAGTTCGAACAGTCCAGAAGCTGTGGCAACAATGCTCATACCGAGCCCCTGAAGCGTATTACGGAGGATGACCATCAGGGCAAAAAGCCAGTACAGGCCGCACTGAATTTGAATCAGCCGCTGTCCGAGGTTTACGACAATTTCCTGATCATTGCCCACAAAGAGACGTATCAGAGTCTCTCCCAGGGCAATGCAGAATGCTGCGGCAAGCCAGGCATAGACGACAGAGACAAGGCAGCCGTCCTTCATGCCCTGATGCACCCGGTCTGGCCTCATAGCACCTATGTTCTGTCCTGAAAAGGTTGAGATTGCTCTGCCAATACTGATTAGCGGCATCACAGCAATGGCATCAATGCGTGCCACAGACGTGCATGCGGCTATAGCATTTGTGCCCAGACTGTTCAGAGCCGTCTGAATGGCAAGAAAACCGACATTGATAAGTGCCCCTTGAAGCCCCATCGGCAGGCCGAGCATGAGAAGTCTTGCGAAGAGCGATCGATGGAGATGCCGCCAGTCATTGATGTGCGGCCGAAGTTCAGGAATGCGACGCCAAATGTGGACAAAACAAAGGAGGACGGAGACAGCAGAGGAGAGAACTGTGGCCCATGCCGCTCCTCTCGTTCCCATGTTGAATCCGAGGATAAACAGCAGATCGAGTGCGATGTTGAGCACGCAAGTCAATACAAGAAATAATAGTGGTGTTCGGCTGTCCCCAATGGCGGTGATGTTGGAGGAAAGAATGTTGTAAAAGGCCATTGCGCCGCTGCCAAGCAAAAAAACTTGAAGATAATCAAGTGCGGGAACAAAAGCATCGGCAGGCGCATTTGTCAGACGCAAAGCGGGTTCGGCAAGAACCGAGGCAAAAGCCAGCAGTACTGAAATGACTGCGCCGAGAATCAGGCTGGCAGCAAAGGCTCGTCGTAATTCTGCTTTGTTTCCGGCTCCATATAACTGGGCACTAAGGATCCCAAAGCCCTGTGACAGACCGAGGACCATTCCTATAAACATGAAGCTAATGGGGCCGGTAAGACCAACGCCTGCCAAGGCGTTTACGCCGAGTGTCTTTCCAACGATAATCATGTCAGCCATGGAATACAGAAGCTGACAAATATTGCCGAGCATCATGGGCAGGGCGAAAACAATGAGAAGCCGTGCCGGCCGTCCGTGTGTTAAGTTGGTTGCCATTGAAAAGAGACCGCCATTGTATCATAAATCTCGCGCGTTAAGCGAGATTTGGGTTGGAAGGCATTTTCTCCAAATAGTATGAAAGTCTCAGAAATTGAGGTCGGGCCTGTCTCTTTCATGATCGAGGGTGCGGTAAGTTCGTGTGCTGTAAAGAGTTAGGCAGCTGGGCTCCTTCAACAATGTCTTCTTGCCCATCAGCTCCAGGAACTGACGACTTCCATGGGCTTGCCCGTGTGATTTTCTTCTCAAGCGAAGCATGCAACCATACACCCGCAGGCTTTGGGATGCATGTGTCAATCTGTTTTGAAGAGGAACTTTCTTTCCCAAGCATCCCAGCGGACATATTAGCGGGGGACACCTGCCTTGAAACGAGTGTCGTCTATCGTGTTGACCTTGTGTCAACAAGCTCGCCACAAGGCAATACGAAGGTATGCTACGCGGCAATTTTGCTGCCGCTGTTCAACACTTTAATTTTCTTGTCCGTAATCTCCGTGATTAGGGCCTTTTCTTTGATTATTTGCTTTGGAAATCCAGTTTCACACTGAAGTTATCAATGCCTGAAGTGCTGAGAGCATGGCAAGACAAGAGGAATGAGGCGTACAGATCTCGCTGAACTGTCGTGCCGTCCTCGCTGCAGTTCTGAGGGTTCGTAGCCCGTTTCGACCTGTCCATCGCCTTATAGAGAATCCGTTCCTGGCGTTCAGACTTCGCAATGGGTTGTCCTCGCTCAGTCATTCTTTAGGCCGACTTGAGTTTCAGAGGTATAAGCGACAGTCTGAGTCCCTATGTCTGCGCCCACAACGCCCTTGCCAAATTTGTATCGCGGCTTACCGTATTTGTCGAACTTCGACATTACCTTGCCCTCGATACAGAGATGCAGGAAGACCCGATACCGTCTACGAATTTTCTTCGGGACAAGAGTAGCATAGCAGGGACGGTAGGTATCCGCGACCTTGCCAGTGTTTAGCCATTCATTGAGGGCAAAGATAGCCGCTCTGTTTTCTGCGTTTATTATGACAGCCGTATCACACTGTGAAAAGACGCGTTTGCAGAGAGTCGGCACCTGAAGTATATTGATTTTGTACGGCTCTCCTCAGACCAAGGACAGGCAGATTTCATTAACCGGATACCGATTGATCGTATCATAATCTTTTTGGGAGGTATCATGGCCGTTTATGTGGTAGACCATCCACTTGTACGACATAAACTCGGTATTTTGCGTATGAGTTCTACATCCACATGTGAATTTCGTACTATTTCAAATGAGATAGCCCGTCTGCTGAGTTACGAGGCAACCAAGGGGATTCGAACAGAAAAACACATGGTACAGGGTTGGGCAGGCCAGGTTGAAATAGAGGCTATTTCCGGGAAAAAAGTAACTGTAGTACCTATACTGCGCGCTGGCTTAGGGCTCATGGATGGAGTCCTGGATATGATCCCTAATGCAATAATCAGCGTTGTAGGTCTTTATCGCAATGAAAAGAATCTGCAGCCCGTAGAGTATTACGTGAAACTCGCTAGTGATCTTGACCAGAGGCTGGCCATCATTCTCGATCCCATGTTGGCCACAGGCGGTTCGCTTATTGCCACTATTGATATTCTTAAGCGACATGGCTGTCGTCAAATTTGCAGCCTCAATTTAGTATGCGCACCCGAAGGTCTCAAAAATTTGTCAGCAGCACATCCTGATGTTGATGTCTACACCGCGGCTGTGGATGATCACTTGAACGAAAATGGTTATATCATTCCTGGCCTTGGCGATGCCGGAGACCGTATCTTCGGCACGAAATAGCAGGTTCAGGCGATGCTCCACTTGGGGGCAGAACCCACGAAGCGTAAACAGAGTATCTCCACGAAGGTTCCAAAAAGCAGCGGCTGCATCTCTGGAAAGCCCGCTACGTGCAGTCGAAGGGCAGGACAGATCGCACCGTTTGGCTATCAGAATATCGCGAATGAACGCATGGGGGACAGCAGGCTTGCTTCGACGCTTCCGGAAGAACGGGCTAAGGAATCGGGCAAGACTGGAGGCTCTTGGTCCGCTAGCGCATTCCGGAATGGAAACGTGTACACTTGCGATCGCCATGCGGCGTACAAGAGAGGCCGCGATATTTTGTAAGAGAGATTCTGAAATCCCTGCCGGAAACATCAAGGTCGGCGCAGGATTCAGAAGTTCCTGGGAACGCTGTTATGAGAAACAGCTGCACCTGGATCGATCTCCTTAGGATGAATGCTTTGCTTGCGGCGTAAGCCGAGCGTTGTCTGCCCCGTAGAGAGCGATAGGCACCCAGGCGCTCTCAAGGGCGACCGCAAACAGACTCCGGTCCATTGGCATTAGGAAGCACATGACACAAGTCATGTGAGGCTTCACAAGGAGTGTTTATGCCCGTTCTGCATGTTTCTGTGGATGACTTGCGACCAGGCATGTATATTGTCGATACGGGAGTATCCTGGATAGATCGTCCTTTTCTGTACGCTAAGGAAGGTATGATCCGTTCCCAGGCGGAGATCGTGGAAATTATCCATCAGGGATTCGCAGAAGCCTATTATGATACGGAACAGTCCGAAATTAAGCCCGTAGAACCCATCTCCTTTGAACGTTCTGACAAATCCCCCACGCCGCTAGCCGTTGCCTCTCTTGCAGAAGAATTGCAGCAGGCGGAAAGCACCTATACCGATTGTGTAAAACAAGCAAAAGAATTCATGTTGGAAGCGCGGACCGGTATGGTTGATCTTGAGCCATCAATTCCGCTGGTTCACGGCATTATCGACAGTGTAAACCGTAACGTGGACGCCTTGACTTCACTGTCGAAGATTAAGCATTACGACGAATACACCTTTGCTCATTGTGTCAATGTATCCATTTTTTCTGTGGCCTTCGGTAAGTATTTGGGCTTTGACCAGCAGCAATTGTACCTGCTAGGCATGGCTGGGCTGTTCCATGATCTCGGAAAAATGCGGGTGCCCATTGAGATACTCAATGCGCCGCGTCGTCTAACGGATGAAGAATTTGCCATCATGAAGACACATGCTCAGTTGGGGCAGGACACATTGTCTTCTGTTAAAGGTATTGCGTCGGAAATATTGATGGGCGCGGGACAGCACCATGAAAAACATGACGGATCAGGCTACCCCAATCATCTCGTCGGCGCAGCTATCAGTCTGTATGGTCGTATCCTGTCCGTGGCGGATTGTTACGACGCGCTTTCGGCCAAGCGCGTCTATAAGGACGCCATACCGCCCAGCAAGGCTCTTTCCATCATGTTTCAAATGCGCAATGGTGCCTGGGAACCGGGGCTTTTGGAACGTTTCATCAAGATGCTTGGCATTTATCCCGTAGGCACACCTGTCGAGCTGTCTTTCGGTTTCAGGGGGGTTGTTTCAAAAAGCAACCCCGCTTCGCCCCTGCGACCCGTTGCCGCCGTGGTACGAGCTCCAAACGGCAAAATGATTGATCCTCCTCGAACCGTAGATCTGTCCAAGCATGCAGATATCAAGATCACCCAACCCCTGACGGCAGGCGAAGCCTCAGATATTGATATCCTTGCCATTTTGAAGTCGTCAGACGAGGGGTGATCTGATGCGTACGGCTCTGTTGTTTTCAGCCTCACGCTGTTTTTTGCCTTGGCTTTCGAGTGAAGATTCTTCAGAGGGAACTGTGCCAAAGACATTGCCTAAGACTCGTTATCAGAGCGTCGGCCTTTTGTCAGTGCGAAGGCGAGAACATGGCAATGCTTTTTCAGAGTGAGATCAGAGTGTGAGAGGCACAAAATTTTTTTTGGCATTATTTTGATTAGAATTGATATGTCAAATTTAGTATTACTGCACGTCGCACATCGTTTTCGTAGCATAGCTTTGACCAACAGCTTTCAAGAACGTTCTTGGAGAGTTGGTGTGGAAGGCGCCAGGTTTATCCCGGCAAAAGCATTCTTATGCCATAAGACTTTGACATTCTAGGTTTTTTTGATATATTTACTCGTGTCAAAATACGGCTGCCTAAAAGACCAAAAATATTATTTTTTAGGCTGTATTTTGTAGTATTTTTAAGATTTTGGCCATAACATAATTTTTGTTGTTTATAAATTCAGCAAATTTAATTGATTATTGATAACAATGAGAGTCTGCTGTTTAATTATTATTAATAGATATGTTTTAAGTAGCTAGTATGCTAAATTAAAAAATTTTTTTTGTGAATTGTATTAAATTTGTAGGAAAATAATGAATAATGACATTATTATACGCTTAGAGAGACAAGAAGACTATAGGACTGTCGAGAATCTCGTAAGAGAGAGTTTTTGGAATGTATACAGACCTGGCTGCTTGGAGCATTTTGTCGTAAAGAAACTGAGGGATGATCCTGATTTTGTGCCTGAGCTGGATTTTGTCATGGAGAAGGATGATCGTATTATCGGTCACAATGTCTTCGTGAGAACCGTTATTGCTGCAGATGATGGCCGCAAGATTCCCATTATGACCATGGGCCCAATCTGCATTGCCAATGAGTTCAAGAGACAGGGCTATGGCAGGCAGCTCTTGGCGTATTCTTTGGAGAAAGCATGGGAATTTGCTTGTAACGCTCTGTGCTTTGAGGGAAATATTGACTTTTACGGAAAGTGGGTTTGTGGTCGCCTCTTCAAAAGGGATCAGGTATCATGGCCTGCCTGATGGGATGGCGGCGGACTTCTTCCTGTGCAAAGAGTTGCAGGATGGATATTGTATCGGCGTGACAGGAGAATATGCAACGCCTCAGGCGTACTTTGCGGCTGAAAAGTATCCTGAGGACTTTGCCGAGTATGAGGCAAAATTCCCCGCCAAGGAAACATTGATATTGCCTGGACACCTTGCTGAAGATCAGGCAAGCAAAGAGTAAATGTCACAGCCGGGGAGACTTGGGCGGGCCTGCAAGGAAACCGCAAACCGGACGCTGAGCCGATCTTGCCGAAGCGGAAGTATTCCCAGGCAATGCCTTTGCCTGGGGAACGGGAAGCGTTCGCGTATGAATGGGAAAGGGGCTCGTCATGGGCTGAAAAGAGCACGTCTACAGAAGATCGCTGGAGGTCTGTATGTGCAAACAAGCAGGCATTGTACTTCTTACGCTTATTCTTAGCTTGGTGTTTATGGAACGTTGTTTTGCCGACACTGACATGTTTTCTTACAAGGCCGGTGATATCACAGTCGTACGCCTTGTAGATAAACAGGGCGGAGTGCCGCCGGAGGTTCTTATCGGAGCGGATAAGGCCATGTTGAAAAGCGTACTGCCCGAGGGTATCTGTCCTGCCATGTTTCTGACTTTTTTGATCAAAAGCCCCACGGATTTGATTCTCGTAGACACGGGTAATGGCGAGGCACGCAAGGGACGCACGCTTGCACTTCTCAAGCAAATGGGTATTTCAAAGGATGCCATCACAAAGATACTCCTCACCCATATGCACGGCGATCATGTGAATGGTCTGTTTTCAGGGGAAAGCAAAGCGTTTCCGCAGGCTGAGGTCTATGTCGAGCAGTCTGAATTCCGCTTCTGGACCGACAGAAAAAATCTTTCACGAGCACCAGCCGGCATGGCATCGTGCTTTGACAATGCGGAACGCTTTGCACGGCTCTATGGAGACAAGATCCATCTCTTCAAGGCCGGAGAAACGCTCTTTCCCTGGCTGACCTCGGTCGCCATGCCAGGGCATACAGAAGGGCATACGGGCTTTCTTCTCACCCGGGGAGGAAAGCGTCTGCTCTTTGCCGGTGATTTTTTGCATTGCTTGCCTGTTCAGACAGCCCATCCAGAGATCTCTGTGATCTGGGATTCCGATCAGAACCTGGCGAAGCAAACGCGTGTGAAGGTTCTTGAGCGCACGGCGAATAGCGAAACCATCGTTTTGGGTGGTCACTTTGCTAATCCAGGAGCAGTGCATTTTAAGCAGTCAGGCGGGAAGTTCTCGTATCAATTTGTCGAGCCTGACGTGAACTGAGAGTTGAGCAAGAGTCTTCTGAGGCAATTGTTGGGCGGTGCCGTGAGGCGCGGGCCTTGGTAATCCATGCACAGATCGGAGAGGAATAAGCCTTGCTCTTGAGGTAGTATCCAAAGGGCGAAGCTTGTCAAAAAACATCCTTGAGAGTTAGAGGACTGCCAGAGCAGGGACTCTCCTCGTGGCGCCGCTGCCAGTGGAAAACTAAAGTTTTCGTCAGCCGTACCGATAACGGGTTTGGTATGTGAGAGTACCAACAGCTATAGATTAGGCCGCTCTGGGGGTTCAGAGCGGCCTATTTTTTTGCGGTGAAGCTCTCCATCGGAAAACAAAGCGCGCTTGAGGATGCCGTTTGCGCTTTGCACGTTTTGTCATGGCAGCACGTAGAGAACCGTGTACTGTGCATTGCCAATGGATGCCTGGCATTTGATGTCGTCAATCCTTCGTCTTCCCACAGCCCGCCCTCGCAAAAACGTCAGCATCTGGTAGTTACCATGAGCTGTAACAATGCACTTGTAACAATGCTGAGCAGAACAATGTCGGCATTGCCGTAAGAGCTTTGCTCCGAAGCACACAGCCTTCCCTTGAGGGAAGGCTTGATCCTGTGTTTGCCCTCACAGGAAAGGGTGATGCTCGCCCGTTTTTGCTACACCGAAGAGATTACAGCAAATCCGTAAGCCAGTTTTTTTGCTGAAGGCGTGTATCGATCTGGCGAAACTCCTGTGACAGTTTATCAAGGGCTTTGCGTTTCTCAACCACAGAAACCGTGCTGATAATTCTGATTTCAGAATGCAGGGCGCGGCTGGATAAATCGCTGGCTTGTTCAAGAAAATCGCGGAGCGTGGCAATTTTTGTCCGTAAACAATCCCGTTTGGCGATGAGGGCTGTGAGCGAAAGGCCCTCATCACGCGTTTGCGCATTGGTGAGGTTAATGCGCGTCATAAGCTCTTCCAGTCGTATGATGAGCATGTCCAGTTCTCGCAACAGGTCTTCAGGCCGTTCAGACGGCTGTTCACCATCCTGAACTCTTGCATTGTTGCGTAAACGGATTTTCAGCTGGGCAAGCCGTTTTTGGATGTCAGCCCGTTCCTGCAAAGCTTCTGCTAGTTTCATTAAACGTTTTCAGCGTGGAAACCCCACCAGGTATGACGGGGAGGAAACGCTGCCTCCGAAAGTATCCTTGAATTGATAGGTCAGACAGAAAAAAACTGCCGGATTTGAGAAGATGATTGTCCTATGCTTCTGAAAGACGGCGCCTGGTTCCTTGTGGCAAAAAAGGCGCTTGCCGAAAGCCGCTGTCTTTTATCTCGTATCCGCTTTTTGGGCCAGCCACACGCTGTGCTGCGTTTTGACCGAGCTTTTCCGAGTTTGCCGTACGGTTCACGACGGATCGGCGTAAACAGTGAAGAAGGCAGAGACTCCATGGCGAGACTAAACACTTGTGTGCTGCAGGCTTGATCCCTTGCCGCTTTTTTCGCTCAGCCTTGTGAGAGGAAAAGAGATCGTTGTCCCTGGAGACTTTTCTTTTACTGGGCCCTGCTTTGTGAGGAAAAAAGATGAGAAAGACCCTCCAGCTTGAGTAATTCGATTTTCTTGTTTATGCCAGCAGCATATCCAGTGAGGCTGCCATTGCTTCCTATGACCCGGTGGCACGGTATGATCAGGGATATGGCGTTATGGGCGACAGCATTTCCTATGGCCTGGGCTGACATCGTTTTGCGACCGCGCTGAGTGGCAATGCGGCTAGCGATTTCTCCATAGGTCATTGTTTGTCCAAAGGGAATAGTCAGCATGACTGTCCACACTTCTTTGCGGAAGGCTGTGGTACGCAGGCAAAGAGGCGGTGTGAAGCCCGGATCTTTGCCACTGAAATAGATTGTCAGCCATTCCCTTGCCATTTGAAAAACAGGCAAGTGTTTTCTTTGATTGTTGAGAGCTAATGTCTCTGCAAAGTATTTTTGCTGAGCAAACCAGAGTCCGACCAAGGAATTTCCGTCGCTGGCAAGCGTGATGCCGCCGAGAGGAGATTCATAATGAGACGTATAATCCATGGCATTCTTTCAACGTGAGAGATCTCTGACTTTCACTTTGGCAGGAGGCTTTGGGCAAGCGTTGTCCATGAGGAAAACAGATGGCGCGTAACGGGGTGAAGCGTGTGTTTGGGGAGGAGATGTGGAATCTTTGGCATGGCTGTCACAAGAAGAGTGAAGGCTGTCAAAACTGCTATGTGTATCGAAGGGATGAACGGTATGGCATCGATGCCAGTCTCGTTCGCAAGACCGCTTCCTTTGACTTGCCGTTGCGTACAAACCGTCAGGGTGAGTATATCGTGCCCTCAGGCACGCTGCTGTACACGTGTTTTACTTCAGATTTTTTTCTTGAGGAGGCTGATGCCTGGCGCCAAGAGGCCTGGGAGATGATCAAAAAGCGTTCTGACCTTAATTTTTTCATTGTCACCAAGCGACCAGAGCGTATCGATCAGTGTTTGCCCAGGGATTGGGGCGATGGTTTCCTCAATGTCACGATTTGCTGTACCATGGAAAATCAATGGCGTGCCGATGAACGCATGCCTGTGCTGCGTGCCTTGCCTTTGCGGCATAAGGCAGTCATTTGTGAGCCCTTGCTTGGAGCCATTGACTTTCGTCATGGGCTTGGGTCTTGGTGTGAGAAAGTCATTGTCGGCGGTGAATCGGGGCAAAAGGCGCGTCTTTGCGACTATGCTTGGGTCTTGCAGATTCGGGCGCAATGTCAGGCATCTGGGGTTGCCTTTCGTTTCAAACAAACAGGCGCGTATTTTCGCAAGGATGGTCGCCTCTATCATATTGCCCGACGCTATCAGCAGGAACAGGCTCAATTGGCGGGCATCAATTATGATCCTTGCCCTCAGCGTCAAAGCCAGAGAGAGTCTGAATGAGGCCTCTTGGCTTTTCTGTTGCGTACGGCTCAAGGGATCGTCTTTTTTTGTCTTGCCCTTGGCAGACAACCTAGGCACAGGCAAAGTCGGGTCGTTGGCACGATGTCAGAGCGTGGAGTTTTTTCCGACGCTGCGAGCCAAGGTTACTGCCGCTTCAAGGCTCTGATGAAAATAGCAGGCCAAGACATCCAGCGCTTTGAGTTCAGCTATGGCGATGTTTTCGCGTTCGGTCTGCGTCGGATGCCCCAGCACCCAATGAATCACGTTGTTTTTGTCCGGTGGTCGGCCAATACCGATGCGGATACGTAAAAAATCGTTGCTGCCAAGCTGGGCAGAGATGGATTTGAGCCCATTGTGTCCGGCATTGCCACCGCCGAATTTGCAGCGAAGTTGTCCTGCGGGGATATCCAGTTCATCGTGAATGACAATAAGCGTATCCCAGCCCAATTTGTGCCAGGCCAGAAGCGGCTGCACACAGCGGCCGCTCTCATTCATAAAGGTTAGGGGCTTCACGCAGAGAAGATTGCAGGCTAAACGCGGCAGATCAACCTGCCAGAGCTCACAGGAAAATTTTGCGCCATTGAGTTCGCGCACGCGTCCTTCCGTCTGCGCTTCCTTGAGCAAACAATCCACTGTGTCATAGCCGCAATTATGTCTGGTATGGGCATATTCTGGACCGGGATTGCCCAGTCCTACGATGACCGCTTGATACATGACAACTCATTTTTCTCGAGTTCAAAAAAAACAGACCAAGTGCCGGGGCATTTGGTCTGAAGGGAAAAGCAGAAACGCTGGAAACGCTTAGTTGGCAGCCGGTTCTTCGCTGGTTTCGCTGGCAGCCGGTCCTTCGTCTTCCTTGCTCGGCAAAAGCACGCTGACGACAGCATAGGATTGATCGAAGACGGCCTTGACATTTTCTGGAAGCTTGAGATCCGTGACATTGATGGTCGAGTTGATCTCCATATCCGTGACGTCCACCACCAGCTTTTTGGGCATATCCAGAGGCTTGCTGCTCAGGCGAACACTTTCGCGATATTTTTCCAGTACGCCGCCCAGCTTGACGCCCTTGGCCGTACCCACAAATTCCACGGGCACGTCAACTTTGATCTCTTTTTCTAAGTCAACGCCGTAATAGTCAACATGCAGGAAGCATTTTTTGTAAGGATGAGACTGCACTTGCCAGAAAAGCACAGGATAGCTGGTCTTGGTGCCGTTGTCGTCGATTTCAAGATTGAACACCGTGGTGTGACCAACTTGTTCATACATTTTTTCCAGTGGCAACGAAGGCGCCTGCACACTGATGTTCTCACCTTTCGCCGTATAGAAAACGCCGGGAACTAGTCCTTGAGCGCGCAGACGGCCGCTGGCTCCTTTGCCGCTTTCGGCCCGTTTGCTTACCTGCAATGTTTTTTCAATATCCATGTCGTTCTCCTCATGAACATATCCCTGGCGTACGTTTCACTGTGACGCAGGAGCAACCTGTCGTAGGGTGGGGACAGGGTAAAATACTTCGGTAAAAATCCAGTTGGGTTGCTGGTCAACGTCTCATTGGTCGATCCAGCGATGCTGTCTTCTTTGAAAGCCCGAGAATTTTAGCAGAAGACGTGGAAAGTGGCAAGAAGTTGCTGGGCTCAGACAAAAAGCACACTTACTGAAGAGCCGGTGTGGATATTGTGGATGGTCTTGCCAAGCAGAGCGGCCACGGAGACGACCTTCAGTTTCGGGCAGCGATCCAGCTTGTCACCCAGAGGAATGGTATCGGTGATCAGAACCTGTGAAAGGGCCTGGGTATTATTGATGCGGTCAATGGCTGGTCCTGAGAGGACAGCATGGGTGGCGCAGGCGATGATCCGTTCTGCGCCATTTTGCAGCAGCACATCAGCACCCGCGCAGAGGGTTCCGGCCGTGTCAATCATGTCATCGACCATGATGGCCGTTTTGCCTTTGACGTCGCCGATGACATGCATGGCTTGAGCCTGATTGGGCCGGTCACGGCGTTTGTCCACAATGGCCAGAGGGGCTTTGAGACGTTTGGCAAAAGCGCGGGCCCGCTCAACGCCGCCGGCATCCGGTGAAATAATCACAATATTTTGTTCGTTGCTTTCTTGCAAAGCATCGAGCATCACTGGCACGGCGAAAAGATTGTCCACAGGGCAGTTGAAATAGCCCTGAATCTGTCCGGCGTGGAGATCCACGGTGACAACGCGGTCGGCTCCAGCTACGGAGATGAAATCAGCCACTGTTTTGGCGGAAATAGGGGTGCGTGGGGAAACCTTGCGGTCCTGGCGAGCATAGCCGTAGTAGGGGATGACAGCCGTGATGCGCTGGGCACTGGCACGCTTGAGGGCATCGATGAGCAGGCAAAGCTGTACAAGATTGCGGTTGACACTGGGCGGACAGGTGGGTTGAACCACAAAGACGTCATCACCGCGGACACTTTCGCCGATTTCTATGCGAAGCTCACCGTCGCTGAAGGTCGTGGCCAGAGTCGGAGTCAGCTGACAGCCCAGGTGATCACAGATTGCCTTGGCCAGAACGGGATTGGCAGAACCTGTGACAATTTTCAGATCGCTATACATCGCGTAAAAATCCCGATGTTGAAAAATGAAGAAAAGCGCAGCAAGGCGCTTTATCAGAAAAAAATGGCTGGGATGGAAGGATTCGAACCTTCGCATGACGGAGCCAAAACCCGTTGCCTTACCACTTGGCTACATCCCAAAAAAATTTCGATGGTTTACTTCTTGCCAAGAAATTGCAAAGAAGCGCGCAGATTGTCCCTGCTCAGTTCTTGCAAGGCATGGCTTGCGCGATTTTCTTCATTTGGAGGAAAGAGGGCGTAAAGAGTAGATCCGCTGCCACTCATGGCCACAGCCGCTGCCCCAAAAGCAGCAAGGCGTTTTTTGAGCGCCGCCAGAGCCGGGTAGGTGGACATCACCGGAAGTTCAAGCGCATTGTCGAGGCTCCAGGCGAGCTTTTTCGGACTTTGCCCCTCTTCTCCCTCATTAAGAAGAAGGAATAACGTACTTGTAAATGATTCTTTTGTCAAGGCATGCGGTGCGCTTTGACCAAGATTTCTGAGCCTGTCGTATTCATGATAGGCCCAGGCTGTATCGATGTGGAGAGGCGGTGTTACGAGCAAAAGCCAGCAGGGCAGGAAAGCGCAGCGACAGGCAGAGAGTTTTTCGCCGAGACCGCGTACGCGGGCTGGTTCCTGCCTGAGAAAAAAAGGAACGTCGGCGCCGACAGAAAGGGCTACCTTTTGCAGCTGTGCTTCTGATAGCGCGGCGTGCAGTTTGCTGTTCAAAAATCTGAGCAGGCAGGCCGCATCGCTGCTGCCTCCACCCAGGCCTGCGCCCAGAGGAATGCCCTTGTTCAGGCGGATGAAAAGACCGGGAAGCTCACAGCCTTGTTTTTTGAGGGCCTGATAACTCAAAAGCAGACTGTTTTTGTCCTGAGGGATATCAGCTCTGAGACATTCGAGCTCAAGGCCTTGCGATGCGCGCAGCTGAATTTCAAGGGTGTCAAAGGGCTCGCTCAGGGGATAGAAACAGGAGTCGAGTTCGTGATAGCCGTCAGCTCTTTTGCCGGTGATCTGCAGACCAAGATTGATTTTGGCAGGCGCCTTAAGGGTGATGGGCATGGAACGTTAGAGCTCCTCAAGGGTCAGATGATCATTGGTGAAAACGCAGATTTCTGCGGCAATGCGCATGGATTCCCGCACAATAGTTTTCGCGTCCATCTCGCTGTGGCGGGAAAGGGCACGAGCTGCCGCCAGCGCGTAGGGTCCGCCACTGCCAATGGCGGCTACGGCGTCGTCGGGTTCAATGACATCACCTGTGCCTGAGAGCAGAAGAAGGTGTTCTTGGTCAGCCACAAGCAGCATGGCTTCAAGTTTACGCAGGTATTTGTCTTTGCGCCAATCCTTGGCCATTTCCACGGCCGCACGCACGAGATTGCCGTGCATTTCCTTGAGTTTGGCCTCAAAGAGTTCAAAAAGCGTGAAGGCATCGGCTGTGGCGCCGGCAAAACCTGCGAGAATGCGGTTTTCATAGAGACGGCGGACTTTTTTGGCGGTATGCTTCATGATCATGGTCTGGCCGAGTGTCACTTGACCATCGCCGGCCATGGCTACCTTGCCGTCTTTTCTGACCGCAAGAATCGTTGTGGCGTGGGTGTCGAGCATCCTTCGCTCCTTAGCGTTTCCAGAGAGTCTTGTATTCTGTGTAGACCTTTTCCAATTGATCGACTTTGCGCTTGTCCTCACTATTTCTGGCCAGTCCTTTGGCCTTGTTGAAATACTGTTCGGCCTTTTTTTTGTCACCGGCGTAGATGGCGGCCAGTGTCATGTGCACAAAGGCCCTGGCTGTCTGGCCCTGGCCGTTCAGCGCGCGGGCATAGGCCTGATGCACTTCGCTTTCTTCGGGGACTTTGCGCAGAACTTCGCGGAAGTAGTCTATGGCTTTGGCAGAGTCGCCGCTGTCAGCGAGAAGGCGGGCCAGATAGAAGGAGGCCATATAGTCGGATGGGGTGATGGCCAGAGCCCGTCGCAGGAGAATTTCACTTTCTCTGAGATTGCCCTTGCGATAGTGAAAGGCGCCGGCTTCGCGCAGAATGAGACTGTCCGAAGGCGCGGCGGCCAGTGCCTGGCTAAAAGCCTCCTGGGCTTTGGCTACACTGTTTTGCCTGGCCAGGACAATGCCGCGCCCCATCAGGGAGAGGGCGTCGTTCTGGCTGAAGCGCTGCAGCGCAGCCTGGGCGTCTCCGTAGCGGGCCCAAAGCAGTGTTTGCACGCGCAGAAAGCGGGTATTATCGCCTTTGCGCAGTTTGATTTCCCTGGGGAGATGTTCAATCCTCGCTGAAAGGCCTGTAATGCGGTCACCAATGGCCGGGTGGGTGGAAAGATAGGTGGGAATATTGGAGCCACTCATGCGGCTTTTTTGGCGCAGAACCTTAAACGCTTCCACCATGCCCTTGGGATCGAGACCGGCTTTGCAGATATACTGCAGGCCGATTTGATCGGCTTCGCTTTCGTCCATGCGGGAGTAGTTGAGCATGGCCGATTGTCCGGCTCCCATGGCGCCTACCGCCAGAGCACCACCACCTGGGCCGCCGAGCACAACACCAGCTACCGCCAAGAGCAGTGATCCAAAGGTGGTGTATTGAGCCCGTTCAAGGCGACTGGCCACATGACGCTGGGTGACATGGGCCAGCTCATGCGCCAGAACACCCGCCAGTTGGGCTTCACTCTCAAAACGCATGATCAAGCCCGTGAGGATATAGACATAGCCTCCAGGCACAGCAAAGGCATTCATGGTATTGTTCAAAATCACCGTTGATTTGAACGTGAACGGTTGCGGTGGCAGGGTTTTGACAAGTCTGGTCAGCAGGCTCTCAACGTAGAGGCTGACTTCGGGGTCGTCGATGACTGGAAGCTTTGCCCTGATGGTGGCGTCGAACTTGCGGCCCATCTCTTTTTCGTCCTTGATGGTCACACCACCGAAAAAAAAGGCATAGACCTCAACCGGTACGCTGAGACAGGTAATTGTCAGAAGCAGGGCAAGCAGTACTTGTCTTAAGCGAGATCCCATTTCTGCCCTTCAGGGGTGTCTTGCACGATGACGCCCAGGCTTTCAAGTTCATTCCGTAGGCTGTCGGAGCGAGCGAAGTCTTTAGCGGCACGCGCCTGGCGGCGTTGATTGAGTAGCTCTTCCACACGTTGGACATCGACCTTGTTGCGGGTGATGCGCAGCGCTTTGAGCTGGGCAAAAAAGTCTTCAGGGCTCAGCGAGAAAAGGCCTAAGTGTTGACGCCAGAGTTCTACCGCTTCCAAAAATTGGCCTAAAAGCTCCCAGACAACCTGGCTTTTGCGCAGTTTTTTCTCTTCGAGCAGACGATTGACATGGCGTACCAGAGAGAAAATCACGCCCAGGGCCTGGGCAGTGTTCACATCGTCGTTCATGGCCTCGGCGTAGCGCTTGCTGATTTCCTGCCACTCGCCTCTGAGCGTTTCAGCCTGTTCTTTGGGCAAATCCACAAGCTTCGGGGGATTGGCCCTGTATTTTTGCACGTCGAGAATGGTCTGATAGATTCTCCGTTCACCGCGTTCAGCTTCTTCCATGTCGGCAAAGGAGAAATCAATGGGGCTGCGATAGTGCTTGCCAAGAAGAAAGAAGCGTAAGGTCTCGGGCAGAAACGACTCCAGAATATCGCGGATGGTCTTGTAATTGCCCAGAGATTTGGACATTTTTTCCGAATTGATCTGCACAAAGCCATTGTGCATCCAAAGCCGGGCCAGGGTCGTGTTCAAACAGGCTTCAGTCTGCGCTTTTTCATTTTCGTGGTGCGGGAAGATCAGATCTTGGCCGCCGCCGTGGATATCCAAAGGAATCCAGGGCATAGTCATGGCTGAGCATTCAATGTGCCAGCCAGGGCGGCCAGGACCCCAGGGGCTGGGAAAATTGGGCTCTCCGGCTTTTGCCGCTTTCCAGAGGGCAAAGTCGAGAGCATCCTCCTTTTCGGGATTGAGGCCCACGCGCGCACTGGCTCCGGCTCGCATGTCGTCCAGGCTCTGTTGGGACAGCTGTCCGTAGGCCGGATAGCTGTGAACACGGAAATAGACATCGCCGCTTGGCGTGGCATAGGCTTTGCCGGCGTCGATGAGTTTCTGGCAAAGGCTCTGAATCTGCTCAATGAATTCTGTGGCCTTGGGTTCCTCATCGGCACGTAAGACCCCGAGGCGGTCCATATCCTCGTGAAAGGCCTGCATATAGGTCTGGCCAACTTCGTGCCAGTCGCGGTCTTCCTTCAGAGCACGATTGATGATCTTATCGTCGATGTCTGTGAAGTTACGAATAAAATGGACCTTGTATCCCTGTTCACGCAAGTATCGGACGAGAACGTCAAAGATCACGGCCGAACGGGCGTGGCCGATATGGCAGTAATCGTAGGCGGTGATACCGCAGACATAGATTTTTACCAGATCCCCCTGCGGAACAAAGGCTTCTTTTTGACGCGTGGCCGTATTGTAGAGAAAAAGCGACATATGGATATCCTTAGCCTGAGGCTTTGGGCCTGGGTCTATTTGGAAAAAAGGTCAATGCGCCGCTGATGGCGGCCACCTTCAAAGTGTTCAGCAAAAAAGGCCAGAATGATGGCTTTGGCCAGCTCGCTCCCTGTCATGCGCGCACCCAGACAGAGCACATTGGCATTATTGTGTCTGCGGGCAAGCTTGGCGTGGAGCTCTGTGGTACAGAGGGCTGCGCGAATGCCTTGATGGCGGTTGGCGACCATGGACATGCCAATGCCCGTGCCGCAGATCAGAAGACCAACGCTCTTTTCGGCTGTGACGGCCTGGCAGGCCGCATTGGCAAAAAGCGGATAGTCGCAGCTTTCGCTACTGTTTGTGCCGTGGTCCACAATGGTCAGACCCAGTGCGGTCAACTCCTCGTGCAACTTTGATTTGACGGCTTCCTTGAGTTCAAATCCCGCATGATCACAGGCAATGTGCAAATTGAGCATAGTCTGGCGGCGACCTCAGGCTGAGGTGCCATCCTCCTTTTAATGGTCAGTGGTGAAAAAAAAGCCTTAGTGTTCGGCGTATTGGGCAAGCGGTAGGAGAGGATAGCCCGGCGGCACTTCCAGGTTGAGCTGGGCCTCGCTGAAGGCTTCAGGCTGTTCGCGGTTTTTGACAAGCAAAAGCAGGCGTTCGCCCTTGTGATTGGTCAGATCGAGCTTGACAAGGGCCTGCGCAGCATCCCGCACAAAGTCGATCTTCCAGCCCTGGCCGTGGTTGAGGGGGCGCTGATCAAAGCAGCGTATGTGTCCCGCAGCGTCGAGAACGAGAAGACCGGGCAAAGGATCGTCAAGCACAAAAGCGAGACCTTGCTCCGCCTTCTCAAGTCTCAGGTAGCTTGTGCCAAAAACGTCTTTTTCCTGGCCGGTCAGCAGATTCGCCAGATCTGGCAGGGAAAGAGGCAGGGGGACTCCCAGTTTGAGCCTGGGGCGGGAGCTGCCATGATGCCAATAGGCCTTTGAGTCCACCGGAGCCACCAGGAGAAAGTCGTTGGGCTTTTGGGAGACTTTGGCCAGGGTTGCTCCGACGCCTGCCAGAACGTCAAGGCGCAGAACCTGGGTATTGTTGCCCCATAAGAGGGCGGTAACCCGGCGGCTATCGCCTTTTTTGCCTATGCGCAGGCTGAGGCTCAGGCGAAAGGGTGCGCTGTCTGGCTTTTGATCAAGATAGCTCTGCCAGAGCTTTTGGGCGGCAGCCTGATCCTCTGGGCCTGGTGCCAGGCGTTGAGGCGCGCAGGAAACAAGAAGGAATGGAAAAAAGAGTGCTATGCAGAGCACGAGAGAGGAAAGGGTTCGCAACATGGTGAGGGCCTTGTTTAGCGCATAAGCTAGCGGCCAAGTTTTTTGCGCAGTTCTTCGGCATTGTCGGGTTCAAGTTCCAGAGCCCGGGCATAGGCTTTACGGGCCTCTTCGGCCAGTCCCGAGCTTTTGGCAATATCGCCGTAATGTTCCCAAATGGCCGCATCGATTTTGGCGCCTAGAGAAACCGCACGGCGGATTTCGCGCAACGCGTCACTGGTGCGTCCGGCGCGATAATAGGCCCAGGCCAGGGAGTCGACAATATAGGCGCGGTCAGGAGCAAGGCCTGTGGCCCGTTCCAGGAGCGATACGGCGCGGTCAATCTGTTCATTGGCTTCGGCCAAGGTATAGCCGACATAGTTCAATGCCTGAAAATTGTCCGGCTCACGGGCAATGATGCTTTCCATGAGTTTGAAGGCCGCCTTTTTGTCACCGCTTTCGTCGAGAATATTGCCCAAAAGAAAGAGCAGATTCATGTCCTCGGGCCAGCGTTTGACGGCCTCCTGCATGACTTTGAGAGCCTGCCGACTGTGCCCCTGGGAGGCGAGAATGCGTGCTTCCGCTTCCCAGAATTTGGTTTCATTGGCAAAGCGTGCTTTGCCCTCGCGTGCACAGGCCACGGCTTCGTCTTTTTTTTCAGCGCGCGCCAGAAGGTGCACGCGCAACAGCAGGGCATTGCTGCTTTTATGGAATTCCTCGGGCATTTTGTCCAGCCAGGCCAAGGCCCCCTGCAGATCGTGGAGATGCTCCCAGGTGAGGTCAGCCAGAAGCAGATAGACCTCAACCGGGGCATTGGGTTGCTGCACAATGGGTTCCAGAATGGTCGTGGCCTGCAGGTAGTTCTTGGCGTCAATGAACATGTCAGCGACAATCAGCTGAAAAGGAATGTCGCGGGGCGCCTCGGCCAGATAGCGCAGCGCTTTTTCGGGCTTCTTCTGCTGCAGACAGAGGCTGATCAATTTGAGCAGGATATTCTTGGAGGGAAAATCGGTTTTGAGGACTTCCTCATAGCTATGGACGGCCTTCTCCCATTGGCCTGTGCGTTCATAGACACTCCCTAGCTCCAGCAGGGCTTCAGGCAGATCGGGCATGGCCTTGTGGGCGCGCAAAAGATAGGGAACGGCTTCATCATAGCGTAACAGCCCGGCCAGCGCCTTGCCGAAATTGAGTTCCACAAGGGGAGTGCGTTCACTGTGGGCAATGCTTTTGAGCAGGGCAAGGGCTTTGTCGTACTGCCGTTCGCCGATTTCAAGAATGGCCAGTTCGAGGGTGGCATCGGCTGTGCCGGGATTTTTGGCGAGAAAGGTTCTGACCAGTTCAATGGCCGCGCTCGTATCGCCTTTTTCCTTGAGCGCTTCGGCGTAAAGCATGAGGAGGGAGGTGTCGTTGGGCCAGGCATTGTGGGCACTGTCCAGGAAGGAGACCGCCAGGGGGCTTTTGCGGCCAAGGAGCCAAATGCCGGCCTCCATCCAAATGGCAGGGGGGGTATGGAGCTCCTGAAGAATCTCTGTGGCTTCCAGGAGGGCTGTCTCGTCTTCATTCCTGAAGGCTTGGTCGCAGAGCAGAAAGGCGTAGACGGACTTGGCTTCCTGAGAAAATTCCTGTGTCGGGAGAATGGGCAGGCGTTCGCCCAGGCCCTGTTCGGAATCGCTGGCATGGCAGGGAGCCTGCGTTTCCTGTGCATCGGCCCGGCTGCCAACGCAGCCGCTGTTGTTCAAAAGAAAAAGGCCGAGAAGGGCGATGGACAGAAAACAGAGAAATGGCAATGGAAACGTTTTGCTCATGATCTTGATTTCACCTGGTCAGCGACGGGTCTTGAGCCGACGCAAGAGCTTGGAGGCTCCCTACGAGGAGAGGCAAAGGCCTTTTGATGGGAATTGCGTTTGGAAAACGCTCTGCTTGACGGAAAAGCACTTGCCATCACCAAGGAAGACAAGTGCTATTGAATCCAGGTATTGGAAAAATCTTTGATATCCACGGCAAAGTGTTTCTTGATTTTTTCCAAGAGACGCGCTTCCAGCTGACGAACACGTTCGCGTGTAATTTTATATCGTTCCCCGATTTCCCGCAAGGTGAGAGGATCATCGGTCAGAAGACGGTTTTTCAGAATGAATTGTTCTTTTTCATTCAGATACGGCAGGATGGACTTGAGCCGGTTGCGCACAATGCCCACAATCTCGTCACTGGCTAGCGAGTCTTCGACGCCAGGACCCAAGGCCGGCAGAAAATCAATGTGTGTGGCACTTTCGCTGTCGTTGTCCAGTCGCGTGTTCAGGCTCATGTCGGAAAAGGACATGCGCTGGTTCATTTCATTGATCTGCTCTTCACTGACGCCCAGGCGTTCCGAGAGCATGGAGGCATCGGGGTCAAAACCCTGAGCGATGAGCTTCTGACGCTCTTTGTTCAGATTGAAGAAGAGTTTGCGCTGCACCTGGGTTGTGCCGATCTTCACCATGCGCCAGTTGTCCATGATGAATTTGAGAATATAGGCTTTGATCCAGAAAGAGGCGTAGTAGGAGAACTTGATGCCTTTGTCGGGATCAAATTTGTTGACGGCGCGCATCAAGCCCACATTGCCTTCCTGGATGAGATCGAGCACATTCTGCATCCAGCGGCGTTGAAATTCCATGGCAATACGCACCACAAGGCGCAGATGCGAGGAAACAAGGCGGAAGGCCGCATTGGGATCGTTTTCGTCTCGGACGCGCAGGGCCAGAGCGTGTTCTTCTTCAGGCTTGAGCAGGGGAAATTTGCTGATCTCCTTCATATAAAGGTAGAGAGCGTCCCTGGCACCCGAGAGCGTTGGCAGGCGTGATTTGCTGGGAACAGGCAGCTTGGCCTGGCTACTCTCCTGCGAGTAGACATCGTTTGAATCCGCGTCGATATCAATAACGGGAAGTTCAGTCTCATCCTCGGCAAGGTTCATTTCCTCAAGGGCAATGGTATCGGCGTCGAGGTCTTCGATTTGGGGCTCTGTGTCCTTGGCCCGGTCGGCATCTCCGCTTTGGAGCATGAGCGTTGCCTTTGTGTCTTGGGAGGCAGGCAGAGCTTTTTTTGTGGTCTTGTCCAAGAGGTCTCCTTGGTCTGCGCAGGCTGTCAAGCACTTGCCGTAGGGCGCTTTGCAGGCTGCGGAGGCTTTTGCTCACACAGCCGTACGGAAGAGTGCATCACTCTTGGCGCCGATCTTGACCTTGCGACGTTTCTGCTCCATAGTGATGGACTGAAACTAAGGCATTGGCGCCTTTTTGGCGGGAAAAGACGAAGAGCATGGAAACTCAAGCTTGTAAGTATAGCCTGCCACGTTTTTTTTAGCAACAGCGTGTGGCACAGCCATTTTCTTGTCCGTCAGCTCGCGCCTTTCGCACGGGGCTTGGGAAAGCCCAAGCCTGTGTCCTGCCAGGGAAAAAACAAGGGCTGTGCCGCAAATGGAAGATTCAGACAGCTGATGGATCAGCTGAAGGTCTTCCCTGGCTTCGTAGCGACGAAAGCCAAGATGTCTTGCCGTAGCCGATCAGACGGTTTTCGTATCACTATAGGATAGATAACGGAGGCGGCGTTTCCTCCCAGGACTTCCGACCGGGGTTTCCGCGCCGAGAATTGATGAATTTTCGTGAGACTCTTGCCAGCGGCAGACTGTTGTTGCTGGACGGTGCCATGGGCACCATGCTTCAGGCCAGTGGCTTGCCCGCGGGAATGAGTCCCGAGCGTTTTGGCCTTGAACACCCTGAGGTGATCACTCGCATCCACCAGAGTTATCTGGAGGCTGGCTGTGATATTATCACCTCCTGTACCTTTGGGGCAAACCCTTTCAAACTCGATCCCAAGCTGGATCTTGTGACCTTTAACAGGACCATGGTTGCCTGTGCCCGGCAGGCGGCCCGCAATGTCGGACGCGAGGCCTATGTTGCCGGCAATCTCGGTCCCTCAGGGCATTTTGTCCGGCCCTTGGGCGATCTGGCTCCAGAGGCTTTGATTGAGGCCTATGCGCGTCAGACCCAGGCTCTGGTTGATGCCGGCTGCGATCTTTTACTCATTGAGACCCAGTTTGATCTGGCCGAGGCCAGAGCTCTGGTCTGTGCCGTGCGAGAGGTCTGTGATCTCCCCGTCATTGTCTCCATGACCTTTGAATCAGGCCTTTCCCTCACAGGCTCTACTCCCGAGATTTTTGTCGAGACCATGCAGAATTTGGGTGTTGATCTGATGGGCACCAACTGCAGTCTGGGTCCCGACGAGATGGCACCTGTGCTCAGGCGCATGGCCAGTGTTCGCCAAGGCACCCTCTTTGCCGAGCCCAATGCCGGTCTGCCGGAACTGAGGGGGAACGAGACCGTCTTTCCCCTGGATGCCGAAACCTTTGCGCAAAAGACCGCAGGCTTTGCCGACTTGGGCGTTCAGGTCTTGGGTGGCTGCTGTGGGACGAGCCCCAAGCATATTGCCTGTTTGGCCAAAGCGTTGGGTCAGGGCCGGCGTATTGCGACCTTGAACAATGAGCATGCGGGGATTTGTCTGACCAGCCGCAGCCGTCTGGTGCGCATTGCTCACGATGCGCCTTTCTGTCTGATTGGCGAGCGTATCAATCCCACGGGGAAGAAGGTCTTATCGCGTGAACTTGCCGAGCACTGTTTTGATCAGGCGCTGCGCTATGCCGACCAGGAGCAGGAACAGGGAGCCAGTGTCCTGGACGTCAATGTGGGCGCGCCACTTGTGGATGAAACGGTTCTCTTGCCAGAGCTTACCGAGCTTTTGACGGCGCGTGTGCAGGTGCCGCTGGCTCTTGATTCCTCAAATACCGAGGCCTTGAAGCGGGCTTTACCGTATTGTCCGGGGTCTTCTTTGATCAATTCCATCAGCGGCGAAGGCACGCGTATGCAGGAGCTTGGGCCGCTTTGTCGGCGTTATGGGGCTCCCTTTGTGCTCTTGCCCTTGCAGGGAGCAGACCTGCCGGAAACAGCCGCAGAACGGATCCGAATTTTACAGGAGCTTTTGCGCAAGACCGAGGATCTCGGTATTGCCCGCAGATTGATTCTGGTGGATATTTTAGCGCTGACGGTATCCGCCAATGCGCAAAGCGCCCGTGAATGCCTGAAGGTTCTTGATTTTTGTCGGCAGGAGCAATTGCCGGCGACCCTTGGTCTTTCCAATATTTCCTTTGGACTGCCCGCACGCGAGCTGCTCAATGCGACGTTTTTATCCATGGCTGCCGGTCGTGGGCTGTGCTCGTGTATTGCCAATCCAGCCTCCGGGCGGGTGCGCGAAGCCGTGGCTGCGGTCAGGGTGCTTGCTGGCCAGGACGCCAGGGCAGAAGCCTTTATCGCTGACTACGCCAACTGGCAGAGTCAGGCAGAAGCCTCGGCCAAGAGTCAGCAGGAAGCGGCTGCTGTGAAAGATTTGGGCGACTGTGTGCTGGCTGGCGATCTGGAACATGTCACTCAATTTGTGGAAGCGGAACTTGCCAAGGGACTTGCGCCATTGAGCATTGTGCAGGATATCTTGATTCCCGCCATCACAGAAGTGGGATCACGCTACGAACGCAAGGAATATTTTTTGCCTCAGCTGATTCGCTCCGCTGAGACCATGCAGCAGGCCTTTGGCAAGCTCAAGCCTTTGCTTGAGCAAAGTCATGAGCAGACAGAGCGGCCTGTGGTGATCATGGCCACAGTGGAGGGCGATATCCACGATATTGGCAAAAATATCGTCAGTCTGATGCTTTCGAACCACGGTTTTGACGTTGTTGATCTTGGAAAGGACGTGCCGGCACGGACTATTGTGGAGAGCGCCCGTGCCCACAAAGCGTCGCTGATCGGTCTGTCGGCACTGATGACAACGACCATGGTCAGGATGGAGGATACCGTCCGTCTGGTGCAGGCGGAGGGCCTGCCTATGAAGGTTATGGTGGGTGGCGCTGCGGTCACTGAGGGTTTTGCCAAACAGATCGGTGCCGATGGCTATTCTCCGGATGCCGTGATGGCTGTGCGTTTGGCCAAAAAGCTCGTGTCTCAGGCAGATAATCCGGCAAGGGATGCTTGACCGGCAGAGTCTACTCCACGTGAAGTGCCTTGAGGAATGGAGCGTACTGTCGTCTGCGCAGCAGGGGGACGGTGATCGTCGTAGTAATAGAGGGAAGATAACGGAGGTAGCGTTTCCTCCCCAGCAGGCCTGCCGGGGTATCCACGCTGAAGATCGGATGAAAAAGTTTTTTTTGCTCTGTGCCGTGTTTTTTGTCTTAGCTTTTGTCTCTGAGGCTTACGCCAGGGAGCTGAAAACCCTGCATGTGGAGGAGCTCAATAGCCTGCTTGAAGAGCATCAGGGCAAGGTCGTGATGGTGAATTTTTTTGCCACGTGGTGTCCGCCCTGTCGGGAGGAAATCCCCCAGCTCGTTGCGGCTAGCGAAAAGTACAAGAACAAGGATGTGATTATCGTCAGTCTTTCCGTGGATGAGGCGAAGAACAAGGCCAGCGTGGAAAAGTTCGCGGAGACGATGAACATCAACTATCCGCTCTATATGGCTGGGCGAGATCTTATCTTGCGTTACCATATTGGCAGTATTCCTCACAATATCTTCTATGATCGTAAGGGCAATATGGTGATTTCTCAGCCTGGCGAATGCGATCTAGATGACATTTCCATGGTCGTAGAGGAATTGCTTGATGCCAAATAGTCAGGAAGAAAGGCTCGTGGAGCTTATCGGGCCTGAGCGCATTGCTCAGCGCCTGCGGGAAGTAGCCGGGCAGATCAATAGTCATCTGTCCGGTCAGCGTGTTATTGCTGTCTGTGTGCTCAAGGGCGCTGTGATCTTTTTTGCCGATTTGGTACGGCTTTTGCAGATCAAAGAGTTGCAGCTTGACTTTATCGGTTTGTCCAGTTACGGCGCAGGCCAAGTCAGTAGTGGTCAGATCACCATCACACGCTGGTTATCCTGTGACGTCACCGGCGCCTGGATCCTGCTGGTAGAGGATATCGTGGATAGCGGGCGCAGCATGTCGGAATTGTTAGCCAAGCTTGCCCAACTTCCCGTGGCCGGTGTTTCCCTTTGTACCTTGATTGACAAGCAGGGACGCCGAGAATGTGCCATCAATATTGACTACAGCTGTTTTCAGCTCAATTCGGGTTTTCTTGTGGGCTACGGTCTTGATTGTGCTGAGAAATACCGGCAGTTGCCGGGCATTTACGAACTTACGCACTGATGCGGTGTATGGCTTTTGAGGTCCTGGCATGGAAGTCAAATGTCCCAAATGTTCCAGTCGTTTCAATTTGCCCGATAATCTGGCCAAGGACGGTGTCAGTCTGCGCTGTTCGATCTGTCGGCATGTCTTTGTGCTGGAACTTTCGGGCAAGAAGGATCAGAAGACACAGAAACTGACCACTCCCGACCTCAAGGACAACAGCAAGCTGGTTTTGCCGGAAAAGAAAAAGAGTCGGAAAAAGTTCATTCTCCTTTCCGTTGTGCTCTTTTTGCTCTGTTTGGGTGGCGCGCTGGCCTGGCAGTTTTTCTTCAATGGGGAAAGCGAAGAGCCCAAGCTCAACGATCAGGAACTGGCCAGAAAGGTCAAGCTTTTGACCATGCGCAATGTGCGTCAGTATATTGTGGACAATGAAAAGGTCGGCAAGGTCTTTGTTATTGAAGGCAAGGTGGTCAACGAATTTCCTGAACCCAAGGAGTTGATCGCCGTGGAAGGAGCCATTTACGGCAGTGACAAGCGCGTCATCGCTACCAAGAAGCAGCGTTGTGGCACACAGCTTTCCCTGTTCCAGCTGCAGGTTCTGAGCGAAAAGGAAATGGAGGCCTTTCTCAACAATAAAATTGAGATTTTGACCAACAATATCAATCTGAAACAGGGCGCCGAAGTCCCCTTTATGGTGCTCTTTTACTCCCCGCCCGATAATGTAGCGGAATTTGGCGTGCGCATTGTGGATGTGCGTGATACGCCAGTGAATCCAGAGCAAGCGCAGCAGCATTAGGTCTTCATCGTGTTTTTTCAAAAAAACCTCCCGCTTTGGCGGGAGGTTTTTTGTTGCATGGCGCAATTGGCTTCCGTGCTAGACGCTAAGGGTTCCAAGAGGATGTGCTCATAGGCTGCGCGTTTTGCTTTGCAGTCAAAACACTACGGTACCTGACTTTAGGCTTCTCTGCCCCCCTGATACCGTCTTTACGCACAGAGCTGCAGTAAGCAAGATCTTGGTGGAGGAATCCTTGCACGATCAGGAAAAATGCAGTTTTTGCTTGAGCAAATCGTTGACCAGGGCGGGATTGGCTTTGCCTTTGGAAGCGCGCATGACTTGGCCGACAAAGAAGCCCACAAGCTTGGTTTTACCGCCGGAAAGCGCTTCGGCTTCCTTGGGATTGGCCTTGATGATGGAGTCGACCAAACCTTCCAGTTCCGAAGAATCGGAAATCTGGGCAAGCTTATGCTTTTCAATATAGCTTGATGGCGACTCACCTGTGCGCAAAAGCTCGGGAAAGATGTCATTGGCGATTTTATTGCTGATGGTACCCTGATCCACCACATTGACCAATTCCGCCAAATGCTCCGGGCTCATGGACCACTGGCTTGGTGTCAGGGGCATGCCCTGGGCATTGGCTTCCCGGCTCATGGGGCCGATAATGAAATTGGCCACCTTGCGGGCATTGGCGAGTTTCGCGGCTTTTTCAAAAAAATCCGCCAGATCTTTGTTCTGGACGAGGATTTCCGTTTCCGGTTCAGGCAGACCTGTGAGTTCTACAAAACGGCGCATACGCGCCTTGGGCAGTTCTGGAATTTCCTCTCGCCAGGCCTGCATTTCGCTGTCGCTGATGGCTACGGGCAAAAGATCAGGATCCGGGAAATAGCGGTAGTCATGAGCCTCTTCCTTGCTGCGCATGGCCGCTGTGATATTGCGGTCAGCATCGTAGAGGCGGGTTTCCTGCACAACGCAGTCTCCGTCTTCCAAAAGATCCTGCTGTCTGGCAATTTCCACTTCAATGGCGCGCTGCACATTGCGGAAGGAATTGACGTTTTTCAGTTCCGTACGCGTGCCGAGAGTGGTTGAGCCCATTGGCCTTATGGAGACATTGGCGTCACAGCGAAAACTGCCTTCTTCCATATTGCCGTCGCAGACACCGAGATAGGTGACAATGCCGTAGAGCGTCTTTAAGTAGCTTACGGCTTCTTCAGCAGAACGCATATCCGGTTCGGAGACGATTTCAACCAAAGGGGTTCCGGCACGGTTGAGATCGACAAAGCTTGCGTTTTCGCTGCTGCTATGGATGTTTTTGCCAGCATCGTTTTCCATGTGGATGCGCGTGATGCCGATCTTTTTTTCCTTGCCGTCCACGTCAATGGTGATGTGACCGTGTTCACAGAGTGGCAGATCAAATTGGGAAATCTGATAGCCACTGGGGAGATCAGGATAAAAATAGTTTTTGCGCGCAAAGACTGAGCGCTGATTGATCTGGCAATTGGTGGCCAGCCCCACCAGCACGGCATAATGGATGGCCTGATGATTGGGTACAGGCAAGGCGCCTGGAAGCCCTGTGCAGACTTCGCAGACATGCGTATTGGGGAGTGCACCGAATTGATTGGGGCAGGAACAGAAGAGTTTGGAAGCGGTTTTTAACTGAACATGAACTTCGAGGCCGATGACGGCTTCATAGGCGGACATAATGATGCTCCCGAAATGAGGTTGGGGCACTACGCTTGCGCTCAGTGCTTCTTGATGCTGGCGTCAAAATATTTTCCCACACCGTACTCGCCGCGGCGGAAGAAAAGCTTGGGATCAGGGCCGATGATCTGCATTTCAGGATTGGCTTTTTGCACATCCAGAGCAATATGCATTTCCTTGGTGCAGCCAGTGGAGAAGGTCGCGTCCTTGCCCGACCAGGCCTGCGGCACTTTGCGACCAAGCAGGGCAAAGCTTTGTTCGATGTCTGCAGAACTCTGAAAGCGCCAGACATCAATTTCCCCGCTGCGCTGAACGATTTCCCACATATACATCAGGTCGTCTCCGTCCATGCCATCAATAAAATGTTCAGCGGGATTAATGATCAGCACATTGTCGAGCTTTTTGCGCAAATGCTCCACAAAGGTTTTGGCCAGCTCAATGGCCTGGGAGGTCTGACCCGGGAGACTTCCGATGATGCAGCTGTAGAAGATCACCGCGCGTTTGGCCTTGTGGGCATTGCGCATGCTTTGAATAATGAGACCTGCCTGTTCCTTGATGTCGCGTTCACTGAACTTGTGGGAATTGGCGGCGTGTTTGCGCAGGGCTATCTGGAAGGCGTCTTCATTCTTCCAGAAACAGACAATGTCGCGTGTGAATTCGCTGCTGGTATTCAGGAAAATGTCACGCGCCCGCCAGCCGTGGCAAACAATCACGTCTGATTCTTTCCAGGCACGGGCAAAGGTTACGCTCACCCGGTAGAGGTTGAGGCGTTCGCGCGTGCCATCGCTGATGATCAGCAGATCATTGGCTTTGAGTTCTTTGAGCAGCGCATTTTTGCTGATATTGGACTCGCGCAGGATTTTGGCATTGCCGAGGTATTTTTCCAGTACCGGATCCTCACTGAGGTCGTCGAGGGTTGGAGCGTAGAAAAAAAACTCGTCTTTGACCGCGTAGACCACCCTGTGGCCCATGTGGATCAGCGCCTGAATACTCATCAAGTCAAAGAAGACGCTGCCATCGCCGTCGGCAAGATAGAGGATGGTGCACTGGCGTTTGGAACTTGCCGAAAGCAGGGGCAAAAAGTCGCGGGCAGCGTCTTCGGCTTTGCGCAAGGTCTCCTGGAGCTGCGCCTGGTTTGGCGGATGGTTTTCCCAATCGCGGGCCATGACGGTTAAACAGAAAAGGCGGATAATTTCCAGGCTGTTTAAACGCTGACGGATGCAGGTGATGCTCCGGCTTTGTAAATCGCAGCTTACGGTGTCCAATGTCTTTTGAAAGGCTTCACTTTGCATCAGTTCCTGATGCTTGCGCACAGCATTTTTTCGCCGTTCCTTCCAGGGATCTTCCAGGGGGCTGAAACTCTGCTTGAGCACAAGATCGGTCATGCGTTTGACCAGGCGCGAGGGCAAAAGCGTCCTTTGCGCCGTATACTGATTGAAGCGCAGACGGCAGAATTGAAAAATGCGGCTGCGTGTGGGCCGGTCAGGGATGGACTGACGGATCAGCCGGCAGATAATGCGCCAGGCGCGATTATATTGCTTTTGCAGTTGGCCGTTACGGTCCTTTTCTCCAAGCAGGGCAAAGGTTGCGTCTGAACAGGGCAGATAGAGCCCCTGATTTTCACGTTGCACCATGAAACCGAGCTGTTCCTGACTGGCAATGAGATGAGGATTGAGGGAATAGGCCAGATTATTGTCCATGAGCATGCTATAGAGCCAGGCATCGAAGAGCGTGTCAGATCCCAGGACAATATCTCGGGCTCGCAGAGGTTTCATTGGATCAGACCTTGTTTACTGTGTTGAAGGCCGCTTTTGAGCAGGCAGAGGCTTGGGCCGTAAGCCTCATATACGGAGATGTCTCAACGTCTTACGTCTCTAACGGACAACTGACAGCGTGAAAATTTGGCGATTATGGTTCAAGAAGTTGTCCTTGTTGAACATAGGTGCGTTCAAGCACAAGCCCGCGGGTTCGCAAGCGTTCGAAGAAGACTTCTTCATTGCCGAAGAGCACTAGAGCCTTGGGGTTGGCTGTGATGGTGATCAGATCTCCGGGGAGCAGTCCTCTTCCTTCTTGGCCATCGACCGTTAAAAAGGCCTCGGTTGAGCCTTTTTCAATACGCACATGGAAACAGGATGTGGGCGGCAGAACCATCGGCGAGACCGAACGCAGGAAGGGACAGATGGGGGTGAAGACATAGGCTTCCGTTGAGGAAAAGAGAATGGGGCCGCCAGCTGAAGCCGTATAGCCGCTGCTGCCCATGGGTGAAGCGAAGATGATGCCGTCACAGCGTAAAAGCCCCATAGCTTCGGCATTGATCGTGATGTCCACACAGACCAGTCTGGCGAGAGCTCCGTGGCTGATGACCACATCGTTAATAGCGCAGCCGCAGCCTACGATTTGGTCATGGCGCTTGAGCGACCAGGTGATCGCCAGGCGTTTCTGCAGGGGAATGCGTCCTTCAAGGCAGGCACAAAGCTTTTCTTCCCAGTCTTCAGGCGAGGCCAAGGTCAGAAAACCCACTCGTCCGAATTTGATGCCGAGAATGGGAAGCTGATGATTGCAGAGCCTGCGGCCTACGCTGAGCATGGTGCCGTCGCCGCCAAGGACAATAGCCAGGTCAGGTTTGGGGGCAAAAACGTCCTGACTGAGTTCATTGGCTGCGCAGAGCCGACTACTCAGGCCATGTTTGGTCAGCCACTGCTGAATGTTGCGCGCGAAGGAATGCGCCGGTGCGTGGCCGGTTTTGGAAATCAATAGAATGTGTTTGTAGGGGACGTTTTGCATACGAAAGACTTTTACGGTATATTAGTCCGTCTCGCAAGTCATGTACGTATTCGGAACATAGGCTCTGGCGTATTGGAAAGATTCGGTCCTTCTTGCAAGTCATGTACTGTCAATCCGGTACGTATCCGGAACATAGGCTCTGGCGTATGGAAAGATTCGGTCCGTCTCGCAAGTCATGTACTGTCAATCCTGTCTCTTTCCGGCCGCAGACTCTCCGTTTTTCGGTTTTTGCCTTTCGATCAAGTCTTCAGAACACCTGAGAACGGTGTCTTGGTTCAAACTCCGGATGCCAGTCTTGAGGAAAATTGCCAATGGATGCCAAAGCATTAGCACGTATCACTCAGCATGCCGATGAGGGCGCTGAACTGCGTAGGCTTTTTTTTGCCGAGGCCGCTCCGCTCTTGGTTAAGGCCGCTTTTGCCAGTGCCAAAAGCTTGGTGGCCGGCGGCAAGATCCTTTTGTGCGGCAATGGCGGCAGTGCTGCTGATGCCCAGCATATTGCCGGCGAATTTGTGAATCGCTTTCTTGTCGAGCGCGGGGCTCTGCCTGCCATTGCCCTGACCACAGACAGCTCTGTGCTTACGGCCATTGCCAATGATTCCGCCTTTGCGCAGGTTTTTTCACGGCAGGTGGAGGCCTTAGGCCAGCCAGGCGATGTGCTCTTCGCTATTTCCACTTCAGGCAAGAGCGAAAATATTCTTGAGGCATTGGCTGAAGCCAGGAAAAAAGGGCTATTGACCATCTCGTTAACTGGGGAAGGCGGGGGAAGAGCCGCTGCTTTTTCCGATATTCTTTTGGCTGTGCCCTCGCGCAAGACTCCACTCATTCAGGAAGTGCATTTAGCCTGTGAGCATCTCTATTGTGAGCTCGTGGATTATTATCTTTTTGACAATGTGACAGCTTTGAGCTCTTAGTTTTTTTGGGGCTTAAGCGGCTGAGGAATCCGAATTTTGCCCAGGCGTTTCTGGCGTATTGTTTCACGCATCTCTGCGTGGAAGTCAGGAGCATTGCCAGGGGCTTTTGCTTCTTTTGCAAGGAGAATGTGCATGCCCATTTATGAATATGGCTGCCGCAAATGCGGTCATGAATTTGAAGAACTGGTTTTTTCTGATGCGACACCGAAATGCCCGGATTGCGGTTCAGACGATGTGGAAAAACTGATGAGCAAGTGTTGCCATACCGGTGGCGGTTGCGGCTGCTCAAGCTATGGAGCGGAAAGTTCAGGCGGCGGTGGCGGCTGCGCCGGTTGTTCCGGCGGCCATTGTGCAAGCTGCGGGCATTAGTCGTGCGCAAACATCTCGTTATCGCTACCCGCGGCAGTCAATTGGCTCTCTGGCAGGCCAAATTTGTCAGAGAGGCCTTGTGTCGTTTGCATCCTGAACTGACCATTGAGCTTTCCGTGATCAAAACGCGCGGTGACATCATTTTGGATGTGCCGCTGGCTAAGGTCGGGGGCAAGGGGCTCTTTGTCAAGGAGATTGAGGATGCCTTGCTTTGCGGGCAGGCTGATCTTGCGGTGCACAGTATCAAAGATGTGCCCATGTTTTTGCCTGAAGGCCTGCTGTTAGGTTGTGTGCCCAAGCGTGAAGATCCCAGGGATACGTTGCTTTCCATGCAGTATGAGGGGCTTGAGGCGCTTCCCAAGGGCGCACACGTCGGCACAAGCAGTTTGCGCAGGCAGGCACAATTGTTGAGTCTTAGGCCGGATCTTCAGGTCACAAGTCTGCGTGGCAATGTGGATACGCGTTTGCGTAAACTGCGGGAAGGGGCCTATGACGCCATTCTCTTAGCTTGCGCAGGGATTACGCGTCTTGGCCTTGAGGCACCCAAGCGTCAGGATCTGGATGCTGGTGTTTTTCTGCCTGCCGTGGGACAGGGGGCGTTGGGCATTGAATGCCGTGAAGACGACTACGATGTGCTCTGTCTTTTGGCGGAACTGGAAGATGGGCCAACCAGAGTCTGCGTGGAAGCTGAGCGTGGTTTTTTGGCGGAACTGGACGGCGGCTGTCAGGTGCCCATTGCCGGTCATGCTCGCCTTCTAGAGGGTGAAAAGCTTGAAGTGCATGGTCTTGTCGGTGAAGTGGACGGCAGCTGTCTTTTGAAGGCTGTCAGACAGGGAGAGTCCAGTGACCCAGAAGCGCTGGGCAGGGCTTTGGCGCGTGAGCTGCTCGATCGCGGAGCACGCTCAATTTTGGCAAAACTTTATCAAACAGCAGATAAGTAAGCGCATATGGCAAAAATAGAAGCTCTGGCCACCTCACGTTTGCACGCAAAGTGCGATCCGGCGCGTATTCCCTGGGAAGACAGCAGCCAGATTTCTTTTTCCAAAGGCCAGATTGGCCGGCAGCTCAGTTTTCAACCGCGGGCTATGCAGGCCCTTGATCTTGCTCTGAAGATCAAGAGCACAGGCTACAATGTCTATGTCTCAGGCGATGCTGGTCTTGGCCGCACCCATACCGTGCTCTCCTATCTTGCCCCCTTGGCCAAAAAGGCCAAGACTCCAGACGACATTATCTACGTCTACAATTTCGCCAATCCCGATTCTCCCAGTCTCTTTTCCCTGCCTCCGGGTTCCGGCAGTAAGGTCAAGGCGCTGTTTAAGGAGGCTATGGCCCAGATTACCAAGAAATTGTCCGATCGCTTTGATGACTCGCGCTACATGAAGAAGCACGCCTCATTGCTCAACCGTTTTCAGAAGGACAAAGTCGGTCTTCTGCACAAGATGAACGATTTGGCCGAAAATAAGGGCTTTCATCTGGAAATGGATGACAATGGCGGGCTTACGCTTTCCCCTATGGCCGATGGCAAGCGTTTGAGCGACGATGAGTTCGAAAAGCTGGACAGTGCCATGCGCCGGGATTTGAAACGCAAGGGTGACAGTCTCGTGCACTCCATGGCGGGTATGATGCGTGAACTGGCTCGCGCTGAAGAGTCTTTTCATGCTGATGAAAAAGACCTTGATCGGCTGACGCTTTCAGAAGTGCTCGATGGCTGCCTCTCGCCTGTGGTCAAGAAAATTGTGAAGCTCTGCCATGCTGAGCAAAAATCGGTCTTGACGGACTATTTTGCGGCCATGCGTGAGGATATGCTGAAGAATCTTGAGGCCTTCATTCCGCACGAAGCGCAGCAGGTGCTTGATCCCAGAACCATGTCTCAGCCGTCGGAAGACATTCTGAGCCATTATGAAATTAATCTTTTTGTGGACAACAAGGCCGGTCAAGGAGCTCCGATCATTGTCGAGGAGCATCCCACGGCGGCGAGACTTCTGGGCTGTGTGGAGCGTGAGGCAGAACTGGGCGCGTTGGTCACCAATTTCACTCTGATTCGGGCCGGCAGTCTCCATAAGGCCAATGGCGGCTATTTGATCCTGCGGGTCGAGGACCTTTTGCAATATCCCAACGCCTGGGAAGGGCTTTTGCGCGCTCTGCGCAGTAATGCCTTGAGCATTGAAGATACGGACGATGTCAGTGATTCCACAATTCGTACCAAGGGCATAACGCCTGAGGCTCTGCCGCTGAATCTCAAAGTTATTCTGATTGGCACGGAAGACTATTATCAGACGCTTTTGGACAACGATGAGCGTTTTTCCAAGCTCTTTCGCATCAAGGCCCATATGGCCATGCAGGTTGAGCGTACAGCAGACAATATACGGCGCTATCTGGTTCAGATTGCGGCCATTATCCGTGAAGACGGATTGCTCCCCTTTGACCGCTCGGCCCTGGCCTGGCTTGTGGACCATGGCTGCCATCTGAGTGAGGATCAGCGCAGGCTGTCTTTGCAGTTTCCGCTTTTGCGTGAGATTATGATTGAGGCCTGCGCCATGGCCGATACGGAAAAAAAACCGGCCGTGGACAGCGAGATTCTTGAAGCCGCCTATGCCGCACGCACCTATCGCGTTAATCTTGTGGAAGAAGTCTTCATGGAAGAGTACGACCGTGAGCTGATCAAGGTCTCAACCCGCGGTCAGGCCGTAGGTCAGGTCAACGGACTTTCCGTGACAAGCTACGGCGATTTTGAATTTGGTCTTCCCCACAGGATAGCTTGCACCGTGGGTGTCGGCCAGGAGGGGATCATTGACCTGGAGCGTGAGGCCGAGCTTGGCGGGCCCATCCACACCAAGGCCATGATGATTTTGAAGAGCTTTTTGATTGAGCATTTTGCCCGCAAAAAGCCTTTGGTGCTTTCAGGCTCACTCTATTTTGAACAGAGTTACGCCGGTATTGAGGGTGATTCGGCTTCTGGCGCCGAACTTGTGGCTCTGCTTTCGGCGTTGGGGGAAGTGCCCGTCCGTTTGGATCTGGCTTTTACCGGTGCCGTCAGCCATACGGGCGAGATTTTACCCGTGGGCGGGGTTACACGGAAAATTGAGGGCTTTTTTAAAGTTTGCTCACATCACGGCGGGCTTTCTGGCAGTCAGGGGGTGATCATTCCCCGTGACAATGTGGATCACTTGATGCTTTCACCGGATGTGCTTGAAGCTGTGGCCAGTAAACAGTTCTTTATCTATCCTGTGCGCACTATTGAGCAGGCGCTCTTTTTGCTGACCGGCCTCTCTTCCGGTCATGCCCGTAAGAATGGCGGCTATACACAGGGCAGTCTTTACGATCTTGTGGACAAGCGCCTCCAGCGTCTGGGGGAATATGCCCAAAACGCCTTCAGACGGAGCAGTTCACGACAGAAATAGCAGAAATTCCCTTTGCTCGGGAAAGGTCCTGTCTGGGGCTTGACGGTCAGGCTGTTCGCTTTGTGTCCTCTCAATGAAACAAAGGCGCTGATGCCAGTCTCCGTTGACTCCATGCGTTTTGCGAATACGTGTTGAGCCTCTGTGGATTTGATCCCCTTTGCTCGAATTTACTATTGGCAAATGTCTGGAGAGGGATCCCGAGACCTGATCGTTTTTGCGGTGATGTTTGGGACGGCTCGAAGGTCTCCAGGCATTTTTTTTGCCGTATGGCTTTGCGATTCTCGCGCAAGCGATTTGCCGTATCAGCTACGAGGACCGCAAAACCTCTCTTTTCTGCATGTACCTTACGAGAAAAAACCAAATCGTATCCTCGCTTCTTTGCTTTTTTTCTGGGCTATTCGGTTGTCGACAGCTCGTTTTTTCTTGGGATTTACCGCCGCCCCACCAGGAACCAGATCCACTTGCTAAAGGAAAAAAACTTGCCCTATGACAATGTAATAGACGATTGTCTCTGGAAGAAGCAAATGCATGGCGGTCTCACGTCTTAGTGGTATGTCTTTTTTGGAACCGCCACATAATAAGCGTGAAGTACATACTGAAGATTGTAAAAATGTAAATTTATTCTTCCAAAAGGGAATAGCTTTATTAAATGTATGAGTTGACTATTGGCTTGACAGATTGTTGTGATACTTGTCAGACATGGTTTGGCGCTTCTTGCTTGGGTATTTATGATGAAAGCCTAAGCAGGTACGCCCTGATCATTGTATTGGCTACAAACTCACAAAGAGAATCCGTAAGAAAGCAGTTGTCTCTTTGTCAGTGATGTGGGTTCCGTTGGTGAAGGAAAGACGTCCAGAGCTGTCTCTTACTTTGATCAATGTTTACTTTGTCTCATTATGATATGCCTCTACAGGTGAAGCATTTTTCGTCTGCTTCTTGAGCTCATCTGAATTTTTTGGTATTTTGCCCTTGCTCACAGCCTGCCATCTCGAGAGCGCTTGAGAGGCATCTTGGCTGCAGTCCAGCCTTCGCTGAGATACTCCTTACGGGGACTAGACAAAGGACGTGTTGCCTTCAGTAAGAGGGGTCCTTCAATATTCAGACGGCTGATGGAACGTGTCTTTTGGAAATATTGTAGGTTGCCGGGCCGCAACGACGGTTACGGATATTCATTCACTAGGGAAAATAGGGAGGCGGCGCTTCCTCCCCGCTATGACGGGGTATTCGCGCTGAATATTTGATGAAACACAGCACGCTCTTTTTTTCACTGCTGGCACTGATCTTGGTCTTGTGCGCTGGTTCGACAGAAGCCAAAACTATCAAAGAGCTGGCCAATATCATTAAAGATCCGCTGACGATTAAGGCGAAAAAATCTCCTACGTTGGATGTGACCTTTGCTCATACCATCCACAGGGGTATCAACTGCTTTACCTGTCATCACGCAGCCGCTGAAAACAAGGGCCGCTATATTCCATGTGGTGAATGCCACGTGCCAACAGAACCCGTCAAAAGCAAAGAACCGCTTTCACGGTTTGCGGCTTTTCACTCCAAGACCTCAAGCCATTCCTGTTATGCCTGTCATCAGCAGAAGGCCAAGGAGGCTCATCTCAAGTACGGAAGACGCTTCTATAATTGCCGCCCCTGTCATTTGAAGGCTCGGGAAAAAACGACGGCACAACAATAATTTTTGAGAGGCTTTTTTGATTGCCCTCAAAATTTTGGAAACGCAGTGAAAAAATGGGGAGGAAAGGTCTTGCGTCCTTTTCTTCCCATTTTTTTACGTGCTCGATCCTTTGCCGAGGTTTTTCCGGTGGAGTCTTGAATGTCTGTTCGGGAAAACTGGCAAAGATTATAAATCTTTATATTTTTATTCTTTTCTCTTTTCTTCTCTGAGGGTTTGCGTCCGCTTTTGCCGTCACTACTTTCCTTTGGTGTCACGCGCCGAGTGGAAATTCCCCAGATGAAGAAAATTTTCTTTATGTCCCCATACGGTTATGCTGGGCTAACGTACGGGTACTGCGTTCCAATGCTCGCGTCACAGATTTGTTACCTCAAGAAATTGGTAAAAATTTTCAACTGTTACAGAGAGGACTCAAGCCTCCTAACGAAAAGAGCGGTCTAAGAATTTTCTCAGCTCTGCGAAAGGCATCTGGACCGTATGGACATCAGGGTCGAGCTGATAGGTGACATGGCTCATGCCTTCGAAAAGCACAAGATCAGCCGGCACATTGGGTGCACCTGGCACAAGAGCGAGAAAAACTGGGCTTTGTGGACATCCTTTGCATTCCCTTCGCTTGGCCGGATTGTTACAAGGCAAAAAGGAGTCTCATCGCTGGCAGAAGCCTCTGTATGGCCGACGATCCAGACGATTGTGTGAAGAGAGCAAGGGAAGATGGCAATATCCTAACAGATGCGTGGCAAAAGCTCTCCTGTGGGTCTTGGCAGTAAGGTTTTGCCGCCAATGGCGGTTTCTACGACAACCGAGCCCGCTTTGAGCGTATTTGCGACGTAGCCGATGCAGGCTGCCCCTTCGCCATGAGGCAGGGCTCGCAAGGTTTCAAGCAGTTGGGCTTTGTGTTTTTCAGGAGCGATGATCACCAGACGTCCTTCGCAGGCAAGATAGAGAGGATCCAGACCCAGCATGCGGCAGATGCCGCTGACCTTGGGATCCACGGGCAGGTCTGCTTCGCGAATCGCAATGCCCAGCTGACTTTGGGCTGCGATCTCATAGAGTACGGTCCCCACGCCGCCGCGTGTGGCATCGCGGATGACATGGATGTCAGTGGTTTTGCTGATGATCGCTTGTACAAGATGCCAGAGTGGGGCACAGTCACTGGTAATTTCAGCTTCAATGCCAAATTCCTCTCGGGCCAGCAAAATGGCTGCGCCGTGGCGGCCGATGTCGCCAGTGACCAGGATAGCGTCTCCGTCCTTGGCCAGGGCGCCTGAGGTTTTGACATTGCTTGCGAGGCGGCCAATGCCCGAGGTTGTGATAAAGACTTTATCCACCTGACCTTTGCTCGCGACCTTGGTGTCGCCAGCAACTACCGTCACACCGGCTTCCTTGGCTGTTTCCGCCATGGACTTGGCAATACGTTCAAGATCCGCCAGAGGAAAACCTTCTTCCAGCACAAAGGCACATGTCAGCCAGAGGGGACATGCCCCCATACAGGCGAGATCGTTGACTGTGCCGCAAATGCTCAGTTTGCCGATATTGCCGCCTGGGAAGAAGGGCGGAGAGACGATGAAGCCATCGGTGGAAAAGGCCAGGCGTTCCTGACCCAGGGGGAGAACGGCTGCGTCGTCGGCCGTGAAATAGGGATTGGCAAAGTGGGCTTTGAAGACGCTGTCGATGAGTTCCGAGGTCTGAACACCGCCACCGCCGTGGGCCAGAAGCACAGTGCGTTCCATGAAGCAAATCCTCCCTTGCGAGTCAGTTTGAGTCTTGAGAGCGTCGTTTGTTTTAGCCTTGACCGTACTGGAAATAGGCCGCACAGGTGCCTTCACTGGAGACCATACAGGCCCCGATGGGGTGCTCTGGCGTACAGGCGCGGCCAAAGACAGAGCAGGCTGTTGGCAGAATGTTCCCCTTAAGCACTTCGCCACAGCGGCAATGGGGATTGGCGCGACCAGGCTGTTTGGGGATGGCAAAACGCAGGCGGGCATCTCTGTGCTGGAAGGGCTCTTTGAGGGTCAGGCCAGAGCCTTTGATCACCCCTAAACCGCGCCATTCGCTATCACAGGCTTCCATGTAGTCTGCAATAAGCTTCTGGGCTGCCTGATTGCCAGAGGCTTTGACCACACGCGGATAGCAATTGACAAAGAACGGTTTTTGCTTGGCGCTTTCGTGGACTATGCAGGCCAGTGCCGTCAACAGTTCCGTTGCCGTAAAACCTGCCACCACACCTGAAATCCCCTTGGCCACAAGTTCTTCACAGCATTGGGTGCCGGCAATGGCCACGACGTGGCCCGGATAGAGAAAGGCGTCAGCGGAACCCGCAAGCGCCTGATAGGCGTTGGGCATGGTTTTATTGGCGCAAAGCAGTGAGAAGTTGGCAATGCCCTCTTCCTCCGCAGCCTTGATGGCCAGGCATTCTCCGGGCACAGTGGTCTCAAAGCCTACGGAGAGGAAGACCACTTCGCGTTTTTCTTGTTTGGCAATGGCAAGCGCATCCAAGGGCGAATAGACCATGCGCACTTGGGCGCCTTTTTGTCTGGCCTGAGCCAGGCTGAGTTTTGAACCCGGCACGCGCAGAAGATCGCCAAAAGTCGTGAGCAGGACGTCTTTTTCGAGAGCCAGATAGATGGCCTCGTCGATATAACTGACAGGTGTCACACAGACCGGGCAGCCTGGTCCCGAGATGAGTCTGAGGGATGGAGGCAGAAGCTGACGGATGCCCAGACGGAAGATTTCATGGGTATGGGTGCCGCAGACTTCCATGATCTTGAGCGGCGGTCCCGCATAGGCCTTGAGCAGGCTTTTGGCTTGCGTGAGCACATCGTCTTGCATGGCTTTCCTCGTTTGGCTTAGGCCTGGGCGCTCGTTGCGTTGGGATTGAGAATGCCTTGCAGCACCTGGCTGCTTTCTTCGGTATCTGTTGCTGAAATTTTGGCAATGGCAATACCGGCATGCACCATGACATAGTCTCCTGGCTCAAGATCACTGAGCAATTCGGCGGAAATCTCACGCCTTGCTCCCTGGGCATCAATCAGGGCTGTGCCGCGGTCAACTTTGACCACTTTCGCTGAAAGACCAACACACATAGCGAACTCCTCAGTTTTGCGCAGTGTTGTGCTGCGCTTTTTTTTTTGCATCAGGCTGTTTGCAGCTTGTGCATGGCATAGACCGCTTGTCCCAGGGCCAGTCCGCCATCATTGGCAGGGACGGCATGGTGGGTGAGTACGTTCAAGCCCAAAGCGACAAGCTTTTCTTGCACAAGGCAGGAGAGCAGTCTGTTTTGAAAAACACCGCCTGTGAGCGCACAGGTGTTCACACCTAATTCTTCACGCCCAACCACGCAGGCCTGGGCCAGCATTTCGGCAAGAGCCTGGTGAAAGCGTAAGGCCAGGGCCTCGCGTGAAAGGCCATCGATGGCCGCTTGGGTTAACGTGGCAAGCAGAGAGGTTGTTGGCAAATGGTATTTGGCGCCGCTTTCGCGATTGCCTATCAGAGCCGAGGCAATGGCGATTTTGGCCGTATCGCCATGGTTAAGGGCACGCTCTGCGGCAAATTCAAGCTTCATGGCGGCTTCGCCTTCAAAGCTTGAGGCGCTGGCAAAGCCTAAGAGCGCAGCTGCGGCATCAAAGAGCCGGCCTGAACTTGTGGAAAAGACCGTGTTCAAACGACGTTGGGTTACAAGGCTCTGCAGCGCAAGCTCTTGCTCTGAAAGACCCAGGTCTCTGCCAAGCCCGAGTTTTTGCGCAATGGCTAAGGCCTCGTTTTTACCAAAAAGGTCCGTGAGCACAGAGACCGCAATGCGCCAGCCTTGACGTGAGGCTGTGTCGCCTCCGGTGTGCGGAAAGGGTTCAAAGCTTGCCAGGCGTTGGCTCGTCTCAAGATCGCAGAGCAACACTTCGCCGCCCCAGATGGTGCCGTCACAGCCATCGCCTGTGCCGTCAAGGGCAAGGCCCAGTACAGGCTCAAAAACATCGTTTTCCGCCATGCACGAGAGCACATGGGCTCTGTGGTGCTGACAGGGAAAAAGGGGCAGATGGCGGCTTTGACTGAGCTCCTCGGCGACACGTCGTGAGGCATAGGAGGGGTGGGTATCACAGGCTATGGCCGTGGGTGAAATTTCGAGCAGCTCTTCCAAACGCTTCACGGTCTCCTGAAGCGCCTCAACGGTTCTCAGATCTTCCAGATCACCCACATGCGGCGAAAGATAGAAGAGATTGTCCTTGGCCAGACAAAAGGTGTTTTTCAGCTCACTGCCAATGGCGAGGACACTGCCCTGGAAGGCGGAGCTTGTCACCTGGGGCAGCGGGGCAAAGCCGCGGGAGCGGCGAAGTGTTGCCAGCGAATCCTGGAGAGACATGACCACGGAATCGTCGCAGCGTACCCGGATTTCGCGGTTGTGACCCAGCACAAGATCGGCAAGACCCGAAAGCTCCTTGAGAACCAAGGCCTCTGTGTGGCAAATGGGCGCCCCGGAAATATTGCCGCTGGTCATCACGAGAGCCTCTGGCATGACCAGGCCGTCAGGCAGGTCAAAAAGCAGGTGGTGCAGAGGCGTGTAGGGCAAAAGCACACCCAGGTAGGGATTGTCCGGAGCGAGCCCCGAAGCCAGCTTTGTTCCCTGTTCTTTGCGTTCAAGGAGCACAATGGGTTTTTGCCAGCCTGTGAGCAGTTCTTCTTCCTTGTCGCTGACCTGACAGGCGCCTTTGACACTTGCCAGATCACGGAACATCACCGCAAAAGGCTTGCTTGGACGATGCTTGCGGGCGCGTAAAGTGGCAACGGCCTCTTGCTTATCGGCAGCGCAGGCCAAGTGAAAGCCGCCAATCCCCTTGATGGCCACAATGGCCCCGGCTGCAAGGGCGGCTCGTGCCCAGTGGATGGGCAGAAGCAGTGACCTCTGAGGGGGCTGGCAAGCCTCAAGACAGCTCTTGGCCCTGGGAAAGGCGGCTAACAGCTCCTCGACGGCTGTGATCGCTATCCCATCGGGACGCATCAGGGAAAGCGAGGGGCCGCAGTCATTGCAACAGACAGGCTGGGCATCGTAGCGGCGGCTCTGAGGATCATGGTATTCGTGATGGCACAGAGCACACATGGGAAAGGCGTGCATGCTCGTGCGTTCACGGTCATAGGGCATGGAATCGAGAATGCTCAGTCTAGGTCCGCAGGCGGTACAATTGATAAAAGGATGCAGATAACGGCGATCCTTGGGATTCATCAGCTCCGCCGCACAGTCTTCACAGATGGCAATATCCGGCGAGACAAAGATGTCTCCTTTTTCCTTTTCGCTTTCAATGATCGTGAAGTCGCTGAAAGCTGGCAGATCACAGCTTTCATGGCTGACCTTCATAATCAGGCTGCGTTTGGGCGCACGTCTGGGCAGTTCCTGCAAAAAACACGTGCTTTTTTCCTTGAAGTTTTCTTGTGCCTGCACAAAGACCTCAACCAGGGACCCCTTATTGGCCACGGTGCCACAGAGTTCGTGTTCAATGGCCAATCTGTGCACAAAGGGCCTGAAGCCAACCCCCTGCACAATGCCGAAAATGCGGATGACGAGACTTTGCATGGGCTCCTCGCTTGCTTCAGCACAGGCCTTGGGGCATCAGGCTGCCTGAGACCGCAAAGTGCGGCAGTTCCAGCACTCGCAGCTTGCTGCTCAGGCTCTGCGAGAGTGCCCGTACGAACATGGCATCCCCCACCAGGCACTCGATCTCATGTTCTTCAATCAGGCCACGCAGGGCGTCTTCTGTTTCGAGATGCTGGTCACCTGTCTCAGACAATTCTTCCAGCAGCGTAAAAAAGCTGGCAACAGTGACCTCGGGCTTTTGCGGCTTGGCATAGGCGTACAGAGCACGGCGCAGAGCGCAGGCGAGTACCTGCTGGTGGATGATTGCGATGCGGGAATAGTGAGCGGCCTCTTTGGCCAGGGCTTGAAGGCCAGGGCTTAACGGATAGTCAAGGGTGTAGGGCGTGCCAAAGCGTTCTTGCAAGAGTTTGGCACAGGCCAGGCCAGAAGGCGCGATAACGAGATTGCGCTCACAGCTTGCCGCCTCACTCAGGGCTTGAAAACCGCAATCAAGGCCGTGGCTGAGGATCTCTGAGGGAGCGTTCTGGGCGTTTTGCAGGTTCTGCCTGAGATGGTGAGCGGAGCTTTCCCCCAAATCCAGGGGACTTGCTCCCAGCACGCCAATGCGGCCGCTGACCACAGCCTGCTCTTTTTGGGCAAAGAGGTCGAAGAGGCGGGTATAGGCCAGAGAGAGGCCCTCGTCGTAGAGTTTGGTGCCGGTCGTGGCAAAGGTCAGTGTGGGAAGGCCAAGCTTTTTTTCCGCCAGACGCCCAAGACCTGTGAAATCAGTGGCAATGACACAGGGCACGGGCGTGCCGATAATGGCCAGAAAGCGAGGGTTAATGAGCTTGGCTGCCGCTACGGCCTTTTCCACAAGGCGATCGTCACGGCCGAGGATGGCGTCCATGTCGCGCAGACCCGCGCTGAACAGGGCGCATTTTTTCTCTTTCCAGCGCGGTTCATCAAAACCGCAGTAATTGCCCGTGCAGCCACCGGCATCGCAGATGACCAGCAAACCCTCAAGTTCGTAAAGGGCTGAGACAACACCTGAGGAATCCGGTGCAAAAGGGGCAAGGCGCTTTAGCAGGCCGCGCATACGTGAACTCCCGTATTCTGGGCCTTGGACTGCGCTTTGTGGCAGGCCTCGTCAATGGCGTTCAGCAGTGCACAAAAACCCTGGTAACCAAAGGGTTTGGCCTCATCAAGGAAGGGAACCTGTGCGGCCTCTGGATGATAGTAGCAGGCGTCGCTGCCGATGGCCACATCCACTTCTCCAGGCTTTGGCTGATACATGAGCATGCTGGGTGAGAGATTGCTCGCCAGGCGCGTTTTGGGACTTATGGCCGCTATGGCTTTGATCAGGGCAAGCTTTTCTGCCGCAGGCTCGGCAAAGATTTCAGCAACGCGGCATCCCATGCGTAACAGCGCAAGAGCCAGGCCAAAAGGCTCAGCATTGCTGGTTTCGCCAATGGCAAAGGAGAGATCGTGGAGCAGAGCGGCTTGCTCCTTTCGCTTGCTCAGAGCGGCTTCAAAGGCTTGGTGATCATCAAGGGGTGTTGGCAGAAGCCGTGAGAGAATCGCATACTGCTTGTGGATTTTTTCCAGTTCAAAGCTTTGGGTCAGTTCAATGGAAGGAATCTCGAGGCGCTCTTCAAAGAATTTGGCCGCAAGCCGGCTTTCCGGGTGCAGGACAAGATTAAAATTGGCGCGGGCGAGATTTTGGTATTCAGCCATATCAGCCATGCGGGCTAATTCCTGCACGTGGCTGAAGCCGGCGTTGCCAAGGAGGCTATAGAGCTCACAGTCATCGGCCAGCGGCGTAAAAAACCCTAAGAGATTGACGCGGCTGGGATCCTTGGGGGCTTTTTGCAGGAGACTGTAGAGACTTTTGCGGACACCGACCATGGGGGGAATATGGCCTTCCCGGGTCAGGGCATACATGGTGGCGGACAGACAGGGGATCTGTGTGCGTTTTTGAGCAAGACGCACCAGGCGTTCCATGTCCGTTGCCAACAGCGCGTCCACACAGGTGCTCAAAAGCACTATGACCTGGGGGGCAGGCGTCAGGCTTTGGGCGATTTCCTGGCAGGCGTCAACAATTTTTGTTTGGTAGCGACCTGTGACAATATCGGTCTCGTCCAGCAAAAGATAGAAGGTGCGCTGGCCATAGCGGCTTTCAGGTCCGCCGAGGGCTGAGGTGTTGCGACCGCAGCAGCCAGGGGAAAAGAGCAGCATGACGGAGCCCGGAAGGGTTAAGGCCGCGCGTTTGACGCCAAAGCCTTCGGCCCCGGGGGAATTGAAGGCCAGGGCCGCAGGTGAACTGTAGATCAGATGTTTTTGGCTGATCAGTTCACTGGGCCAGGACTTGGGCTCAAGGCTGGCCAGACTTGCCATGTCAATGGAAAAGGCTTCAGGCATGTGGTGGCTCGCTTGTGAGTGTGCAAAGTCTACGGGCAAGATCTTGGAAAATCTGGGCACAGGGGGAGTCTTTGGCCCCCTCGATGACAGTCATGCCGCGGTCCTCGCAATGGGAAATGTCATCGCTTCTGGGTATTTCAGCCAGGATGTCGAGTTTGGCTGAGCGGGCAAAGGCTTCCACTTTTTGGCGCTCGTCAGGCACATTGCGTTTGTTCAAGATGATGCCGAGCACACTGGCATAGGCCCGATCAGCAAAGTTGGCCACAGCCTGGCTGATATTGCGGGCGGCGTAGAGGGCCATTTTTTCACCGGATGTGACAATCAGGACATGTTCGGCATAGCCTTCTCTGATGGGCGCGGCAAAGCCGCCACAAACCACATCGCCCAGAACGTCGTAGAGTACCACATCGGGTTTGACCACTTCAAAGAGTCTGAGATCCTGCAAGAGCTGAAAGGTCGTAATGATGCCGCGGCCAGCACAGCCAAGGCCGGGCGTGGGGCCACCGGTTTCCAGGCAGAGCACCTGGCCAAAGCCTTGGGCGGAAATCTGCGCAAGCTCCGTGGGCTCCTCATCGTGTTCACGCAGATAGTCCATGACTGAGGTGACGGCGTGGCCTCCCAAAAGCGTCATCGTGGAATCGGCCTTGGGATCACAGCCGATCTGAATGACGCGTTTGCCCTGAGTGGCAAAGGCCGCTGCTAGATTGGCGGTCATGGTGGATTTGCCAATGCCGCCCTTGCCGTAAATCGCAATTTTTAGCATATGCCCTCCCTGACAAGCACATCCTCAAGCCCCTGCTGAATTAGACTGTGTTCAACGCTGAGATAGGCGCGGCCTGAAAAAGCCGCATGGGGCAGAGGCAGAAAGGGGCAAGAGACAGGTGCCACAAGCCTGTAGAGGGGATCGCCCACAATCAGGTCACAGTCTTTGAGAAAGTCTGCCAACGTATCTTCGTTTTCCACGCCCCCAAGATCCTTTTCCCCCAGGATTGCTTCCCACCCTTCCAAAGGACAAAAAATCCGGCTCTGCCCATAACCATACGGGGCAAGGGCACGGGCCATGGAGGCCATCGTCACGCTTTCGCCCACCAGGGCTACGCGCAGACTCTGAGGCTTCTGCCCTCGGGCGAGGGTCTTGGTCGAGCTTTGGCCAGAATCCGCAGCCTGCCAAAGCGCCTCGGCCAGTTGCTCGGCAAACAAGCCATACGGCCTGCCTGTGACATAGGGTGTGCCAAAGCGTTCTGCCAGCGCCTTGGCCAGAGGCAGACCTGTGGAAGAAAGCACAAGATTGACGTGGGCTGCGCCTAAGCGCTCAATGTGCGAGAGATCACAGTGTTGCGCTACGCAGGCATTGCGCCGAAAGCCAAAGCTCTTGGACCAGCGCAAAAGCTCTGAGAGTTCGTTTTTTCCTATATCCAGCGGTGTCAGTCCGAGGAGGTTGAGGCTTTTTTCTTCGGAGCGCTGGCAGGGCCTGGCAAAACGGTTGGCTATGGCCACAAAGGCTTGAGAGGCGCCTGCGACATAGGAATGGATGCCATTGCTGGCAATGGCAAAGCACGGAATGCCCAGCTCCCTTTCAATTTGATTGGCTATGGCTTCCATGTCGCAGCCCATGAGCATGGCCAGGGGAGAATTGGCAAGACTGAGAAATTTGGGCTTGAGGAGTCTGGCTTGCTCAAGACAGTCGTCGATCAGTTTTTGCTCATTGCCTAAGACCGCGTCGCTTTCAGTGAGGGCGGAAATGACCACAAGGCTTTCCTGATCATACCAGCGCGGTTCATCAAAGGTGGAATAGGTGGAATTGCAGCCCGAGGCATCGTGGATGACAGTCATGCCGCCCAGTTCGTAGAGCGCCGAGGCAACGCCTGAGGTATCCGAGGCATAGGTGGGAAGGAGGGATGCACAGTCGTTCATGCGAAGCCCTTCGTCGTGGACACGCTTGCGTGCGTGGCTGCGTTTTTTGCGGCTTTGGTTTTGGCCAGGCGTGGGTGGCAGAGCTGGCCTGAAAGACAGGAAGGCAGACCCAGTCCTTTGTATTGAATGACTCGGCGTCGGTCTTTGGGCTTTTCCAGGGCTTCGCGCATCAGCCGAACGAGGGTTGTGATGGCCGCATAGTCGTAGAGCCCGCCTCCGGCGACACAATTCACAAAGTGGTTGGTGCCTGAGAAAAACGCGGCTTTTTGTCCCAGGGCCAGCACCTCGTCGCCTTGCGGTTTGAGACATGTGGCCCGCTGCTCGGCAAAACGCCAGGCTGGCGCGCGGGTATAGACCAGAAGCAGGTCTTTGGCGTGTTGTTGCAGCCAACGGAAATCGTCTTCTTCAGGAGCGGCTATGGCGTCAAGGAAGACGTGGGTAACGCAGAAGTTCTGTTCAATGAGGAGCCTGGCCAGGCTCAAGGGCCGCATGCTGAGCGTATAGTCAATGGTGATGGGCCGCTTTCCAAGACTGTTTTGCAGTGCGCAGAGCTCGTTGAGCGCAGCCGCTTTTTGCGCTGAGAGATCGGGAAGGGGAATACCAAGGATTTGGGAAAGCGTGGTGAGATTGCTCTGGATCTCTGTCAGGCTAAAACTTGCCGGCAGATGGATGTGTTCTCTTTCCAGGCGCGTTGAGAGATTCTGGGCGGCAAAGAGCGCATCGGCATGGGTTGTGAGCAGCAGTCGGCTTGTGCCGAGCTTTTGATAATCGGCATAGCTTCGGCAGCGGGCAAGCTCGCGCAAGGTGTAGCCAGCTCCGTGCAGCATCTGAAAAAGCTGGCTTTGCTCACAGAGCGGCCAGTCGTTGCCCACAAGGGTGATGGCGCGCTCTTCCTGTTTTGCGGGCCTCTCAATGGCTTCATACATCTTGCTCTTGGTGCGCTCTTCATCGGTTGGGCCGCTTTTGCGCATGGTGGGCATCATGTGGCAATCCAGAAAGCGCAGGCCGGGAAAGCGCTCATTGAGACGGGCCAGCAGAGCCGGATAATCCATCTGCACAAACTTATGCACGCAGCTCAAATAGAGGAGAATGAGCGGAGGCCTGGGCGAAAGCTTCTCCACTATGTGACAGATGGCTTCGAAGCAGCGATCATCGAGCAGGCCACAGGTCAGCTCTTCTTCCGTAAGCCCGATCCAGCTTAAACGCGCCATGGCTCCCATTTCCGCAGCGGTCATGATCACCCCGCGCAGGCAGCCGCGTGCGCAGATATAGAGCAGGTGCGCCTCGGGAATTTGCAGAGCCATATGCACAATGTTCCAGGGTCCGCGCACCGGAGCGTTGAACTCAAGGCTCTGGGCAAAGGGCTCGGGAAAGCTGGCCTGAGTGATGGGCAGAAGGTCTTGGGATGCGGCAAACGCTTGGGAAGACATAGGATTTCTGGGGCAGAGGTTGATGGCGGACATCAGGCGCTGGCTTTGTCGGCAAAACGTGTCAGCAGGGTCTGCGCAAGGTTTTGGAAGCTTTGGGCCACATCGCTTTGGGGATACAAGCTTATGACCGTCTTGCCCTCGCGTTCTGCCCGGGTGACCAGGGGACTGTGCGGAATGTCCCCCAAGATATCGCAGCCAAGCGACTGAGAGAGCGCCTTGACACTTTCCTCTTCATCCTCCACGTCGCGGCGGTTGACGATTAAACCGCCAAGGGCCGCATAGCCGCGTCCCTGAAAATTGGCAATGGCCTGGGCGATATTGGCTGCGGCATAGCAGGACATTTTTTCCCCTGAGCTGACAATCAGCACGTAATCGGCCTGACCTTTGCGCATGGGCATGGAAAAACCGCCACAGACCACATCGCCCAGAACGTCGTAGAGCACGCAGTCGATGCCGAGTTTGCTGTAGGCCTTTTCCCGTTCGAGGAATTCCAAAACCATGCCGATGCCTCGGCCGGCGCAGCCGAGACCGGGGATAGGTCCTCCCGCTTCAACGCAATAGACGCCGCAGGGGGCCAGGTGCACGGCTTCTTCAAGGCTGAGACGCTGCTTTTTTTCGTGCAGAAGCCTAAGGACCGGCGTGATCGTCTGGCCTGGATGCAGGGACAGGGTGGAATCGGCCTTGGGATCACAGCCGATCTGGAGCACCTTTTTCCCAAGACCTGTCAGAACCAGGGCCAGATTGGCGCAGGTCGTGGATTTGCCGATGCCGCCTTTGCCGTAGATGGCAAATTTACGCATGCTCTTCTCCTTGCTTTTGGCCAAAGCCGGGCAAGACGGCTATGGAGCGTTGCAGAATGCCGCGCATGGCCGCAATCACAATACCGTAATTGCTCACAGGCACGTTTTGGGCAAGAGCCAGACGCAGGCGGGACTGCATTTCGCGGGCATTGAGCATGCAGCCGCCGCAGAGCACGCAGAGGGCAATGTCGTGTAAATCCTCAGGGAACGATGTGCCTGAACTGGTGACAAAGTTCAGCTTTTTGCCCGTATGGGCCAAAAGCCAGCGGGGGATTTTGACTGTGCCGATGTCTTCGCACTGCCTGTGGTGGGTGCAGCCTTCGGCCATGAGAATCGTGTCCCCATCCTGAAGGCGCTCTATGGCCGCTACGCCCTCAACCGCTGCGGCTAAATAGCCCTTGTAACGGGCCATGAGAATGGAAAAGGAGGTTAAGGCAATATCCTGCGGGGTCTCCTTGGCCACTTGCTCAAAGACCTGGCTATCACAGACCACAAGTTTGGGCCGCACTTGCTTCAGGGCCTGGGGGAGTGTTTGTGGGCTGGTCACAAAAGCCATGGCCTGGCCGTCGAGCAGGTCGCGCAGAACCTGCTGTTGCGGCAGAATCAGCCTTCCCTTGGGCGCGGCCGAATCGATGGGAATGACCAAAAGGCAGGTTTCGCCAGGGCCCACAAGATCGCGACAGAGCGGTGGCTTTGCCTGTACTTTTTCGTTGAGCAGCTGCGCCAGTTTTTCCCGCAGTTGGGGAATCTGATAGCCTGTGCGGGCACTGACAGAAAAGATTGTCTTGTCAGGCTCGCAAGACGCAAGCAGATCAGCCTTATTGGCCACCCGCAGCAGGGGCAGATGCTCGTCCTGCACCTTTTTGACAAAGGCCTCTTCCTCGTCTGAAAGGGGCTTGCCGGCTTCTGTGACCAGAACCGCCAAATCCGTGTGGGCCAGCACGCGCAGGCTGCGGGCAATGCGCTGGGCGCCAAGGGCTGTTTTGTCGTCGAGGCCTGGGGTATCGATGAGCACAACAGGACCCAGAGGCAGAATTTCCATGGCTTTTTGGACAGGATCAGTGGTTGTGCCTTTTTGCTCAGAGACAATGGCGAGATCCTGGTTGGTCAGGGCATTGACGAGGGAGGATTTGCCGGTATTGGTCAGGCCAAAGAAGGCAATGTGCGGTCGTTCGCCACTTGGGGTATCGTTGAGACTCATAGACGCTTCTCGTTGTTTTGGACAAAGCGTGGGTGATCGCCACGGTCACAGGTCAGGTGATAGCCTAGGCTCGCCACTTCCGTCTTCAGTTCTTCCAGGCTCTGTTCCAGGGTCTTTGTAGCGTCTTTGCCATCGTAGAGCTGATAGTGCTTTTGGGCAGCAAGAGGCGTGAGATTGGGCATGATGACATTGCAGCCGTGCAGAATACCCTGGAGATAGCCGCTGGCCTTTTGAGTCCGTAAGGCTGTGGTTGCCGGCAGTAAAAGCTCAGGCAAAAGCAGGCGGCAGAGGCTCAAGGCGTAGAGCGTGAGCCGGACTGAACCAGGTTTTTCACCGGCAAAGACGGTGGCCTGGTGGGGAATAAAGGGGCCACACCCGAGCATTTCCGGCTGAAAGGCCTGGATGAAGGTGAAATCTTGCGCCAGATGCTCAAGCGTCTGACCGGGAGGTCCGATCAACATGCCTACACCTGTCTGATAGCCCAGGGCTTTCAAGTTGTAGAGGCAGTTGAGGCGGGCAAAAAAGCTTTGCTTTGGGCTATGCAGTTTTCTGTAGAGGCTGTGGGAGGCCGTCTCATGGCGCAAAAGATAGCGTCTGGCGCCTGCGGCAAAAAGGGCGGCATAGCTTGCTTGAGAACGTTCTCCAAGGGAAAGGGTGATAGCGGAATCGGGAAAGCGCTGCGTGAGCCGCCTGATCAGCTGGCAGAGCCACTCGTCGCTGAGCTTCGGATCCTCGCCGCCCTGCAGGACAAAGGTGCGCAGGCCAAGCGCATGGCCTTTTTCACAGCAGGCGAGAATCTCCTCCTGGGAGAGCCTGTAGCGCACAAGATCGCGATGACTTTTTTGCAGCCCGCAATAGTGGCATTCATTGCGGCAATAATTGGTGAATTCCACAATGCCGCGCAGATAGATAGCAAGGCCGAAATGTTCCTGAGCCAGCCTCTGAGCACGCTTTTGCGCCTCGTCAAAGGTTGGCGAGTCAAGCTCCGAGAGCAGTTTCCGCCACTCTTCAAAGCTCAGCTGCTTGTGGGTTTCAAGCTTGTCTAAGAGCAAAAACGTCATGAACCGTCTTCTTTGTGCCAGAGCCTGAACGGATGATTATTTGGAAAAGAGCGTCTGCGCTGTTACGCCGGGGAGCTTGCCGATTTTGCCGGAAAGGCTGCTCACCGTATCCTGGGGAGCATCAAGCACCACGGAGATGATATTGATCTTCTTCTCGCGGTACGGCAGGCCCATGCGGCCAATGATGCTTTCGCTGTACTGATGCAGAAGGTCGTTGATGGCTGTCACGCTTTGGGGATCCGAGACGATGATGGCGACAATGGCGACACGGTTTTCCATGGGAGCATCCTTGTTTGCTGTTTTTTTGCTGTGAAAAAAAAGGACACATACCCGGAAGTATGTGTCCTGCAAGTCAAGTCTGGCTCAATAACGAGCGATTTTGCAGTCATCTTCCATCGCAAAGGCTATTTTGATGTCAGAAGCTGTAGAAAAACGATTGAATTAGCTTTCGTAGGGATAGGGATTGTTGACAAATTCGCTAAAGCGCGGATTGGGATACTGACCTTTGGCTTTCAGTGCCGTGATGGACGCACTTCTGTCAAACCACTTGGTGTGCAGTTCCTCTTCAGCCGGTTCACTCAAGGGCTTTTTAAAATAGTCCTTGTACATCTTCTGCACTTGCACATTGTCCTGACTGGCTCTGGTGGTGAAACGATCATCCTCGGCATAGACCGATTTGATGCGGGTGCGCATACAGTCCTTGATTTCCATGACGGCAGCACAGGCTTTGCTCGTCATGCGCACTCCCATCAGCAGACCGCCTGCCAGAATGCAGGCACCTTTGAGAAAACCACGGCGTGTACTGGATAAAAGGCTCATGAGCTGTCCTCCTAGGCCTGCTTTTGGGCTTCTGTAAGACGTTTACGCAGACTGGCAAAGAGATGGGTGGCTTTGCGATCAGCGTATTCAAGCACAGAGGGCATCAGCGTCTGACCGCCACCGCAGACACAGCCGCCGGGACAGGCCATGAATTCGATAAACTGATAGGGGCAGGTGCCTTTGCGCACATCTTCGAGTACTTTGGCAAAACGCTTGGCGCCGTGCACCACGGCCAGTTTCAGCGGAATGCCCTTGATGGTCACGGAGTATTCCTTGAAGCCCTTGAGACCGCGTACCTGTTTGAAATCCCAGGAATCGGGGCGTTCGTTGGTCACGGCCTGATAGGCGTAGCGCAGGGCCGCTTCCATCACACCGCCGGTCACACCAAAGATGGTGGCGCCGCCGGTGGACTCACCCATCAGACTGTCGCGTTCGCCGTTGGGCAGTTTTGCGAAATCAATGCCCGCTTCGCGAATCATATGGGCCAGCTCACGGGTATTGATGGTGGCGTCGATGTCGCGCAGTCCAGCGTGTTCATATTCTGGACGCAGGCCTTCGTATTTTTTTGCCACGCAGGGCATAATGGAGACGGTGTAGATTTTCTTGGGATCGTAGCCAGCCCGTTTAGCGCCATAGTTCTTGGCCATGCGGCCGTTCATGGCAACGGGCGATTTACAGGACGAAAAATGCGGCAACAGGTCGGGATAGAAATGCTCCGCATAGCTCTGCCAGCCAGGACAGCACGAGGTGAACTGCGGCAAATCCTTATTGTTCAGCAGGCGGTGCACAAATTCAGAGGCTTCTTCCCAGATGGTCACGTCAGCGGCAAATTCCGTATCCCAGCAATTGGAAAAACCCAGCTGTTTTAAGGCGGCAAGCATTTTGCCGGTGGTTACCGAACCCGGAGCCAGACCAAACGCTTCACCGAGAGCATAGCGTACGGCAGGAGCAGGCATGGCAATCACCTTGGTGGACTTGTCACTCAGCTTCTGCATGATCTCGGGTACCCAGGTCTGTACTTCATAGATTGCCGTTTCAGGGCAATGCACCAAGCACTGACCACAATGGATGCACATTTCAGGATGCAGGAGTTCGTGAGGTTCTCCAACGCCACCGAAGATAGCACCTGTGGGGCAGTATTCCTGACAGGTGTCACAGCCCACGCATTTGTTCTTGTCGATTTGCACAAAGAACAATTCTTCTCCATTTGCCCCACGTTTAGGCACATTGAGTTCGTAGTCAATGTGCTCCATTTTGACTCGAGTCATTGCAACCTCTCAGGTAATAGCGGTCTCTCCCTAACCAAACGGTCCGGAGAAGGGTTGATTTGTTTTGGGCCGCACTGAGCCGGGGTTCGCAAGCGTTCCCCTATCTGGTACTGCCAAATCTTAAGCTTCAAGTGTAAACTTGCTGCAAGATAGGTCAGAGGGAATAAAAAAGCAAGGAATTTTCAGGGAAACACAAATCTTGCGGGATTTCTCATTTTCATGCCGACATACTCGCTGCTATTGTTAAATATGGACATGAAAATGGTGAGCAAAAGCGTAAATAACGTTTAGGACGAGGTCGATGGCCTTTTTGAAAACGAAAAAGATCGAGTTTTGAGCGAGCAATGTTTTGTCTTATGGAAATCGAAATAGACGCTCTGTCAGGTCAAAAAAAGCTGTCTTCTGCCCCCACAACGTAGTTCAGACAATTGGCTGAAAGCTCAGGTTGGCAGATAGGCCAAAGAGCTGCCAGGGATTGGGCAAAGGACCGTGAGCAAAAAAGGCTGCCCGGAGAAGGCCGGAGGAAGAGGAAAAACGTGACTTGCCGGATTATGGCGTAGTTGTCTCTTTGAGCGGCCAGTGCACGGGGAAGCTGAAATACGTGTCAGGGAAGGGCTCGTCGATCAAGGAGAAATGCCACCATTCCTCGCGCAGGGGAGCAAAACCGTGGCGCTGCATGAGTCCTCGCAGAAAGTGGCGATTGTCTTGCTGCTGTGGCGTCAGATTGCCTACGTAATCTGAACGCGAGCGCTGACCGAAAAAGTCGAAATTGCTGCCCATATCCATTTTGCGCCCAAGTTTCATGTCGAAGAGCGTCAGATCGACTGCTGAACCGCGACTGTGGGACGATTTGCGCAGAATGAAGCCGAGTTCAAAAAGGCGATTCTTTTCGAGCTTGGGATAAAAGTAAGGCTTCATCCGGGTATCCAGGGGATCATCGGCCCAGCGCGAAAAGTGATTGACTGCGGTCTGTGGACGGTAGGCATCGTAGATCATCAGGCGAAAGCCGTTGTCTTGTGCTTCGTCGCTGACGCCTTTGAGCGCTTCTGCTGCTTTGCTGGTCAAAAGGGCACACGATTGTTCATAGCCGTCAATGCGCGTGCCAATGAAGTTGTAGGTCGAATAATAGCGGATATCCAGAAGGATATCCGGGATGATATCAGACAACAGGACAAAGTCCGACACGGGAGTTTGCGCAAGACAGGACATAAGGCTCTGCCCAAAAATTACTTTTAATTTTTTTCCAATAACTCTATACTGTCTCTCGAATCTTTACGCCTACTTTTGTGCGATTGGAGGACAGAATGGAGGAAGCCCAAAAACTGTTCGTTGGGATCATGATGACTA
>JAILPJ010000035.1 GCA_024699605.1 Desulfovibrio sp. | reverse complement strand
AAGCTCGCGGTCTTCTCATGTAACGCTTAGTCCTACACCTCACGATGTATTACCCATACTAGAGATTCGAGGCGGTTTGCTAGACCTTACCTACTACAGGACTTTCACCTGCATCCATTTGAAGTTAGCGTTTCGCACAGTAAATCATAGAAGACGCGAAAAGTGTAGAGAATTGGAGTTCAATTTTTTGAACTATTTTCCATCTATCCCCAATAGATTTCTTATTTGAATATGTTACAAATTTTTACTGCTAGGATCAGTGAGAATCATTGTTGACAGCAGAATAGTTCAAGAAAGAGGAGTGAATGGCGCCGACATCGGAATTGTTCAGTATCTGCCGAGCGGCTGCCGCAGCGACTGTCACAATGGTTAGTTAATGGTATTTGCAATATCCTCAAGAAAGGCAAGATCGTCAAACGACTTGCACTCCGAAATAGAGGGTTAGGAGGGGGTTAGTTCGGGGGGATGCAGATGTATTTTCGTGCATGTGGATGCATCTTAACTCTGTAAAATCATTGATTTTACAAAATCAGAAAATGCCCTTTCACGCCGTCAACAGCGGTTCAAATCCGCTTGGGGACGCCACCAATGAAATCAGGCAGTTACGATGATAATCGCAGCTGCCTTTTCATTTGCAATGCTAACCTATTGCTAACCACTTGCGTAATCGTTTACTGATGCGGTTTTCCGGGAATTGAATCGCTCTTTGGCTGGTTAGCAAGCAGTTAGCATCAAGCGTTTTTCCCCGCCATCGCCTCTTCACATACTCCAAGCTCCTTAGCTTTTCGCACTGTTGCGGAGCATGCTGTCCCAGCTTCTGGAAAAGCTGTTGGCAGATCCTGATGCCCTACAAAATGAGTATAGCCCAGAATAAACTCATCAAAACAAGATTTGCCTGAGTTGTTCCCTCACGCAAAATCCGCTTATGGAATATACTGTAGAACGCTTGCTCCCATCTCAAATCTGAGCTGGCAGAATGGCAACTTTTCTGACCCCATCCTCGGCCTGCCCCATTGATATTTTTTGTGAGGTATGCCCAAAAAAGAGAGCCGCGGGGGTAAGCACACTGCGGTTCTCTGGGTTGTCAATCACCCGCGTGTAACGCTGTTATGTATTGCAGGGTATGCCTCTGCAGGTCAGCCACAACATCAAGCATTTTCGTGGGAGGCTTTTATGAAATGGGGCTACGTTCGCGTTTCCACCAAAGGTCAGCACCTTCGTCGACAACTGGACGCCATGTACGAGGAAGGCATTGACGATGCCCATGTCATCATTGACAAGGCATCAGGCAAGAACTTTGACCGTGCCGGCTATAGGAGGCTTCTCAGGCTGCTCAAACCAAAGGATATCCTCTGCATTCAGAGTTTAGACCGCCTGGGGAGGAGCTACGAAGAAGTTCCCGTCGAGTGGAACAGGCTAGTTCGGGAGAAGAAGGTTTTCATCAGAATTCTGGACATGAACCTGCTCAATTCACGGGAGGGAATGACAAAAGAAGAGTTTTTCATGGCCAATATGATGCTCATGTTCACGTCATTCAGCGCTGACCAGGAGCGGGAAAAAATTCACGAACGTCAGAAACAAGGCATTGCCGCAGCCAAAAAGCGGGGAGTGAAGTTTGGTAGGCAGCCTCTTTCAGAGCCGGAAAATTTTGAAGAGGCTGTCGCGCTTTACAAGTCCGGAGAGCTTACAGGGGTTGAAGCCGCAAAGCAGTGTGGTATGAACGTCAACACGTTTTACAAAAAAGCCCGCAAGCGGAAATAGTTTCGGATACATAAGGGTCTGTTGAAAAAAAACTTTAACTTTTCAGTGTGACAAAGGCCAAGAATCTTAGCCCAGATGGTGTCTACGAGTAAACGTTTTTATCGTACGGAGACTAAGACACTCAGCCGCACCTTTGATCAGGAAGAAAACAGTCCCTGATCAAAGGCTCTTTCATTTTGACGATACATCCAATCTTGTTGAAGGCAGCACATTATGCTACATCCGCATCATGGAAACAGAACTTGAAAAGCCCTGGCTTCTGCCGCGCTGCGATGTTGTCTTCA
>JAILPJ010000016.1 GCA_024699605.1 Desulfovibrio sp. | reverse complement strand
GCCTCTGGCTTCGGTCGGGGGCTTTTCTTTTTTGCGGAGATCAATACACACACCAGGGGGGCACAGAATGGAGGCTTGGGAAGCGGCTGAGCTGCAGATACTGAAGGCTAAGAATGATATGTTCATTGAAACGCAAAAGGGGACAATTGAGCTTACCAAGATGATTTTGCGTGGGACGTTCATCATCAATGGAGCAGCTGCTGCGGCAGTGCTGGCTGCTAGGGATCCAGCCTTATTCGTGGCGATGTTTTGCTTTTCCTGGGGGGCGCTCGCATCCGTGTGTGCCACTGGCATAACCTATCTTGTGCAAGGCATGGTTTCGGCTACATGGGCAATAACACTATGCAAGTACCCATTCAGACAAACGGAATGTACACAAGAAGAGCTCGATGGGGTGCAAATGAGCAGGTGGAATAAGCGCTGGGGAAATAAGGTACGCTTTGTCGCGATAGGCTTTGTAGTCACGTCGATTAGCCTTTTTGCCATTGGTCTCTGTTTCGCTCTTTCGACGCTCAGCTAGGTCTTTATAGTTATGGCGGCAAGTCGCGGCACGAGACGGCTTGCAGGAGGCGGTTGAATTGGTCAACCGCCTTTTCTTTTTTTTGGTGCGGGGAATCCGCGCCGCCATTGCTGTGGGTAGGTAGAGCCCACGGCACCATGTTGGTGTGCTGACTCCGGAGGGCTCCGGAGAGTCGTACCAACTCTCCGGAGCACAAAAAAAAGCCCCTCGAGGGGCATGGAGGGGCTTTGTGAAGTTATCTATCAATGAAGAGATAGTAGTTCTCTGTACTAGAGTATGCAAGGTGCTTGATCCAAAGTTTGATATCCACGAGCTTGCTCCAATCTTCTATGGCTTGATAGCAAAACACGGAGGACTGTCAGATATTATAGGAACTGTTGGTAGCTGGGGAGATACATTGCCCGACAAGGAAATCGTCTTTTTGGTAGCCGATTACATCAAGGCTGTGAAGACAAATCGACAGCCAACCATATATCAACAAATCCTTTGTCCTTCGGATTGTACAAAGGTGGGATGTCAAGAAAAGACTCCTGGAGTATCACCAAATTGCGTATTTTATCGGCAGTGAACAATCTCCACCAGGGCAGTTTTTCGCCGCTCCGGGAAAAACCAGAAAGTTGCCACAGCCTAACACCCACGTTGCCTGCGGTAGTGACTCCGATTAGAAACGGTGCGCAAAGTCTTATCCCACCATCATAAAATAATGACACCATCCGCCTGGCAGAAATGGCAAGGCATAAATTTTTTTCGTTAAGCGTAGTTGGTTGCCTAAACATATTTACCTCCTGATAAGGGTCTGTGTTGTAAGATGCGCAAAGCCTATCAGGAACGGTAGCCCCCTGCAAAGGGGGCTTCCGTTTTTAAGGCAAAAAAGCCCCTTGCGGGGCAGGAGGGGCTTGAATGATCGAAAGGGTTCTTGAATACAAAAAACTGTGCGAGGTTCTAATGAGCCACAATTTTTCTCCAGGGTTGGCAAGTGAGACAGCGCTTAAGGCAGTATACGGAGTGTCCATACGACACTCCGATGAGGAAGCGGTTCCTCGCGGAAAGGCCCAGGAAGAAACGCCAGACAACGAAAGCAAGTGGATAAAACGCCAGCTTCACATTCCGCGGGACAGTATATCTGTAACGGAATTACTGCAGACATTAAGAGTCTTTCGTGCTCACTGGGAGACCCTGTCGACAGATATGGATCGGATAAACTGGCTGCGATGGCTTGTACAATCTTAAAGATTTGCTCCGGTCGTTCAGGGTGAAAATCTGACCTGGAGCGCTAAAGTTGACGTCGCAAAACGGATCGCCGACGTCAGCATGAACAACCGAGGATAGGGCCCCAGGTGGGGCCCTTTTTTATTGGAGAACCATGAGGAGAGAATAAATGTCAAAGGCAGAAAAGTTGTTGCTTGCGGCCATCGCTGGGGCTGGCCTGCTGGTAGCGTCAGGGATCGTTTACCTGGGTAACGTGGTGGTCGAACAACGCACGGAGATCACCAAGATCAACCTCAAGATCGAGAGGCAGCAAAAGGATCTGAACTCATTACGGATAATGAACAATGAGCTGCGGACAACGGTCCTGCGTATGCGTGGTGGCCAGCAGCTCGCAGGAAGATAGAGAGGGGGTACAAATGAATCCGACACTGACACATGACGCTGCGGTGAAGTATCACGGCACCAAGGCCTTATCGAATTCAAGCATGGGACAGCTTCTGAAGTGTCCCGCGCTGTTTCAGCAGGCATTGGCGGAAATGGACGGTACTGAGCACGAGCAGACACCGGCTATGCTTATGGGGAGCGTATTTCATGGCATGGTCTTGGAGCCTGACAAGGCACAGGCCGAATATGCGCTCAGAGGGAATCCCGGGAATACAAAGGCGGGCAAGGAAGAAGCAGCACGCGCCAAGGAACAGGGTATTACCCTGATCAGCCCAGACGTGTGGAACACGGCTGCAGCTATGGCCGTTTCGGCCTGCGCTCATCCGCTTATAGTGGCTGCCAGGCGATCACCGAAGTGGGAAACTGAGACCAGCGCTTACTGGGAAGAACGCGGACATATACCGTGCAAGGCACGAATCGACGCTATGGCCACCATTGAAGGCGTGCCCGGTCTCTGCGTCATTGACCTAAAGTCAACGACGGACGCGAGCCCAGAAGCTATCTCAAAGCATATCATCGACTACGGCTATCACAGACAGGCTGCCTGGTACATGCATGCGTTGAACACGTGCGGACGTGCAGCTAGTTCGTTCATCTTCCTGTTTGTTGAAAAGACGCCTCCGTATCTCTGCACGGCTGTGAGCATTGCTGATGGAGCCATACAGATGGCGTACGACGATATCCGTAACGCTCTTGATACGTACGAACAATGTGAGGCAAGCGGCGTGTGGCCTGGTTATACGACGAACATAATCACCGAAGTGGATCTTCCGGAATGGATATATAGGAGGGCGTCATGAGTCAGGTTCCAGCACAGAGGGGGATTTTGGAGTTAATCAGCGCACAGCAGCCGGCTATCGCCATGGCCATAGGAGGCCGTACACCTGAAGAGCGCACACGCAGGGCTGAACGGTTTGTGAGAATCAGCCTTACCGCCGTTCGTAAGAATCCGAAGTTGATGGCCTGCAGTCCACAGTCGTTCCTCGCAGCCCTCATGGTATGCGCTCAGCTCGACCTCGAGCCCAATACACCTCAAGGCTTGGCGTACCTGATCCCCTATGGGAAGGAATGCCAGTTCCAGATCGGGTATAAGGGCCTCCTACAGCTCGCATACCGCTCAGGCATGGTGCAGTCGTTCAACGCAGACGTGGTCTATCGCCGAGAGGTTGAGGCCGGTATGTTTGAATACCACAAGGGGATCAACCCCAGTATCCGCCACGACGTTAATTTCCTGAATCCAAGCCTGCGCGAGGGAGAGATTGTTGCCGCCTATGCCGCGTGCACTCTCGTCGGAGGGCAGCCTCTCCTCAGAGTGATTGACTCCCAGGACGTAGCCAGGGCCAAAGCGAGTTCGTCCGGTGTCGCAGCCGCAGAAAAGTACGGCAAGCAATCTCCATGGCAAACCCACGAGGCCGCTATGTGGATGAAGACCGCCATCAAGCGCTTGGCCGCCTGGATGCCTCAGACAGAAATGATGGCGCTGGCCGTGGACAACGACGACAGATCAGAACGTGGCGAAGCATTGACCACCCAGGTGATTGAAGATCAGCAGCCAGCAAATGGCCTTGCCGGTCTGAATAATGCCCTGCAGAACTACCAGACCGCTCCGGCTATTGAGCCGCAACCGGCAGAGGTCTATGTCGAAGAATCTGAGCCTGCCCCCGCTCCTGCTCCACAGCCAGAGGCTCCGAAGGCTGCTGCGAAGAGAACTCCAAAGGCTGCGAGTAAGAGCGCCAAGGCTGTCCAGCCTCAGGCCGCTCAACCGGTTCAGCCTCAGACTGAACAGGGTTCGCTCTTTGATCCGCGTCAACAGGCCAGAGCCAGATACGAAGAACAGCATGTAGAACAAAAGCCTGCGCCCCAGCAGCCACGTCAGGTGCCTCTCTCTGTCGCATGGGATGATCTACAGGAAGAGACCCGGGCGACTTTTGAGCAGGCAACGCAGGCCGTCAAGGATTTTGCCAAGCAGAACGGCTGCACCTTTGAAGATGCGCGGGCATACTTCGTAGAGCATCCGGACGTGTTCCGCTCTATGGCTTTCGGCGCCGCTCAGCTTCAACAACCAGATCTAGCTGAAGCGCTTTAGGAGGGGCCATGGCTGCATCAGTCAACATGGTGTTCCTCCTGGGACATCTCGGCAGGGATCCAGAGCTGAAATACTCTCAAAACGGAAACCCAGTGATCAGGATGAGCCTGGCCACAAACGAATATTCGAAAGATGGCGAAGAACGGACAGAGTGGCACACCGTCATCGCGTTTGGCCAGACGGCAGAGAACTGCGTAAAGTATCTGCAAAAGGGATCCTGCATTCACGTCGAAGGATCCCTGCGGACACGCGCCTGGGAAAACCAAGCCGGCGAACGCAGATTTACCACAGAGGTAATCGCACGACGTGTCCAGTTCCTTGAAAAAGGACAACGCAAAGAAAACCAGGGATATGCGCAAGACGACGACTGGTCGGAATATCAGAACATCCAGTCTAATCGGGGATATGACAGCCAAACGCAGCCGGCTCAGCCCGCCCAGGCAGCGCAGGTAGCCCCAAGCGAAGGCCAGCAGACGGACGATGTGCCTTTTTAGACAAATACCTGAGCCCCCGGAAACGGGGGCTTTGTTTTTAACCTACAACGAGAGTGCCTATGGATATCGTTTACGTTCTCAAAGAACAGTCTCGCAACGTAGACCTGGTCTACTCTCTGCGATCCGTGCAGAAGTACGTCACGGGCTACGACCGCATCTGGATGGCAGGATATCGCCCCCTGTGGGTGAGCAACGAAATTCCGGTGATCCGTACGAAGCAGCACGGAATCAAGTGGCAGAACGGTCGCAACAACCTCATTGCCGCCTGCGAGCATCCCGATGTGTCCGAAGACTTCGTGCTGTTCAACGACGACTTCTTCGCGCTGAGGCCGGTGGATCTGCGGACGGATCTCAATCTCTGTCTGGGATCGCTCGAGTGCGCCATCGTGAAGTACGCCAAGGAAGAAGGGCGGTTGACTTCCTGGAAGCGAGCGTTCGCCCAGGCTCACTCGTTGTTGGAACGTCTGGGTAGCGAGCACTTTGAGAATTTCGAGATCCATGCGCCGGTGATCTTCAACAAGACCAGGTATCTTGGGTTGATCAGGCACCCAATGGTGGCTGACCACATCAAGGAGCACAAATGCGTTTTGGCGAGGACGCTGTACGGCAATCTGAACTGGCGGAATCCACGGATCACAAGAGACGTTAAGCTGCGTAGCGGTGAAGATCTCACGGAGGAAATAGCGTCTGGCCAGTGGGCCAGTGTGTACGACCATGTTACGGATCATCTGCAGAAGTATCCCCGGCTGTGCTTGGCGTTGGCGTCGCTGCCGGTATCCAGGTGGGAGCGCAGCCTGATCGTGCCGCCTACGGTCGTGCTCGAGAGAATGGTCGAGGATGCGAGGCGGGATCTGATGTTTGAGCAACATCATGAAGGCGAGGGGGGATAATGGACAAAGCCCCAGCAATGGCAGCAGCTGATCGATGCATTCAAGAAGCCCTCGATTTTCTCAGAGAGCACGCCAGGAACGACGACTCCGTGGCCTGCGTGCGTCTGGAACTACGGAAAGCACAGAATCAACTGGCCAAGGCAAGGCGACTGCACGAGAAAAGACAGGGCCGCCAGTTAGAGCCAGGACTACTTACACTGTTAGGAATCAACCAGGAGGCCGCATGGAGATAGGCTATGGCCCAGGAGAACTCATACGGCTTACAGAGGTCTTCCGCGCTATGGGTGAAATGCAAACATCCTGGACGGATGGCCCTCCCATCTGCGCTGGCTACTTCTGGTGGCGTCAGACGCCAGGGTGCGTTCCAGAAATGGCGCACGTCATACGTGACAAATGCACACGCGAGCATGGCACAGACAGCCTGCTCGCGATTTTTATTGCCAGCTCTCAGCCCAAACCTGTCGAGGAAATTGGCGGTCAATGGTTTGGGCCTATCGAAAACCCACCAAAATAACCACAAAAAGGTAATAAATATGAGACTTTTGAGAAAAAACTTTAAAGAAGACGACCTTTTTGCATGCCTTTTTTCGGCCTGCGTGATCAGTGCTTCGAAGGATGAACAAGAACCTGAGATCGAAGATGTCGTCAGGCTGTTGATTAAAACCGTCACACTGTATGTGAACACACCCAGAAAAGAGCGCCAAAAGATTATCGATCTCAAAAAAGGCCTGGCGAATATTCCAGCGCCCAAGCTGTCAAAGTCCAGTGAACAAGACCCAACTCCCCCCACCCCCAATGCTACCGCGTCCGTGTAGGACCAACGCGGCATATAGACATACTGAGCCAGTCGCGTGGTCGGAGTGTAACGGCGTAGTCATACATGCCCTTGTATGCGGGCCGGGGTCGCCATCCCTCCTCTCCCCGGCCTTAATTATTTTTTGGCAATCAGGAGTTAGTATATGAGTGCTAAAAAAGAGGACATCGAATACCTGCAGCAACGTGTAGAAAAAATATATGACGAAGCTCGACACAAAGCTTGTCCTGTGCAAAGGAACGCCGCGATTTCATATCTCAAGCTTGCGGCGCGGAGATTCAAGGAATGGACACTTGAAAGAGACAGCGACATAGCTGTCATGTACAGCGCAAGTCTCGAGGCGATTCAGCGGGAGATAGACAATGCGGATAACAAAATCATTGTTTCCAACGTCCAAGTTTCAACCAGGAAAAGACAACGACTGTCTGCAGCTCTGCGGAAAGGAACATTTTGTCGTAAAGGACTGCATAATCGATGCGTCAAACCTCGATCCAGAGTCCATGGATGAGGCCTGCGGAATTACTCACGGCGCCAGCGCTGAGTTTGATCACTGTCTGTTTCGTGGAGCCAGCAAGCTTGTCCTGATCGGATCTGGCGATAAGGAGTTCGCCGAGGCCGAGGACGGCAAAATGGTCACTTTTCGTAATTGCTGGTTTGACCATTTTGGCCGCAGAGGGCCGGAAGTCCAAAGCGGGATGGTCTGTCGCATGGAGTACTGCCTGGTTACAGACTGGGGAGTACCGCAGAAATTTGACACACGGGCGTTTGCCGCCTGGGCCCATGATGGCGGAGTGATATCCGCATACGGCTGCGTTTTCACCCAGAGCATCAAGCCAACATTCAAGCAATGGTTGAAAGATCACTTGAACCACATTGGCCAGGCCATCAATGATCACGGCGTGCTTTCGCTTTTCCGCTCAGATTCATACGTTTCAGGGTACAAGCGAGCCTGCACGCACGACCACCACGGCCTTTGTGGTTTAGAGATGGATCATTGTTTTGTGCAGAAAGGACTGGTGTCAGAAGACCAATGCGACCCGATGTCTGAGGATGAAGCGTTTAAAGTCGTGACCAGACTGCACAACTACTTCGATGCGCTCAATCTTGTAGTCAACCCAGCAAAAAGCCTGAGGGGAAAATAATGGACGGACAAAAGGCTTTGTGTCAAAAGGTCTACCCTGAACATATTATAAATGCCAGGAAGGCAATCTGTGCAGTTGTAACATCCCTATCTATTAAATGGTTTTCTCCTGATATGTGGGCGGATGATGATCCACAAGATGTGAAAGACCAAACATCAAAAATGTATAGATGGGCAAACTCATGCATAAAGCTTGCTACCAGTATAAAGCTTGCACCAATATCGAAAATACCAATAAAAAAACAGGACTCGTTTATTAGGAAATACGCCAGTTCTTTGATTAAATTGGATAAGGATAGGGTGCTACAGACTAAAAGAGCCATCTCTTTGCTTGAGGTAGCAAACATTACGCAGTGCAATGTCGTGTTAATGTCTCACGATAAAAGAGAGTGGAATTGGCTGTATCAGTCAACGAGGAAACTTTTGGAGAAGTTCCTTTATCCTTTTTATCCTGAGACGGAAGATGATGGCATGGGCCTGTATCTTCAAATGGTCGGCCATTAAATAAATAGGAGAACAAAAATGCTCACCGTGGCACAGGTCGCTAAGGCGTTGCATGTTTCTCCGAGCTGGGTGTATAGGCACAAGGATGCGCTTGGCGGTTTTCAACCGCTTTGTGGGTGCGCCCTTCGATTTCCAAAGTCAGTAATACAACAAATATCGGAGGGAGCTTATGCCATACCAGGAGAAAGGGGGAACGTGGCGAGCGGTAAAAATGATCAACGGGAAGCGCAAGGCAAAGCGCTTCAAAACAAAGTCAGAAGCAAAGCGCTGGGAGGCGGAACAGACGGCAGAGCTCTGGCAGCCAGAAGAGCCACAGACCCCTACGGACTCTTGGCTTGAGGTGTGCACTGCCTATCTCCAATATGTGGAGCAGAGGTTTTGCCATAAGACCTTCAATGAAAAGAAGCTTGCCTGTAAGCAGAGCCTTCAGGTTATCCCAGCTAATCAGCCTGCACAGGACGTGAGTGTTTTTCAAACAGCAGAAATCCTACAGGTAGTTGGCAGGGAAGTCTCTGGCTATGCGGCAAACAAGGCACGAAAGAATCTGGGGGCTCTATGGGAGTGGGGCAGAAAGTTTTACGGTCTCCCTCCTATAAACCCTTTTCGCCAGGCCGATAGGCTTCCTGCAGACGCTACGCCAAGGTATGTGCCACCGGAGGAGGACTTCTGGAAGGTCTATGAGGCCTGCGAGCACCAGAGTGACAAGGTCTTGCTGCTATTCCTCCTCCACACCGGGGCAAGAATCCAGGAGGCCTTTCGCCTTGTCTGGCCGGATGTCGACTTCGAGCGTCAGCAGGTTCGGCTCGGTACGCGGAAGACGGCCTCTGGCGGCTTGGAATACGCCTGGATTCC
>JAILPJ010000091.1 GCA_024699605.1 Desulfovibrio sp. | reverse complement strand
TGTGTTGTTTTTTTGAGTTTTTTGAAAAAATGGCTCTGTTCGTGACTTCTTAAGAGAAGGCTTAGCTCCCGTGTAAAAGCAACGGAAGTCTCTTAGGACCCATCGATGGGGCCCTGATAATCATTTTAACTCGAGCTGATCGGGCTATCAGGGCAACACACCTTTTTTTGGGAAGTCTGTTGTAGTTATAAATGCACCCGGGAATTAGGGATAACGTCTTCCTGCCCAGGCTCAGCATACTGCGGATGGGCCTTGAGAAAGACATTGAGGCCAGCCTCCATACCGTGCAGCCACTTCTGCCGCTCAGACGCCTCGGCATTGGTCGGCGCCTGTTGCCCCAGATAGTCCAGATCCTCCCGGCGACACTTGGCCAGGAGATTGCTTTCACAGCCCTGCCAGGCGTTTTGAACATTATGCAGAAATATCATGTGGACATTGTCCTTCCAGACGGAAAGGATGGATCCGCTGGTGGGCAAAATCGTGAAGTGAGGCACATTGAACATGTTGGTCACGGCGTTCTTACGGCTCTGCGCATTGTCCAGAGGGGGACAGTCCTCGGATGCCTTAGCGAACAGGCTGTTCAATTTCTGGGCCTTCTGGCCATCATTGCCGCAATCCGAGGGCAGAAAACGGTAAAAGCCCGAACGCTGCAGGCGATTGCCCTGGGAGAAAAATTCCCTGAACATGTCCCCCAGATTCTCCAGGCATTCGTGGTCAGCGTGTCGCAAGGCCTCCTGCCGCTGGAAATCGCCCTGCCCCTGCTGGGAAGGATCCCCGAAGTCCCGGAAGTCCGGCTTGCTGTCAGGATTGTCGTTGCAGTACGTGACGTAGAAGGAGGCGAACTCGCCAGTCATCATATTCGGGATGATGCCATGGTCGGACATGACGCCGGCGAGTCTGCTCCCCTCCTGATAGGTCTTGAGCAGGGTGTCGGCCGTGGCCACGGCCGACTTCACCTTGGCGGGCGTCAGGGCCTCGGTTAAAAGCATAGTCGTGCCCAGGGCTTTACGCAGCTGATCAGCCACGCACCGGTAACGTTTGTCCGTGGTGATGACATGCAGAAAGGTCTGATTGACCTGGACGTTGGAGGCAGTGTGTATCACACCGTGCCGGGAGATAATGCCCAGAGGCGTATTGCTCAGCTCTTGGTTGCTCTTCCGGATGCGCAGCTCCTGATTGTCCTGGCTCTGATTGGCCAAATCCTGAAACTGCTTCAGGGTGTACGCCGCGTTGGCGTTTTGGGGTATATGCAGTTGGGACATGGGAACTCCTTGGGGCTAGGCCCATATCATCTGGTTTTGTTGCTGTCTGTCGAGGGGACCCACGGCGCTTCCGTCCCGCAGGTCGGCAAGATGCCGGGCGGCACTTTCCACAGCCTGGCCGTTCCTGTCACGAATGCGCCGCGTCCATTCATCGGTCACAGCGAGTATGCGGTTCAGCCGGTTGATGAAGCCCTCGGTGTCCGTGTCCGCCAGAGGCAGAATGAAATTCATGGAGACCATGCGCGTTTCCTGCGACCAGCTCAGAGCCCCGCCGCAGGTGCTGGAGAGCATGAAGTTGGCTTCCAGCAGGTCAGCCAGGGCCGCTGGCAGGGTCGACTCCGCCAAGGCGTCCAGCTGGACGTGCACAACGCACACGCTAAGCTCCGGCATAAACCGCAAAAGCACCGGACGGCCCAGATAGTCAAACTGCGTAGCCTGATCGGCATTCAGAAGCAAATTCAGTCCCGTGATTTCATTGAGGCGCTGCACGTAAGCCTCGGACTGGCTGGACATGCCCATGAGGAAAACTCCTTTGTCGGCGGTTCAGGGCACTTTGCCGCGGAACGGCTGAGTCTGATCGGCGTATATTGAAAAGCCGATCGCATAGACAAAAAAACACATTCGCTTTTTGAAGCCTCGTTTTTTATTATCCTCTCGATGGTCAGCATCGTCAAATAATATGCTCTTGACTTTCGACGTAGTAATTGCCCTCTGGGCCTTGATGTTAGCAGCTTTCAGAGAAGCAAGCTAGTCAGGAGCACAGAAAGTCAAAAGCTGAGCGGAATTCTGAGATATCAGCTGCTTCCTTCCCTGTCTGGAAAAAAACCTAATGAGCCTCAAAGGCGCGATCAAAGAACTTGCTAAGTTCTGAAAAGTGGAGCTTTGTTTCAGGCATTTCAGGATCGATCATGTACAAAACATGACTCATACCCTCAAACACCATGAGATCAGCAGGAACGCCGGCCTCGCGCAGTTTCAAGTGCATGCGGACGGTGTTTGAGAGAAAGAGGTCTCTCGTGCCTGAAGTCAGCATAACCGGTGGAAAGCCCGTAACATCTCCGTAGACCGGAGAAAGCAAAGGATCTTTGAGGTCATGACCAGCTGCATAAAGTTCTGCGGCACTTTTGATAAAATAGTCATAGGTTACAAGGGAATTGTCGAGACCTTCATGGGTAAAATAGCTGTCGCCTATCTTGTTGAGATCTGACCATGGCGATCCGGGAGCGATGGCTGCTGGCAGAGGAAGCCCTAATTCTTTCAGTTTGAGCACAAGCGCAAGGGTCAGACCACCTCCTGTCGAGGAACCAAAGACTCCGATGCTTTTTGCCGGATAGGTTTTGAGCAGTTCTCGGTACACGCTGACCACATCATCAAGTGCCGCAGGATAGGGATAATCAGGAGGCATGCGATAATCAACCGAGATCACTCTGATTTTTCCGAAGTGAGCCATGAAGCTGCCCTCGCTTGTGCCTGAGATACCTGGATTCAAGACATAGGCCCCACCGTGGACGTGCAAGAGAATACGTTTGTCATGAGCGTGCGCAATTTCAGAAGGGAGAAGATCAAAGACAGGAACATGACCCATGCTTGCTGAGCGTACGCTCACCTTGAGCTTTTCGCTGATTACCCTGGCCTCTTTTGCAGTCGTAACAGACACCTTGTTCACCAAATCTTTCCATGCAGTGGCCGTTACAGGAGTGAGATGCCAGAACGAGCAAAGAGGATACACCCCGAGAAGCTTTTTAAGCTGCGGACTCACGGTTTCCGGTACAGGTTCGCTCGGAGGCCTTTCAAGATGTGTACGGGCAGGACAGAGAGTGGGAAAGGCCGCCGTTAACAGCAAAAGAATAAGACAGGCCCCAAGACGTGAAAACGTTGCAAGCAAAGATACCTGTGTTGTGAAGATCATCTGCCATGTCCTTATAGTTTGTTTGGGCAATTCGCTATCACAGTGTTTGCTGTACGAAATATCGCAAAAAAGGTTTTCGTCAAAAATGTCAGGGATAACGCGAAGCAGCATCTGAGGAAGCAGACGTCCGATGATGGCTTGACGATCGACACCAGAACGGCCTATCGAGCTTCATGCCAAAATTCGCGATTTCGCGCCCGCTTGTGTTGACACCTGCGCAATACGGCGTGTGGGGAGGCTATGGCGCCTCCCCACACGTTTTCGAAGTCGACTTATTCCGCTTCGTTTCTCTCTTCCAGCAACCAATCAGGTCATCGCCTGAAACGTTCCTGAAGACGCATAACAAGGCGGTAGAAAAACGGCACAAGAAGGGGCGAAAGCAGTGTCGCGGCAATCATCCCGCCAACGACGGCTGTGCCAATGGCATGTCGGCTGCCTGCACCGGCTCCCTGACTCAAGGCAAGCGGCAAGCAGCCAAGAATAAAGGCCAGTGAGGTCATGATGATCGGCCTGAAACGAAGCCGGGCAGCATTGACGGCGGCCTCCATTGCACTCATCCCCTGCTTGTACTGCTCAATGGCAAATTCAACGATGAGAATGGCGTTCTTGGCCCCAAGACCGACCAGAGTGACAAGGGCCACCTGAAAATAGATGTCATTGTTCAGGTCTCTCAGGATATTGGCCAGCAGTGCTCCAAAGACCGCAAAGGGAACGGCAGTGAGCACCGCCATAGGCAGGGTAAAGCTCTCGTAGAGCGAGGCCAGGACCATAAAGGCCATGATCAGAGCCAGCGCAAAAACAAGCAGTGTCGAGCCGCTTGTCTGCTTTTCCTGAAAGGACTGACCAGACCAGGCAAGAGCAAAACCTTCGGGAAGTTCATTGGCCACTTCCTGCAGAGCCTGCAATCCTTGTCCGGAACTGTAGCCGGGTCCTGGGACGCCCGTGATTTTGGCGGCTTTGAAGCCGTTCATATGCTCAACGGTCAGCGGCCCGGTCATTGTCTTTAAGCTAAGCATGCTGGCAAGCGGCACCATGCCACCACTGCTGTTTTGAACATACATTTCACACAAATCTTCAGGATGCGCGCGGTATTCCGCATCGGCCTGCATCCGGACGGAAAAGGTGCGGCCATAGAGGGTAATGTCATTTACATAGCTTACGCCGAACATGGCTCCTATGGTGTTAAAGACATCGCTCACCTTGACCCCGAGGCTTTTTGCCTTCTCCCGGTCAAGCTCTAAGCGCACCTGGGGGCTGTCGATGTTGAAGGAGCTGTTGATTCGGCTGAGTTCTGGCCTTTTTCCGCATTTCGCAATGAAATCCTGCGTCACCTTGTAGAGTTCCTGCTCAGAAGCCCCGCTTTTGCTCTGGATGTAGGCCTCAAAGCCGCCTGTCGTACTCATGCCCGTGATGGGAGGCGGTGTAAAGGACAAGGCATAGCCGTCGGTCAGACTCTGGCCGTAATGCATGACGGTTTTGGCCATATCTTCCGCAGAGGAACCTTTACTCGTACGCTCAGACCAGTCCTTCAAGATCATAAAAGCGGTTGCGTAGTTGGTCTTGTTCACACTTGAAATGATGTCCATGCCCGACAGGGTGAGACTGTTCTCCACCAGCGGGTTCTTGGCGATCATCTCTTGCATGGCATCGGTGAAGGCAACGGTTCTGGAGAGGGAAGCACCTTCAGGCAAGGCATAGGAGGCGATGACATAGCCCTGATCCTCATCAGGCACAAGGCCGGTGGGCGTATGGGTAAACATCACGTAGATCGCGACAAGGATTGCGCAGAATACCCCACAGGCATGCGGCGTGGAGACAAGAATTTTTTCGGCAACACGGACAAAGCAGGCGGTCAGTTTTCCAAAAGCCTTGTTAAAGCCAAGAAAGAGAGGATTCGTCGAGGCCTTTTTGGGCTTCAAAAGCAGCATACAGAGCGCAGGCGTTAACGAAAGGGCGACAAGGCCTGAAATGGCAACAGAAATGGCAATGGTGATGGCAAACTGCTTGTACATCTGTCCCGCGAGACCGCCAAGGAAAGCCACAGGAATAAAGACAGAACAGAGCACGAGCACAATGGCGATAACGGGACCCTTAACCTCCTGCATGGTGCGATTGGTGGCTGTCCTGACATCCACACCATCGCTCTCCATGATGCGCTCAACGTTTTCAAGAACCACGATGGCATCGTCAACCACAATGCCGATAGCCAGGACCATACCAAAAAGCGTCAGCGTGTTGATGCTGAAGCCAAGCAGATACATCCCGGCAAAGGTGCCCACAATGGAAACAGGCACGGCAAGGCAGGGAATAAGCGTCGCCCGCCAGTTTTGTAAAAAGATAAAGACCACGCAGAAGACCAGCACCATGGCTTCAAAAAGCGTGTGCACCACTTCATGAATGGAGACCCGGACAAACGTGGTGATGTCCAAGGGAATGGTGTACGCCACGCCTTCCGGAAAACTCTTGGAAAGCTCATCCATCTTATTCCGCACAAGCTGTGCCGTCTCAAGCGCATTGGCACCGGGTGCGAGATAAATGCCGATAGGCTGGCTTGGCATACCGTTTTCGCGGCTAATAACGTTATAGTCTTTGCCGCCAAGCTCAACACGCGCCACATCCTTAAGCTTCAGGACATCGCCGGAATCAGTTGCACGAAGCACGATATTCTCAAATTCTTCAACCGTGCTCAAACGCCCCTTGGCGGTCAACTGCACAGTCATGCTCACCGGGTCCTTGAGGGGATAGTCACCGGCTCTGCCTGTGGCGAACTGGGCATTTTGCTCGTTGATCGCGTTGGAAATATCGTCAGTCGTGATCCCGAGAATGGCCATGCGGTCGGGTTTGAGCCAGATCCGCATGGAATAATCCCGGGAACCAAAAACCGACACGTCGCCCACACCTTGCAGGCGCTTGAGTTCATCTTCCACGTAGAGAATGGCGTAATTGCTGAGATAGAGCGTGTCGTAGCGATTGCTGGGCGAGGTGATGCTCACAATCTGCAGCATGCTGGGAGACTTCTTTTTCACCTCAACGCCCTGACGGAGAACATCCTGAGGCAGGCTCGACTGCGCCATCTGAACTCTGTTGTTCACATTGATGGTGGCCTGATCAGGATCAGTCCCGACCGCAAAGAAGACATCGAGGGTCATCGAGCCGCTGCCGCTGCTCACAGACTGCATGTAGATCATGTCGTCCACACCGTTGATTTCTTCTTCAAGCGGTGAGGCCACGGTTTCGGCGATGGTTTCCGCTGTAGCGCTGTTGTATGTGGCGGAGACCTCGACTTGGACCGGAATCATATTGGGATACTGTTCAATGGGCAATTTATAGATTGCCAGAGCGCCAAGGAGCGTAATGGCCATGGAAATGACGATGGACAGGACAGGCCGCTCGACAAAAAAGAAATTTTTTTCCATACGGCGCCTCTAACTGGCTTCCTTAACGGTTTGCCCGTCCCGGATCTTCCCGATGCCTTCTATGACAATACGCTCGCCGGGTTTCAAGCCTTTTTCAAGAATAGCCTCGTCTCCCATATTTAAAAGGACTTTGACTTCTCTGGACTTGACCTTATTCTCCGCGTCCACAACCATGACCACGTCTCCCTGCTGCGTATGCAGGATGCTACTCTTGGGAATGGCAATGGCCTTGGTCAAGACAGGTCCGGTGATGGCAATGCGCACAAATTGCCCAGGTAATACAAGACCCTCGGTATTGGGAAAAGATGCGCGGGCACGGACAACACTCGTGACAGGATCAACTTTGTGATCAAAGAAATTGATTTCACCCACATGCTGATATTCAGAGTCGTCGGCGAAACGAATTTTCGTCTGCGGCTTGTTGGTCCATGTGGCAAATCCGCGGGCGACAAGGCTTTGCAACTGTAACAAGGCCATATGGGGCAAGGAAAAATCAACATAAATGGGATCAAGCTGTACGATTTCTGTGAGCAGACTTGAATCCCCGGAAGTGCTGATGAGATTGCCTTCGGTCTGGTATTCCTTGGACGCATACCCGGTCACAGGCGCTATCACATAGGCATAGTCAAGTTTGATTTTGGCGTCCTCCTGACTTGCCTCAGCGGCTTCAAGATTGGCTTTGGCGGAGTTGGCATTGGAAACAGCTTGATCGCGATCCTTTGTGCTTACGGCATTTTGCTTGAAGAGATTCATAACACGGTTCAGTTCAAGCCGCGCATTTTCGTATTGGGCTCGACACTGCGCGGTCTTCGCTTTGGCCTGATCGTAACTTGCCTTATATTCTTCAGGCGCAATCTCAAACAGGACGTCGCCTTTTTTGACCATGTCTCCTTCCTGATAATTTCTTTTGCGTAAAATGCCTCCAACCTGAGCGCGAATCTGTACCGATAAAGAACCTGACGTTTTCCCCACAAAATCGACAACAGGAGTAATATCATTGGCCTTGACAGTCATCGTCCGAACAAGGGCAACGGGGAGATCAGCGGCCCATGCCACACTGGAAAAGAGACTCAAACAAAAGACGTAGAGAAAAAAATGTTTACCCATGGATTACTCCCAAAGCATAAGGTACTGTGCAAAAACCACTTGAAAGTCCTCTCAATCCGGCACGCCCTTTGCTGACCTTACGGCCTTGGGCGATGGCGACACGGCATCTCCTCACTGTTTGGTCAATTTGACGCTCCCCCAAAGTGATCGTGGAGGCTAGGTACGCTGCATAAGCTTGACCACACAAAGAGTCAAGAAGAAGTCAAAAGGGTATATGAGTCAAGCACTTTTTGGGTTCGTTTGCTTTGCAAAATAATGATGTTCGCCTGTTTCTCAATGCTCCTCCGTTTTCATCAGCCCGCTTTGCAGGAACAACTTTGCCTTCGCGGGCAGCCTGCAGCCAATGCTCCAACGTTTTGGACGACAGAAGAAGGCGATCAGGGACTTCGCGCAGATGCCGACCCTCTTCTCTCAAACGCACCTCAGCCTTGAACTCCGATGAATATCGTGGCCGCTTCGCCATACCGTCCTCCTCAAACGAGTCTGCGGTTGGCGTCCACTTTTTGCAATCTCCCTCACTTGTTGACAGTACTGAAAATAGAGATGTAGATAGTTATCTACAAACAAGGAGCTGTCCCATGCAAACCATGACGAGTCGCGAGTTCAGCCAAGACACGAGCGGGGCGAAGCGCAAGGCGCTGGATGGCCCCGTGGTCATTACGGACAGAGGCTCGCCTTCGCATGTGCTGATGACGTGGAACGCCTACGCCGGGCTGACCGGGTGCGGAAACGTCGTCGACGCCTTGGCCTGCCCCGAGGCTGCGGAAGTCGAGTTTGACCCTCCCCGGCTGGACGGAACCTTTCTGAAGCCTGCGGAGTTCTAACGGTGTACCTTTTGGACACGAACGTCGTTTCCGAGTTGAGGAAGGGGCGTGACGCTCATGTCGCCGGATGGGCGGAATCCGTGCCGGGCCACCTCATGTTCCTGTCCGTCATTACGGTCCTGGAACTGGAAACAGGCATCCTCCGACTGCAGCGCAAAGATGCCGTGCAGGCCGCAATCTTGGACGACTGGTTCAAAAAACGGGTGTTGACGACATTCGCTGGGCGCATCTTGCCTGTGAACTTGGCTGTAGCGCGCCGGTGTGCGGCGCTCCATGTGCCGAATCCGTGCTCCTACAGGGACGCCTTCATCGCTGCGACCGCGCTCGAAGCGGGCCTTACCGTCGTCACGAGGAACACTGCGGATTTCGAGTCGACAGACGTCGGCGTGCTCAATCCGTGGAACGGCTAACGGCACAGCCTGGTCTCATGCCGAATATGAGAGCGCAGCTTAGAGCTCCTGAGGCGTATCCTGGCTTACTCCATCACAGAAAATGATTTTCAGGGAAAAAAGACGTTCGCACTGCGGCTCTCCAAGTTGTCACCCCCCCCACATGGAATGCTGTTATGAATCAGCAGGAAAACAATGGCCAAGTGTCAAATGCCAGATAATGACACCAGCGATTGAACAACATGATTTTCAGCCTACGCGCAGAGTGGCGAGCCCATTCCGGTCAAGAAGATGAGGAAGTTTGCAGGATGGGCCGTTCGTTTTTTTTGCGCCAGTTTCAAGGCAGGTGAACCCCGCTCATGTGTCCGTTGGGACGCTTGGAAAAGAATATTCCTCTTCAAAACAGATTTACTCATGCATCCCAAAGCCTGCGAATGGTGTACGGTTGTATGCTACGCTTGAGAAGAGAACCCCACAGGCTTGCCCGTGGGAGTCGACAGTACCATAAAAAACGTCAATAGTCCTACCGTAAATTTGACGTTCGGCTGATCTGTGGCATAGAAGAAAACAAAGTAAAAAGCCATTCACTTTGAGGGGGGACTATGGATGCCAGAGCTTTGGGCAGAGAACCCATACCGGGAGACAATCCCGCCGGCTTTGATGCCAAGTACGAGCCGGAATACGTGGACGTGTCGGAGGAAATCGGTAAGCTGGGTTCGGCCACGCAGGGCGGAGCTATCTCCTGGTCCAAGATCGCCACACAAGGGGAGATCATCCTTGCCCAGAAAGCAAAAGACCTTCAGATTGCCGCCTATGTGGGCATAGCCTGGCAAGAGGCTCGTGGACCGGAAGGCCTCAGGGATGCGGTCAACCTCTTCCTCGCGCTCTTCGAAACCTTTTGGGAGACAGCCTTCCCGCCCCTGGCAAAACTGCGCCGCCGCACCAACGCCTTTAACTGGTGGCATGAGCGGGCCTCTGCGGCCCTGCAAAAATTTGGCGACGCTCCCGCTCTGCCAAGCGAACTGGTAGAGAGCCTAACAGACGCCCTGAATCGTCTGGATCAACGTGCTGAGGTCCTCATGCCAGACGCCTCACCCCTGCGGGACTTGCTGGAAGAGGTGCGACGCCTGCCCGTTGCTGCTTCCGAAAGTCCTGCGCAGGCCCAGGACGCGGCTTCTGAGCCCGCGCCAGCGCCCACGTCAGCGACTGCGGCTCCAAGAGCGCAGCCCGTCTCAAAACAAGAAACACCCGCACAGACCATCCCCGCCAAGGCCCCTGCCTCACAAACCGCTCCTCCGGAAGCCACAACCGTTCCTGCCCAGACTGACGATCTCCAGGCTGCCCTGAAAGCTTTTGTCAGCGCCGCGTCCCACTATGCGCTTCTGGCCCACCGCGCAGCACCGGAAGATCCGTTACCCTGGCAAGTTCTCCGCCTTGCGCTCTGGAGCAAGGTGACAGCCCTGCCGCCGGCAACAGATGGCCAGACACACATTCCACCGCCTGACGCTGAACGCATCGCTGGACTACAACGCCTGTTGGAGGCTGGCAAAAACCTTGACGCCTCTCTCGCTGGCGAGGATATCTTTGCCGCCTCCATCTTCTTTCTGGATGCCCAGCGCATCATTGCCACCGCCCTGGAGGGACTGGGAGAAGCGTATGCTCAGGCCCAGCAGAGGGTGCAGGAGGAAACGGCGCGCTTTGTCAGACGCCTCAAAGGCGTAGAGCTTCTCACTTTTGACGGTGGCAGACCCTTCGCAGACCAAGAGACATTGGATTGGCTGGCTTCCTTAGGCGAGACCAAAGCGCCAGACACAATCGAGACGCAAGCCGCTAACACGAAAGCCACAGCCACGGTCGATACGGCCCAAAACGATCTCCTGGCGGAGGCGGAACGTCTGGCGGCTGCCAATCAGCTAGTACATCGTTCGTTAATTAACTAGACATTTTCATCTAGCAAGGTAGTGGTGTTCACATCACCAGAAATATCGATTTCTTCGAGCTTCCAGGCCCAGTGATAAACAACGGGGTCAGCATTAATCTCCTCAAAGTACTT
>JAILPJ010000041.1 GCA_024699605.1 Desulfovibrio sp. | reverse complement strand
TGTTTGAGGCTATCGTACCATATTATTGCTATGATAGCAAAAGGAACTCGGGAGTTTTGATTAAATCACACGGAGATCCCCTCAATCCTTTCGCCCTGCAGTAAGCACATCCGTTGGATGTGGGGCTTATGCAATAAAAGTTTAGCTTTATTCAGAATCGTTGAACACAGGTCTGTAATGGGGAATACACATAACAGAAGACTGCTGCATCTCGATAAAACGCAAAAAACGACGTCAGACATAGCAGGTTCATCTCAAAAGATCTGCAGTAAAAGTCACTTCGTAACGAGAAACACAACCGACGAGTGCGGCATGGTTGGCACGCAGCAAATAACAGCGCAGTTTAAAACCATTACAGATCTCTTCAGGCAAAAAGGAGAAATCTCATAACTGAAGCTCTTCAGAAGAGTATGCGCTCACGGGGTAACGGTATAATGCGTTTTGTTACGGATATTCTTTCAGAAAAGCAGGCTTCAAAGTCCTCATTTTATCGTCGAATAAAACCCTTTGAAAAGGCTGAAAACTGCATTCAGCCGTAGCACTGTGAGCAGATACAATCAAAACTCCCGAGTTCCTTTTGCTATCATAGCAATAATATGGTACGATAGCCTCAAACACTCTCAGAAGCTGTTTCTGAACGCCTCCCATGCCTGTTAGTACGCCAGAAATTTCATCAGAAATGCCTGCCTTCGCTTTACTTCTCTCTTGCTGTTCAGTCGGCAGGAAGCGTAGGGAAGAAATCCACTAAATCGCCGCTCAAACTCTCTAGACATTTTGCTGGCACTCTTGCAGAGAATGATTGCTTGTTCCCATGAAAAAATTGTGAAAGCCGCATAAATGGCCGTGTTTAGACCATGGTTTTGTTTCGAGTGTCGACTGATTAAGCCGAATGCCTAGAGAAGATGCGCCATTTATGCGGGGCGATAATATTCATGGGAGGTCAACCCTCGTTCAGTGGGAAGTGAATCTGACGTTTGACTTTTTCATCCTTCGGGGCGTCGAAGCGTCGACATGGGCAGCTCCCGTAAACATGGTGGAGTGGACAACGTCGACCAGGTTGTTTGCCTTATTCTATGAACCGATAAATGCGTCAGACAGATTTATTCTTAAATACGTGGACCTGATGCACGGGTACACACGCCGCGCACGGCTGTGCAGGCTGAATCAAGTTCTGCAAACGCCAGGGGGATGAGCTTTTCTCTGTTTTTATGACAGTGCATTTTATACTCGGCCTCAAAAAGATTTTCCAATCAAGAAGCCAAAGCAAGCGGAAACAGGTGATAAAAGATCGACAGGTGCGGAAAAGCATTATGCAGCTGACTATAATCGCACGTCGAACTGGAAGCATCATCGGAATCAGAATTGTCAGCTTCGAGCCTAGAAATGAGGTCCCTGCCGTAACGTCCAGTCTAAGAACATCATCTGAAACTGAGTGATTTTCATCCGACTCTGATGATAACTTTATCTCAATACTCTCTTTTGACAATCCTGTTAGAAGAATCATATGGTAACGAGAGTGGCAGTGTGCCCAATTTTCGGTATTTTACGTTGAACCTGTAGTCCAGTTTGTTGAAAAAAAACTTGATACTTTTTTTATCTCTCTATTTATCTAAGATTTTATACATATATCTAATATTAAAAAATATATAAATGATGACTAAAAATGTTGTTACAAATGTTGGCAAAATGTCCGATGAGAGGAAAAAATTATAAATTTTATAAAAATTTATGTAATTTAAGAAATGTAGTAGGTGGTATTTTTTTACTGTAAAGAGGAGGATTTTGTATAGTGTTTTCTTTAAAAAAAATGAATCATACCGTATTTGGCATTACTTTTTCAATCTTGATTCTTGTTCTCACTGTAGCCATATTTTCTTCCTCGACAATTACAATAACTCTCAAATCTATCCAGTCCTGGATTACCTCATACTTTGGCTGGTTTTATGTACTTAGCGCAACTATTATATTCTTTACTATCGTCTATCTTGGTGTGTCACGTTTCGGCGACATAAAGCTTGGGCCGGATCACAGTAAGCCTGATTTTTCAAATACTGCCTGGTTCGCAATGCTCTTCTCCGCAGGCATGGGGATTGGACTTCTTTTCTTCGGTGTTGGTGAACCTCTCATGCATTATCTGTCTCCGCCTTCTGCTACGCCGAAAAGTGCTCTGGCTGCACGTCAGGCTATGCATCTTACATTTTTTCACTGGGGTTTTACTGCATGGGGGATCTATGCAATCGTAGCAATTTTGCTGGCTTTTTTTTCCTTTCGTTATAAGCTTCCCCTCACATTGCGTTCTGCATTTTATCCGATTTTGGGCGATAGAATTTACGGATTTTTTGGAGACATCGTAGATGTTTTCGCAGTGCTTGCCACTCTTTTCGGAGTTACCACTTCGCTTGGTTATGGCATATTGCAAATTAACTCAGGTCTTAACTATCTTTTTGGTCTGCCTGTGAATGCCCTTGTGCAGGGATTGCTTATCGCCTTCATTATGGTTTTTGTAATTTTATCGGCTATGAGCGGATTAAACCGCGGTATCAAGTACATTTCGGCGGCAAACATTTTTCTTGCTATACTTCTTATGATATTGATTTTGCTGTTCGGAAATACTTCGATGCTGTTCAAGGTTTTTGTGCAGAACGTTGGTTCCTACCTGTCATCTTTTGTACATGATACATTTAATCTCTATGCGTATCAGCAAAAAGATAAGTGGCTTGGCGGATGGACTCTCTTGTATTGGACGTGGTGGCTATCCTGGTCGCCATTTGTCGGGCTTTTTATCGCACGCATTTCCAGAGGAAGAACTATTCGCGAATTTGTGCTAGGTGTTCTCTTAGTTCCGACAATATTTACCTGCATCTGGATGACTGTTTTCGGCAACAGTGCTATCGATATGGTGCACAATGGATTTACTCGACTAGCTGAGGTCGCTACTTCAGATGTAAGCCTGGCTCTTTTTGTATTTTTGGAAAAATTTCCATTTTCTTCTGTTTTGTCGCTGTTGGCAGTCTTGATGGTATTTCTTTTCTTTGTCACGTCTGCTGATTCAGCTTCATATGTCATAGATATGCTTTGCTCAAATGGCTATGACAAAACTCCAGCTCGACAAAAGGTTTTCTGGGGGATCACCATAGGTTTTGTTACGGCTGCGCTGCTGTATACAGGTGGTCTTGCAGCTCTTCAGGCTATGACCATGATTTCAGCCTTCCCGCTGACTGTTGCTCTTTTGGGATGTATGTATGGTTTACTTAAATCTTTACGAATAGATCATGCAAAAAAAGAAAGCCAAAGTTATTCTCCAGTTCAGGCATCGTCTGCAAAAGGCTGGGAAGAACGTCTCAATACTATTATTGATTGCCCAGACGCACGAGATGCAAAAGATTTTCTGACTCAGACTGTCTTGATTGTTTTCGAAAAAATTGCACAACAGTTCAAACAAAGAGGATTAGACACAAAAATCACCTATGATCAAAAGAAAAAATATGCTCAATTCTCTGTAGAACTTGGTGAAGAAATGGATTTCATCTATGGTGTCAGGCTGTTTGAAACGGACGTACCTGACTATGCGAGACGAATGGTAGACATCGCTTTTCGTGCTGAAGTGTTTCTCCGCGAGGGAGGACAGGACTATGACGTGATCGGCTGGTCACAAGACGCCCTTATCAATGATGTAGTTGAACAGTACGGCAGGCACATGCACTTCCTCTACAAAATACGTTCATAGCGTCATAGTAAACGTCTTAAACAGTGGTGATTGACTTTCTACCTGCTGTGGCATGGTCGTTGCCGGAGGAGAAAAAAGCACAAAAGTTATTGTCGTTTACTATAGGTGCAAAGACTGAGCACAGACAAACGGTATATTGTGCCTGCCTCACTTGACACAATTTAAGCTGTTGCGGACTGCCATAGGGAAATACAGGTCTGCATTTTTTCTCGCGGGCATTAGCAGTATCAAGAAGACTCTGTCACGTGTATCTATTGACTTATCAATTAATATATGGGTACTTACGCCTCACCAAAAGTTTGACAGTGATTGACCATGAATTGTAAAATTCGCCAGACTCACTCCTTGAGGGCGCGCGTAACTCATGCGAACACGTGAGGAACCGGTTGTTCGGACGATAAACCTCCTCCTCTTTTTACTAGCTGCCGAGTCTCGTGTGGCAACGAGATGTTTTTTTTGTGTCCAATGAACTATGATAAAAATGAAAAAATGAGGTACGCACAAGGAGGAGACAGCCAGCCCATGTCTTATGCGGTGAATATAGAATTACTACCGTCGCCCTTCAGCGAAAAAAAATTAATATTGACTTGACAAGCAGACCTTTTTCGAGCAATATAGCTTTATCAGTTTTTGGAAACGAGAACATCGTCTCAAAGTAAAATTTTTACTTATTATTGATATTATATTTTGGGGTTGTAGCTCAGTTGGGAGAGCGCTTGAATGGCATTCAGAATTTTTACCTTAAAACCCTATATTTCTTTTGATTTTAGTAGATCTTCCACAGATTCAAAAATCAAAAGCCACATAACTACCACATTAACAGAATCTGTCAACAACCTCTGCATTAATTAAATCTGTTGTTGTTAAAGTTAAAAATAATATTATATTAGCAATTTTCTCGTTAAAATAAAAGGGGAGGTTTTAACCTCCCCTTTAACATATATTTTGATAGTCAGCTATACTACTGCGACATTTACTAGGCCTTCTTTTCTCGGCATCTTTGGGAGTAAAGAAACTGCCTTCTTCATTTCCTCAGATCGAGATTCATAATAGCTGTTTGCAGTCGTCGAGACACGACTGTGCCCCATCAATTTTGAGACCGCCGCTAGATCAGCACCTGCGTTCAACATCATTGTTGCAAACAGGTGTCTTAAATCATACATTCTGACTGGGTAAGTGATCCCCGCACGTTCACAAGCCCGATCAAACGCTCTTTTTACACTCTTTACAGGTTTACCTTCATATTCTACCAAATAGTTGCTAATGTTAACCGCTTTTTTTTGTTTTTCAACTCAATAGCAAAATCATCAGTGAAATCCACGTATCTGCACGTATTTGTTTTAGACGCATAAACATGCACTTTTTTATTGTCAAAATCCACGTCATCCCACGTTAGAGAAAATAGTTCACAAGGACCTGGTCTTACTCCCAGATAGCAAACGAGTTGAATAGCGAATTTGAGATGGGGTGCTGCATATTCCATAATCTTGCAAGCATCTTCAAAAGTGATTTGCCGTTCCTTTCTGAAGACACGCAACGGTTTCCAAAGACGCATCGGACTAACAGAAATATAACCTCTCAAGATTGCATAGTTGAACAATGTAACTAAATAATGACCATATTGGTTTATTGTCACATTCGATCGCACCCCACCGTATTTGCTTGGTTCGTTTCTAATCTTGTTAATAAACGGAAGAATGTGCTTCCCATAGTCAATTGTAGAAATATCAGCATCAGCTCCAAAATATGGAATAAATATTGAGTTTCCAACTGTCCTCCAAGAAGTTAAATGAGCATTCCGACTACCATTTGAGCGAGTATGCTCAATGTATTCATCAAGTATTTGCTGAAAAGTCACCACTGAAGCAATCTTTGATTTTTCACATTCAGGCTCTACTACGTGACAAACAGCACCCTTTTCTATCGGCTGCTTTTCTGCTGAAACCACCTCTTCAAGAGCTGAAACCTCAGGAGTGGTTTTAGTGGCCAACTTCACTGCTTTCACTTCCTGGTCAAAAGCTACTGCTGACGCATACCCCTCTTCTCCTTTGCCAAAAGATTTGTCATGGCGCTTTCCATTCAGATCTGTGTAAGCTACCATCCATGATCCTGTTTCTTTGCGACAATAAATTGACATAGCGACCTCTCTGAAGGCCAAAAGCTGCTTCTTCTTTTGTTGGCGTCCCATTCGAAAAAGCAATCAGCAGGGAGGACACACCGGCGTTTGACAATGCTTTCACGAAACATGGGCTTATCCCAGAGTGTTTCACTACGGGCATTGATGACGAGCGATTTGTATTTACTGGCTATGCCCCATCGCAGACGAGCCACAACAGGATTTGCTTCACGAGCTATGATGGCAGGGGCGTAATCACCGGGATGAACATCTCCACGATTGAAGTTATTGGCCCCCAAGCGTTGGAGAAAATCCAATGCAGATTCTTTGATGTAGTAACGGCAGCACATTTTCGTCAGTCTTGCGTTTTGGTTATGGGGCTGGGAGAAGGCCTTGCTGGGCTGTCATTGCTTCCCTGTATTATGGCATGGCTTTTTACTCCTGAATGGGAAGTTTCTCTCCTTTTGCCTGAATTTTCATTATCCATGCAATGATGAGGATGCCAATAACATTGAAGACGAAACGCAAGGCCATAAAATGAAATCCTAATGTTGCGCTTTCAAACACAAGCAAGGGAATTTTTGTCGTTGACCATGCGCCGACAAAAATAAATACGTTCATCATGCTTGCGTTTTTTTTCAATAATACCCCTACAATAGGAAAGGCGGCATAGAGAGGACCAGCCGCTGCCGATCCCAATGCGAATGCTAGCAAATGTCCACGCAATCCTGAATTTTCGCCCATGTAACGCATCATGGTTTCCCGATCTATCCAGACATCAAGCAATCCCAATAAGACGAAAATCGGGGGAAGGAAGGATAGCATTTCCAACAGGTTCTCAGATGTGATGGACAGAGCCTTTCGTCCAGTGGCAGGTTCCGCGAGAAGGAGGATCAAATTAAGAAGGCACAAGCCAAGAAAGACGCGATAGCGTTTTATCAGGCCAATCATAAGATACCTCCCAGAATAAACGAGGAAATGACGGCGTAGACAAACGCTAGGGCGTTACGCTCTATTGCGAGACGTTTTCCGAAATACTGTGTTTCCAACGGCAAGGTAACAATGCCGACCATCATAAGCGTGGTTACAAGCATAGCGATTTGGCCATATCCGGCACCGGCAGCAAGAAGGGATGCCGCCAAAGGGAAGGCGATAAAGCCGGGCATAAGGACTATCGAACCAATGACAGCCGCCAGCGCCATGCCCAGTAAACCGGATTCCTTTCCGAGGATGCGTGATATGGTCGAGGGGTCCAGTATAGCCAAGCTAATACCGATGAGCAGGATAATTGGTAGGAATTGTGGCAAAAGATTTTCAAAGGCCTTCCAGCCCTTTTTCAAAGCGGAGATGGTCTTCTTTTTGTCACTTCTCCACGACCAGAAAAGAAGGCATGCCGTGACAATGTACAAAAACCAGACAAACACAACTATGCTCCGTTGTTGCAGATTTTTCACAACTATGGGGGGATATGCAATCAAACTGTATCAACCACGCATCAATAAAGGATTTCCAGCTGATACGCCAGTGAAAGCTCTTCTCGAGAATCCGCTCCGATGGCGTCGAAGCAAAGGCTGGTGGTGAACATATGGCGCGAATGGCTGCTAAAAAGCCATTCAAGAGGTCGTTATGGATGGATTTGGGGAGTGAAAGGAGGAAGAAGACGGAAACCCCGCTCTATTAGCAGGATTTGCTCGCAAAACAGAATAATCTCAACAGCTAATCGAAGGAATTGTGGCGTAAGAAGCTCTTTCTTCCGATCAAGAGGTTCTGAATCTTTTCAGCTTGTTTCATTGCCATCTGATCCTGATTCTAAGCCACTTTTGCCACGCTTTGCCACAATGAAACGGTCTGGTAAGACCTCTTGATTTCCAAATAAAGAAGCCGGTCAGGATTTTCTCCTAACCGGCTGAATTCATTGGAAAATTTGGTGGAGCTGGACGGAATTGAACCGACGACCTCTTGAATGCCATTCAAGCGCTCTCCCAACTGAGCTACAACCCCTAGCTCTGAGAAATATGAACCAGCTTGCTTGAAGTGTCAAGAAGAATTTTGCAAAAAAATTGTCTCATTTTGCGATCAGTTTTCCCCACCCATCGCAGTAGAGTAGCTGGGATTATCCTAACCGTGGTTGCCTTGCGGATCAGCTACCCTACTTCTCCTACCCCCCTAACTCTGGGGCCTCTAAAACATTAAGATCAGATCCTCGCTACATGCCTAAATAGTCGTCTGTTGATTCCATTTTCTCATTTGAACAAAAGTGCTCCAACACTTGATGGGCGACATCATTGCATTTGAACGCTTTGGCCTTCCTCCGGAGGTCATTGGGCGGCTTTTGCTGGGTAACGTTTTCTTAAGCACCCATAGGGTGTCCCCATGTTGGATTTTGCAGCAGGAAAGGAGTCGTGTAATTGGCTTTGACAGCCTGAGTCAAGATGCTGACTCTTTCTGCAAAGACCGGCGAGTGATGAATGTGCTTCACTCCACGCGCCAAGATTATCAAGCAATTTTTCTACTTGGCACGAATTATGCCTCTCTCAATCAGAAGCATTTTTTGGATTGTTGGAGGAAGCCATGAGCCTTGTTGTCAACAATAATCTGACAGCCGCACACATCGGTCAGAATCTTAATGCGCACTACACGCATCTATCCTCGTCTACTGAGCATCTGTCATCTGGACTGAGAATCTATTCTGCTGCAGACGATGCGGCAGGACTAGCCATTCGCGAGTTGCAGCGGACTGATATTGCGGTCTTTCAGCAGGGCGCCAGAAATTGCAATGACGCCGTTTCCATGTTGCAAGTGGCTGATGGTGCTTTGTCGATTGTTGATGAAAAACTCATCAGAATGAAGGAGTTAGCCGAGCAGGCAGCAACGGGAACCTATGACTCCATGCAGCGTATGATGATTGAATCAGAATATCAGCAAATGGCTTCTGAAATAACGCGAATTGCCAATGCTACAGATTTTAACGGCATTCATCTGCTCAATGGTTTTCTCAGTGGCGCGCACAATGGTTCTGGCATCAGGGAAAGCGGGAGGATGAAAATTCACTTTGGGACAGGGAATGATTCTGCCGAAGACTACTATTATGTGCAGATTGGGAATTGTACGGCCTCAGCTTTTGGTGTTGGCAATCAGGCACATCCCGCCTCTGCAGCTTATACCGTTTCAACCCAAGAAGCGGCACAACGCGCTCTTGCTGGCCTGAATGAAGCCATCTGCTCCAAAGACAAAATACGTGCAGACCTTGGAGCTCTGCAAAACCGACTTGAGAACAGCATAACCAATGTGAATATTCAGGCAGAGAATCTGCAGGCCGCTGAATCGCGTATTTCCGATGAAGATGTCTCTGTGGGTATGACGGAATTCGTACGGCAGCAGATTTTGACACAATCTGCCGTTGCCATGATGGCCCAGGCCAATTCCATGCCACAAATGGCCATGAGACTTCTGGAGTAGTCACGATGCTGGCGGAGCGTTTTTTCAGCAAACAAAAAAGATGCCTTCGTAAGAAGGCATCTTTTTTGTTTCAGGTAGACTAGTCTACTTTTTTTTCTTATTTTTCCGATTTTTTTTGTCCGGCTTATCCCCGTTTGCCTGAGCCGTGGGGGGAACCTCTTCCTTCACATCCTGCTCAGTGCCATTGTCTGTTACGGCCTTTGCAGTTGAAGGCTCTGGTTGAGCCGTTTTGTCATTTTCTGGAGCTGTCTCTAGGACGGGCTCAGTTGGCTTTTTTTTTTTCTTCAGCTTCCGCTTTTGGGGCTTCAGCCGCTACTGCTTGTTTGGCAGCAGGTTTTTTCTCGGGCTTGGGTGCTAGAACTATGGTTCCGTCTTTTTTCACCAGAGAAAGGGCCTGAGACAGGCAAGCTTCCATGCAGGCGGTATATTCAACACCCTTTTCAAGACGCCAGTCGTGGCAAAGATCACAACGTATCGCAATGGTCCTTGCAGGAGTTGCGGGAAGGTTTTCTGCTGTATCTTCCTGTTGTCTGCCAATGACTTCCGGAGAAATGACACCATAGGGGCAGACCGAAGCACACATCATACATCCTGCACAGAGCTCGGGGTGTATGGAGAAGCTTCCATCTGGATTTTGATGCAAGGCCCCTGTGGGGCAGATATTGCAGCAGGGAGCAGGATCACAACAGTGACAGCGCACAGATGTCTTGAATTCGTCTCCCTTGATGGCCCAGCAGCGCGGAGAGTACAAAGCTTTCTGTTTCATGGCCGTTTTAAAATCAAGACCATGATGCGAAGCTATGCACGCAATCTCGCAGCGACGACAGGCCTTACACTTGCTTGAATCAACCTGAACGTGTTCTTGCATGGTTTTATTCCTCAGTATCAACGCGCAGAGAAATGAGCATCAGCCCGTGTCCGCCGTCGAAATGGATGTTTTCTCCACCACAGGCAGGGCAGTGGAATTGCCGTTCGGTAACTGTGAAGTTTGTTCCGCAGTCTTCGCACCGACATGAGAGTGGTGCCTTACGAACAGTCAATTTTGCGCCATCTGCCAGGGTGTTTTCGGCAAGGAGTTCAAAGCATGAAGCAAGGGTCTGGGGTTCAACACATGAGAATAGGCCGAGTTCACAGATGATTTCTTCGACATGGCGAATGATCGTTTCATCCTTTGCTTTGGCATTGTGATCCTCGACTGTTCTCTCAACGAGATCAAGAAGCCCCTGAACCAAGCTTGCTTCATGCATTTTTGCTCACATTCTCCTGCTAGCGTTCAGTACACGACACGCAGGGATCTATGCTGTTCAGCACCAGAGCCACTTCTGCGATCTGGCAGCCGCGCATCATGACGCTCAGAGCCTTCCAGTTCATATAGGAGGGCACACGCCACTTCAGTCGAGCGGGTTTGTCTGAACCATTCGTACGGATATAGTAGGCCACTTCACCGCGAGGCGCTTCTGTGTGGGCAAAAGCTTCATTATAGGGAATCTTGCCCATATGATTGCAGACCGGGCCCTTTGGCATCTTATTGCAGCACTGACGGATGAGTTTGACAGACTCAAAGAGTTCACGAACACGGACCATGGCGCGGGAATGCACGCAGCAACCGGGCTCAGTAATCACGTCGAATTCCAGATCCGGATAGGCCGCGTAGGGTGTATCACGGCGTACGTCGCGCACAATACCTGAACCACGGGCTGTGGGTCCGCAGACACCAAGAGCCAGAGCATCTTCCGGAGGCAAAATACCCAGACCATTGGTTCTGGTCAGGATAATGTGGTTGTTTGCAAAGATGTCCTGAATTTCTTCGAGTTGCGGCTCAATCACATCCATCTGTTTCAGAATATATTCCAAAAGCTCGTCAGTGACATCGCATTTTACGCCACCGATGCAGTTAGCGGCAAGATTCATGCGGTTGCCATAGACGGTTTCCTTGATGTCCTGCATGATTTCACGGACTTCCATGACATGCATGAAGAAGGATTTAAAGCCGGCAATATGCACCTGAATGGCAAGATTAAAGAGATGTGAGGCAATACGCTTGATCTCTTCGGCCATCACGCGCAGGTATTTGGCGCGTTCCGGGATTTCAAGATTCAGGGCATTTTCCACAACCATGCTGTAGGTGAAAGAATGGCTGTTGGAACACAGCGAGCAGACACGTTCTGTTAGCGTAACGTTTTTGACAAGCGTCCGTTGCATGGCCAGACGCTCCATACCACGATGCACATGTCCTGATGTCAGCTCTACATTTTTGATGTTCTCGCCTTCCACCGTCAGATGGAAGTAGACGGGTTCTTCCAGAGCGACATGGACTGGGCCAAGCGGCATTGTATAGGTGCTGATGCTCATCGCTGCTGCTCCTTTTCACTAAGAATGCGTTCCCAGAGGTCTTTGGAGCTGGCTCCGTTCATCATGACCGAAAGGGGGACCGCTGAAGCAAGCAGCCCGGCATCAAGCTTCTCATCCAGAAAGAGACGTTTGGGATTGGGATGATCAGTAACCTTGATACTATAAAGTTCCATAATTTCCCGTTCATGCCAGTCCGCATTGGCGAATTCTGGCGTAATGGAAGGAACGATGGGCCACTCACGGTTCTGAGTGACAGTAAGATTATAGATGATGCCCTCGACTTCAAAGTGGTAGCAAAGCTCTTTGCATTCTTCAGGTCCATCCGTATTGGAATAGGCCGAAATCATGATGAGCCTTGCCCGGTAGCCTTTGAGGATGCGAGCGGCGTCTTTAATTTTGCTTGAATTATCCAGACGAAACCAGTGATAGCCGTTGCCATACAGATCTGCTGTATGCTTGATGGCTTCTTCACCTGGGCAGAGGAGGCTTAACGCGTCAATGAGTGGCGCATGCCCCTTGATGATTTCCTGCATATGTCATCCTTTCTTCTGAAAGAAGATTATTCAACGGCTTTTTTTTCAGCTGCTGCGGGAAGGCCTGCACTGCGTCTGGCATCTTCCAGCTGTCGGCACGATGGGCAAAGAGTACGTACATGGTTCAGATCGACATCATCGTTGTGAACATAGAGCTTTTTCAGTGTGGCTTCAGGAACCGGACGGATCATTTTGCCACACACACTGCACGGTTCATAAGCGATGGATTTTTGTTCAATGACCTTGTACTTGTCCGCTTCGGGATGGGCAGAATGCCAGTCAGGAATAAGGCTGATGGCATGCATGGGGCAGTATTGTCTGCAGGCCGCACAACGGCAGCAGGCATTATGCCAGACCGTGATGGTGTGCCCATCTTCGCGTTTTTCTATATTGATGGCACCGGCAACACAGACATAACTGCAGATGCCGCAACCCATACAGAGATCTTGATTGACTACGACCTTGCCACGCAGACGATCTGGGGTAAAGGTCTCAGGCACCAAGGGAAATGGATCTGTACTTGGGCCTTGCAGCAGGTTTCGGAATAAGACTTTGAGAAAACCAGCCATATTATGCCTCCAGACCCAGTTTTTGCTTCCAGATTTTTAAGCCAAGGGCCACAGCCTCAAGAATGGCTTGCGGTCGTGGCGGGCAGCCTGGAACATTGACGTCCACAGGGATGTACTTATCGATGGGACCGTCGATGGAGTACCCTTCCCGGAAGACACCACCCGAGATGGGGCAGATGCCGACGGCCACAGTCACTTTGGGCTCTGGAATTTCGTTCCAAACTCTCAGCACTTGATCACGGATACGTGTGGTCAGGGGGCCAGTGATCAGAACGATATCGGCATGCCGGGGGCTGCCGCAGTAGCGGCAGCCAAGGCGTTCAACATCGTAACGGGGAATGAGGGCCGTTGTGGCCAGTTCAACATCGCAGCCATTGCACGATCCGGCATTGATACGGAACAGCCATGGCGAACGTACCGAATTTTTTTTGAGCAAATCGTCAAAAGCCATGCCAGCCTCCTTAGATCAACCAGACTAGCAATAGACTACAAAGTGCGAGCATGGTCGGCACCAAAACGAAGAAGCGGAAAGCCTGATCGATACGGTAACGGCCGGTCGCAGACTTGACCAGTGTCAGCGAGATGAGCATCAGTGCCAGACACTTCAGTACGAACCAG